>JAYSQG010000044.1:0-10064 GCA_043721685.1 Saprospiraceae bacterium | reverse complement strand
ACCGTCTCAATGTCATTCGGATTGATGTCTGCAATCGGACTTGAATAGTCCAAATCACGATTCGGTCTGTCCGATACCAAAGCTCCTTGATTAAAGGTTCTGTTGTTAATCGGCACACCGTCCACAACAAAAAGAGGCTGATTGTCTTGGCTAAACGAAGTCGCTGCCCGCAAAATGATTTGAGAAGAAGAGCCTGGCGCACCGCCCGTAGAGTTGATGGTCAGACCTGCAATACGACCTTGAAGCGCATCAACAAAATTTTCACGATTGACCTCTGCCAACTCTTCACCTTTTACAGATTGAGCCGAATAACCTAATGTACGTTTTTCTTTGCTAACGCCCATGGCGGTGACAACCACTTCATCGAGCTTGCTTGTTCCACCGCCTAAAACGATATTAACCGTTTTAGAACCTTTGGCAACAGTAATCTCTTGGCGTTGATAGCCAACAAGCGAAAAAATAATTGTTTCGCCTTCGGTTGCATCAATTTCATAATTACCATCTATGGTGGTAATGGTGCCTTTCGTTGTCCCTTTAACAACGACTGATACGCCTGGAATCCCTTGACCGTCTTCCTCGGCAGTTACAACACCCGACACTTTTTGCGCCCAAACGGACTGCCCGACCATCAAGAGGAACAGACCTAAGAGCCATGAGTACATACTTTTTTTCATACGACTAAGTGGTTTGGTTTAGAATAAAGATTTTTCAAGAAATATTTTTGTTGCGCAAAAAATAATGGAGTGCAAATTTGCAAAATTTGCAAAATAATCTGCAATTAATGCGAATATTTTTATCGCAAAAAAAATGTGGCGTGATAATTATTCTGATAAGCCTGTGAAAAATGCCCCCCTCAGTATATTAACCTTTAGGAAGTCAAATTTTCTTTAAAAATTGGTCGGATGTTACAAATAAAAGGAATAACGTGTAAGATACAGCACTTTGAAAATTTGCCATTTAGGTTGTTCTTAGATCTATACAACGAGTAGCCCCCTTAATATGCTTCCATACTGAGGGGGCTATTTTACAAATAAATTTGCAAAATTTTCAAACAGGATTTTCTAAGGCTCTTTTGGCATTCATCCGAGCATATTCGTTGTTAACAACAAATACACCGATCATAATGATGGTTAAAGCAACCCAAGTAATGGGACTCAAATGTTCGCCACCAAATGCCCAACCGAGTAAAACGGCGACAATGATATTCACATAGATATGTATCGAAAGCCGCGCAGGAGCCATGTATTTGATGACATAAACATAACTCAAATAACCAACCAACGACCCTATGACAATGAGGTAAACAACTGCCGTCCAGCCTCGTGTATCTATTTGTGAAAAATGAGGTTGGGTTTCAAAAATAAAACTAATCGTTAAATTGATAAGGCTGGCGGGTATCATCTGAATACCCGTTTTCAAGAAAGGATGCTGCTCAACAGGATATTTTTTCATATAAATGCTGCCAAAGCCCCAAAAAACATTAGCCACGACCGTCAACCATAAGCCCATCCAAAATTCAGTCGTTAACGTAATACCATCATCGGGCTTCGACAATAAAGCCATGCCCACGAAAGCGATGAGCAAACCCAAGCTTATTTTCCAAGTAATTTTAAAATTTGGAAAAGCATAAATACTCATCAAGGTGATAAATATGGGTGCTGTCGCACTCATAATACCTGCCAAGCCGCTTGGAATATACTTAACAGCCCAACCCAACAGCGCATTACCGCCTGTTATCATAAAAAAGCCCGCTATCGAGCCGTTTTTAATATCTGCCCAAGTAGGTTTTTGTCGAGACTGTGTGAGGTACAGAAGCAGAAAAATAACACCCGCCACCCCGAATCGAAGCGCCGAAAAAAAGAACGGCGGGAAATAATCCATCGCTACTTTAGTACCGAAATATGTTGTGCCCCAAACAATACAAATGGCTGAAAAAGCCACCCAAACAAGCGTCGGAAATCCTTTAATACTCATGTTAATTTAGTCTGATGCGTGAAAAAGCGCAAAAGTAGGAATTTTGGGTTGGTAATATCAATTAATAATCAAGTCTGTTTCAATAATGACTTCGCTTTGCAATGTTCTATGTACAGGGCATTTAGCCGCGATTTCTTTCAATCTTAGCATTTGTGCTTCGTCTAAATTGCCTGTAAATTTTAGTTTTTTAGAAATAACATCGAGATAGCCTTTTTTAGTTGTTTCAATACCTAAATCATCGCTGTGTTTTTTGGCATGTGTGATGTAAACAAAGACTTCTTGCAAATCCCATTTTTTCTGTTGTGCATATAATTTAAGCGTCATCGTGGTACAAGCGGCTAAACCTGCCACCAAATAGTCATAAGGTGAAGGTCCAAAATCGTCGCCGCCAACACTTTCAGGCTCATCAGCCATCATGGAATGTGTTTTGGTTTGGATAAAAGTCGTGAAGTTATTCTCTATCAAATTCAGATATCCAACCAATTGCTCCCCCTCAGTATTCAACATCAGATTGTCTTCTTTTGGAAAATAATGCTTTACCCAGCACCCAATCATTTCGCCGACATAAAGGCTGTCCTCTTTTTTCAACAACAAATGGTCGGCTTTGTCTAACGAAATAAAACTTTTGGGATGAAAAGCATTCGTGTATAGCTCTTGTGCATTCTCAATGCCAACCGTTTTGTCAAATGGTGAATGTAAAATAAGGAAAGGTTTTTTAAGCGATTTGACAACGTCTTTTAAATCAATACGTGTTAAATCGGCTACAAATTCTTTGTTAATATTAAAAGGTCGCCCACCAATGTTTACCTTAATATCCTTACCGTTGTCTATATCCTCTATTTGTCCTGAAAGAAGATGTTTAATATGGTCAATATGTGAAGGCGCGCCAATGGTCGCGACGGCTTTTATATCCGCTATTTTTGATGCCGCAACGATAGCCGCCGCACCGCCCAATGAATGTCCAATGATTAATTCAGGTGCTTTGTAATGCGTTTTGATGTAATTATGAACATCAATTAAATCATTAACATTAGCTGAAAATGTGCTGTCTGCAAATGCCCCTTCACTATGCCCAAGACCTGTGAAATCGAAACGCACAACGGCAAAACCTTCATTCGTCAAGGCATTCGCAATGTGTTTTACCGCTAAAAAATTACTGTTACACGTAAAACAATGTGCAAAAAGCGCAAAATGATTCGGCTTTTGATTGGCTGGAAAAGAGATGTGGGCATGGAGTTTATGACCCTTTGAATTGGTTATTTCTAATTGCTGATTTTTCATTTTTTGATTGATTTTAATAATTTTCACTTCAAAATATCCTGTCTCAAATGCTTAGAAATTAGCACTCGTTCCAAAAATTCAAAACACAATTCAATCAATATAGCTAACAAAGCAGAAGGAATGGCACCCATTAATATGAGATTCGTATTATTCAATGCTAAACCCGTAACGATAAATTCACCCAAACCACCCGCACCAATAAAAGCGGCTAATGTGGCAGTGCCGACATTAATAACAGCAGCTGTGCGAATACCCGTTAAAATCATAGGCATGGCTAAGGGTAATTCAACCAAACGCAATTTTTGTGCTTCGCTCAAACCAATAGCTGTGGCGACTTTTTTTAGTTGTGGGTCAACAGAGATGAAACCAATAACGGTATTGCGTAATATAGGCAAAAGTGCATATAAAAACAAGGCAACAACCGCAGGCACAACGCCAATTCCCAAAAAAGGAATCATCAAAGCCAACAAAGCAATAGACGGAATGGTTTGCAAAATACCTGTGAGATATAAAATGGGCTTTGATAATTTTTGAAAACGGTACAAAAAAATGCCTAATGGAACAGCGACAAATATAGCGGCTAACAAAGACAACAACGTCAATTTTAAATGCACTAAGGCGTGTTCAAATATGTCTTGTGCATTCGATTTCTTTTGTGTGTTATTGTTTTTAATCAATTGTTTTTCTACTAAAAAAGCCCGTGCAATGTCCGTATGATTCTGATTGTGAAATAAAGCCAATGAATTTAGCCGCTGCATTTCCTTGTCATTCAATACTTTATCTAATTTCTTTAATAAAATTTTTGCTTTTTCAGGTAAAGCAGATTTATAAAAAGAAACGGCTTCGTAAGTCGGAAAGAAGTGCAGGTTGTCTTCTAAAATGATAAAACCATATTTTTCCAACTCCCCGTCAGTAGAATAGGCATCCGTAAAATCAATGTCGTTATTCAACAAGGCGCGATACGACAAACCATGTTCCAAACCCGTTGCCGATTGTTTGAGTCGATAGGCTTTCGATAAATTAACCCAACCATCTTCTCTTTTCAAAAATTCATAACTCAGCCCCCCCCTCAGTATCGGATGCGCCGCTAAATCAGAAATGGTTTTTAAGTTAAACTTTTGGGCAATATCGGGTTTAAGTGTGAGCGCATACGTGTTGTTAAAGCCATAAGGTGTAGATATTTCCAACTGAAAACGGTCTTTTAACAAGCGATTCAATGAATCAACCTGCGTTGTTTTTACTTTCAAAATTTCAGCCGCAATAGTGCCTGTATAGTCGGGATACACGTCAATCGCATCGTTTTTTAAGGCTTCAAAACTGACCGCCGTGCCGCCTAATTTGAATTTTTTTTCAATAACAAATCCGCCATCTTCTAAGACGAGGGCAATCATTTCACCTAAAATAGAGCCTTCATTGTCGTGTTTGGCACCCACTCTTATTGTTGTTTGTGAAAAAGCGGGAAAAATGAGGACTGAAATGAATAATATGGCAATGATGTATGATTTCATTATGCAGAATGATAGGCTGATTGAATAGAAGATAAGTCGTTTTTAGTGCCTTTGCTTTTGATTTTGCCGTTTTCCAACCAAACGTATTCATCAGCAAGCGTCATGGCTTCTTGAAAATCGTGTGTCACAAGCACAACTGTGCACGGTTCTGATTGTTGTAACAATAAAAAGTAATTATAAAGCGCCTGTTTTGTCGCATAATCTAAGGCGGCAAACGGTTCGTCCATCAATAAAACAGCTGGTTTTAGGAATAAAGCGCGGCATAAACCTGCTCGTTGTTGTTCACCGCCTGACAATTCATGTGGAAATTTTGTGAGATAAGAAAGCGGCAATTGAACCGTATTCATCAATGAAGTCACTCGTGCGAGTATATCGTCTTTGTGCATTTTGGTTATTTTTCCCAAAAGACTGATGTTTTCAAACAGATTCAGATGTGGAAACAAACCGACTTGTTGCACAACATAACCTATTTTTAAGCGAATATGATTGGCTTCTTTATAGTTAAAATCATTGCCAAAAATGCGGATTGTCCCTTTCGACGGTTTTATCATGCCATTGATTAATTGCAATAAAGTGGATTTACCACTGCCACTTTTGCCCAATAAAGCTGTAACAGAAGCGGTTGTAAAACAATGGTTTATATCCGTCAAAACTTCATTCTGACTGAATGATTGTGAGACTTCTTGTAATTCGATTGAATGATTGTTGTTCATAAATCTTAAATTTCCTATGTCTTCTGACAATACAAAAAAAACGACTCAACATACTTTTGAAATGATGGAATATAGAAGTCCCCCTCAGTATAAATGACTCAAACAGCTTCCCACAAGGTATCTGTAAAATATGCCCGACTGTCAAAAAAGTGATTTTTTACTTGAAAACCTGTTTGTTTTGCAATTTGCTCAATCTCAATTAACGTAAATTTTTGAGAAACTTCTGTATAAATACTTTCCCAAGCATCAAAATGAACGGTTAAGTCCAAATCTTCTATGCAAACGGTCTGCTCTTCTTTGCTAACCAAATAGCTTTTCATTTCGCCCGTTTGCGGATGATAAGTGGGATAGTACATAAACTTTGGCACATCAAAATTGGCGTTAAATTCCTCATTGATGCGGTGCAATAAATTATAATTGAAAGCAGCCGTCACGCCTTTTGCATCACCATAAGCTGTCAAAATTGTCTCTGGATTTTTAACTAAATCAACGCCCAATAATAAAAAATCGCCTTTATTGAGCGACGCACGCAATTTTCCAAGAAATGCTTCGGCTTTTTCAACTGAAAAATTGCCAATATTTGCCCCTAAAAACAAAACTACTTTTGGCTTTTCTGTAAGGCTAGAGATTTTCTGTAATGCGCCAAAATAATCGTTGTGCAGAAGCTCAACGGATAAATCAGGCATTTCAAGTGCTAAACTGTTCTTCAAAACGTGCAAAATATCCAAAGAAATATCAACTGGCATATACTTGAAATCCACGTTTTTACTCAAAAAGTGTTTCAACAATATTTTGGTTTTTAAACCATCACCTGCACCCAATTCCACCAAATCAAAGGATTCGGGCAAAGCGCTCAGAATACCCGCTTTGTGCATCGTCAATATTTCATATTCACAAGCTGTCAGGTAATATTCTTCCAGTTCCATGATTTGCTGAAAAAGACGGCTGCCTTCTGCATTGTAGAAATATTTTGAAGAAAGGAATTTTGGAAAAGACGTTAAACCTTGTTTGACATCTTTTGCAAATTGAACGTTGAGAACAGGGTAAGTTGCTTTCATTATTAATGAATTTAAATACTTGCTTATCAATGATTTATGAATAGTTTGAAATAATTCAACGCTTCTTTCTGTACGGCTTCAAAATGAGGTTTTAAGACCGCTTCAAATTTTTTAGGCAATCCATTACCTTGATGAATGAGCGTAAATTTTTGGACAATGTCTTTAAAATTATCGGTCTTTATTTTTTCATACCATTGCATCGCCTTTCCTCTCAATCCTTTTTGATAACAGAGATACAATGCCAAACGGCTTTCGGCGACTTGTCCAATACATTCAAAAGGTGTATGCGCGCCAAAACCCAGCATTTGTTGAAAAGCCGTTTTATTTTCATCTAAATCAAACAAATTAACATCATCAAATATGGTATTCACTAAGTCCACAGGCAAATAAGCCATGTAATTGAGCCAGACATAAGCACATTTAGGACAGCGTTTACACCACGGTTTTTCAATATTACAAGAATGGGCAAAAAGCACTTTATCCAAGTCTTGTCTTAGAAAATTAAAGATTAAAACATCATTTATGGGTTGTAACAAGCTAAAATAAGAAAAATTAGACAATAAATTAGCTTGAATATACCCATTCAGCAATTGTTCGGCTTCAAAAGATTTGCCCCATTGATGGTTCACGTCTTCGCCCGTTTTTTCCCAAATCACATTGCCCACATTTGCCGAATGTTCATGCGCCAAGGCGATGTGTAGATACCCCTCAGTAAGCATAAGCGGTAAACAAGCAAAAATAGAACTCGGCGTTTCTGCGGCTGTCAAAGATTGAATGTTGATACGTTTTTCAAATTTTAGAATCGGCGAGTCCACAAAACTATCAAAAACATATTGTTTATGCACTTTTTGAGGCGACAATGTGTTCAAAAGTGTATCAATAATGTCGTGTTGCTTTTCAGTTTTACCATAAATGGAATGGGCATACACAAAAGCACTGTATGGAATATTGTTTTTTTCTAACAACCGTGCGGCGACTAAACTGTCCTTACCGCCACCAAAAAAACTCAACACTTCAATATCCCCTTTGATTATGTCTTTTTTCCCCATCGTTGATTCAGCAAAAGGATTTGCCAACGCAATTTTATAATCAGGTAAATCATGTTCATAACGCCATTGCGACCACACTTTTTGTTGTACGGTTTGCCATAATTGCCAAAACGATTCAGTTACGAAAGGAGCGTATTGTCCAAAATCTATATAATTGGGTTGTAAACTTGTTAATTTATTAATTTCAAAAGCGGCAATATGAAAATAGACATTATCCATAAATTGCTTAGAATAACGTTGTTCAACTGCCTCTAAATCAATGTCATACCACAAAGCCACTTCAAAACGATAGGTTTCAAAACGATAGGTAATAGACAAGAGATGAGGCGCACGAACAATGCTCTCTAAGTAAATGGTTGCCATTGGGTAATGATGAATGATGAATTCTTTAAGCGAGCTGCAAACGTTTCGGAAACTTCAAAAGTTTCCGAAACGTGAACGTCCAAAGTAAAATTAAATATGCTCCGCCAAACGGATGCCTGTAAATAGACTTTATGCACGCCGAGTTCATTGTCAAAATGGAAAGCATCGCCTTGATAACCAATAGTATAAATGCCTTCTTCTACCTCTAAATAACGGGTTTTGAGAGCTTTTACTGAGGGGGGGGTAAAAGGCGTTTCGAGCAACGCAGGAAACAACGGATTGCCGCCAAGAATGTATTTCAAATCCGTCACCAAGAGTTCTTGATGCTGTTGTTCATGGTTAAAACCAAGCTGACAGAGGTCTTCTAAGTCTTTATTTAAAACCGTATTTTCTAAAAAAACGGTTATATGTTCGTCCACATATTTCCGATAAGCATAAACTTCTGCCACCGTCGGACGGGTCATATTGCCTCGATTCGGACGCATGACCCGTTTGCCTACATTTTCATAATAACTGTTAAAAAGAAAGCTGAAATCAGGGTGATACTCCTTATAATGAGGGGAGTATGGCTTCAAAATAAAGGTTTCAAAAAACCAAGTCGTATGCGCCAAATGCCATTTCGGCGGGCTGACATCAATGATGGGCTGAACAACATAGTCTTCAATTTGTAAAGGCGAACAGATTTTTTCAGTCATTTGGCGCACAGTTCGATATTGTTCAGCAAGATTTGTCAATGTTTGCATATTTTAAATTGGTTAAAAAATTATACTGCAAAGATAAGGTCTCAATGGAGAGTAAAAAAGGTTAATTTATGCCTTTAAATGGTAAATGTGTAACAATAGAAATATTTTTCTATGATTTAGATTTTTTTTAATAAAAAAAAAACGGATAAGCTTAAACGCTGCATTTTTGGAGCTTTGATAGCTTTAGTTCAAAATCACCTAATCAATGACCACAACAATAGACCATTTACCCAGCCGAACCATATACCTCAACGGCGAGGAACATTTGTTTTTTAGCGGAACATCTTATTTGGGTATGGGGCATCAGCCCGATTTCAAAGCGGCTTTGTTGGAAGGCTTTAACCAATATGGTACTATCTTTTCCGCTTCGCGAAACAACAATGTGCAATTGAAAATCTATGACGAAGCGGAAGACTTTATGGCTAAATGGACAGGTTCGGAGGCTGCTTTAACGGTTTCTTCAGGTCTGATGGCAGGGCAATTGGCAGTACAAAGCCTTGTGAATCAAAAGTTTATATTAGCACCTTCGGCTCATCCAGCCATTTGGCAAATGAATACCCCCACTCCCGATGGTCTCGGGATGTGCCATCAGTATATTTTCAAAAATTTCGATGATTTTTCAAAAAAGATAGTGGGTATTGTTGAAAAGGAGTCGGGTGCAGTCGTCATAGCTGCCAATGCGATTGACCCACTGCATGGTGAGTCTTATGATTTTTCATGGATAAAAAATTTGCCTCTTGACAAGCCGATTACTTTGTTATTTGACGATTCTCATGGTATTGGCATTACATATACTGAGGGGGGGGGGATTTTTCAAAAAATCAAAAATTTGATGGGTGATAAATCGAATATCAACCTCATTGTCATTGCATCGCTTGCCAAAGCGGTCGGTATTCCTGGCGGTGTGATTTTAGGGAATAAAAAAACGATTGCTTCGATTCGTCAAAATCCGATGTTTGTCGGTGCTTCGCCGATTGTACCGGCTTATCTTTTTGCTTTTTTACATGCTCAAAAAACTTATAAAGATGCCCGTGTTGTTTTGCAAAAAAATATTCAACTACTTACAACCGCCCTTTCTCAATGCCCACATTTGCCTATAACGTACTTACCTAATTATCCTGTTTTTTTCTTACACCAAAAGGACTTGTTTGATTATTTATTAAATCATAAAATATTGATTTCCAGCTTTTCATATCCCAAACCAACTGACCCACCGATTACCAGAATCATACTAAGTGCGCTGCATACTGAGGGGGATATTGAAGTAATTGTGAATAATTTAATGGTGAATGGTGAATGGTGAATGGTGAATGGTGAATGGTGAATGGTGAATGGTGAATGGTGAATGGTGAATGGTGAATGGTGAATGGTGAAT
>JAYSQG010000043.1:0-7482 GCA_043721685.1 Saprospiraceae bacterium | reverse complement strand
CAGCGCAACGAAGAAAATTTGAACAAAATAGGTGATGCGTTCAATATTGAAAAACGCTATACCGATTATGACGCATTGCTGAAAGATCCCAATATTGACGCTGTTCATATCAATTCGCCCATTCCCAATCATGCAGAACAGACCATTAAAGCCTTGAAAGCAGGTAAACACGTTGCTTGCACTGTGCCAATGGCGACATCTGTTGCAGATTGCATGAAAATCGTGAAATTGAGCAAACAGACAGGTAAAAAATACATGATGATGGAAACGGTGGTATATAGCCGCGAGTTTTTATTCGTCAAAGAACTCTATGAAAAAGGGGAGTTGGGCAAAGTTCAATTCCTCAAAGCCTCGCACCAGCAAGACATGGATGGCTGGCCCGACTATTGGCCTGGCTTGCCGCCGATGCACTATGCCACGCATTGTGTGGGACCTGTGGCGGGTTTGTTGAAATTGGAGGCGGAATATGTTTCCTGCTTCGGTTCGGGGACGATACGGGAGGAATTATCG
Source organism: Saprospiraceae bacterium (assembly GCA_043721685.1). GTDB lineage: Bacteria > Bacteroidota > Bacteroidia > Chitinophagales > Saprospiraceae > JAAFJT01. Next base: position 6,972 of record JAYSQG010000043.1, on the reverse strand, counting down.
AAAATCCATAATTCGCCTTTCAGTGTTGAGTCGGCGCATATCAAGTTTAAAGACAGTGATTTGAGCGCTTATGTGTATCGCTCATTGTTCGATTTGGCGCGTCAATATCGGGAGAGTTTTGAGGTTTATGGCACTAAAAAATCGTTTGAATGGCCGCTTATTGAAGGCGAAGATGCCGTGATTCATACAGCTAAAAAGGAGGAACACCAGATTCCAGAACGGGTAACTGTGCCCGATTTTGCCCATTTATTGCCCGAAGGCATCCAACAATTTACGACAAAAGGCGTGTATGATGTTGCTGAAAACACGCATTTAAGTTTCGTCCAAGGTGCAGGTCATGGCGGCTCGCATCCGCATTTGGCGCATGAATTCATCATGGCTTTGATAGAAGACCGCGACCCTTTCCCCAATGCTTGGGAATCGGCAAACTGGACTTCGGTGGGTATTTTGGCTCATGAATCGGCTATGAAAGGCGGTAAAATTTTGCGCTTACCTGATTTTAAAAAGGCTTCGGTATAAACACATAGTCACAGTAGGACACATAGCTTTTTTAATTTTGCCATCCTGAAAGGAACTAAAAAAGCTATGTGCCCTACTGTGACTATGTGTTATAAAAAATGACTAACTATTGTAATAACTAATTGATTTTCAATGAAAAAACTACTCTTTCTCTTCATATTAATAACCGCTTTTTCAGCCTCGGCACAAAAAGCCCGTCGCCTTGAAATCCTTTTTCTGGGAGACAATGGACATCATCGCCCCATAGAACGTGTACCGTCTATTATGGCAGCATTAGGCGATAAAGGCGTGAATTTTACTTATACTGACAAGTTGGAAGACATCAATTCAGTTAACTTGAATAAGTACGATGCCTTGATGATTTATGCCAATTGGGACAGCATACCCCCCTCAGTAGAAAAGGATTTATTGGCGTATGTGGCTTCGGGCAAAGGTATTTTACCGATACATTGTGCCTCGTATTGTTTTCGCAATTCGAGTGAATATGTCAAAATGGTCGGTGGGCAGTTTTGGCGGCATACGATGGATACGATTGAAACGAAAACGGTACAGCCCGACCATGAAATTATGGCAGGTCTGAAATCGTTTAGGGCGTATGATGAAACCTATTTGCACACCAAATTGCAAGCAGACAACAACATTTTAGCCGTTAGAGAGATAAAAGCTGACCAATTTAAGGATAAACCGAACACCAAAACAGAGCCTTACACATGGACACGCAGCTATGGCAAAGGGCGCGTTTTTTATACCGCTTACGGGCATGACGAAAATACATGGCAAAACGCCGATTTTCATGCCTTGATACTGAGGGGTATCCTTTGGGCGGTGGACGATGCGGCTCGGCAAGCACACGCAGCTTTGAAGCCCGAACCGTTTGTGTATCGAGAAGCAAAATTGCCTAATTATGAAAAGCGGACAGGCATACAATATCGGCAAGACCCTTTGTCGCCCGAAGAGTCTATGAAGCACATTCAAGTGCCTGTTGATTTTAATATGTCGCTTTTTGCTGCTGAACCCAATGTGATGCACCCGATTGCTTTTTCTTGGGATGAACGCGGCAGGATGTATGTTCTCATCACAAAAGACTATCCGAATGAGCGCAAACCGACAGGTGGCAGCGATTATATCCTCATTTGTGAAGACACCGATAAGGATGGAAAAGCCGATAAATTCACCCGTTTTGCCGAAGGTTTGAGCATTCCGACGGGTATGGTTTTCAGCAACGGCGGTTTGGTGGTGTCGCAAGCACCAGATATGTTGTTTTTAAAAGATACCGATGGCGACGATAAAGCTGATGTGAAACAAGTGCTTTTTACGGGTTTTGGTACGTTTGATACCCATGCAGGCCCCTCAAATTTGCATTATGGTTTTGACAATTGGCTCTGGGGCAGTGTCGGTTATTCTGGTTTTAAAGGCGTTGTGGGCGGTAGCGATACCATCAAATTCAGTCAAGGTTTTTTCCGTTTCAAACCCGATGGCAGTCAATTGGAATATATGACCAGCACTTCTAACAATACGTGGGGTTTTGGTTTAAACGAAACGGGCGATGTTTTCGGCTCAACGGCTAACAATGCACACGGTTGGTATATGGCAATACCCAATCATTATTATCCATCTGCGAATGGCGTGGACAATGGCAGTCGCAGCACGGATACCCATAAAGACATGAAAACCATTACGCATAAGGTGCGACAAGTGGATGTTTTTGGCGGCTTTACAGCTGCCGCAGGGCATAATGTTTATACAGCAAGGGCATTTCCAAAAAAATATTGGAACAATATTGCCTTTGTGGCAGAACCTACGGGGCATGTTTTGCATCAAAATATATTGACTAAAAATGGTACAAATTACAGCGATAGGGAGGGGTTCAATCTCGTGGCTGGGGCAGATGAATGGTTTTCACCTGTGTTTGCAGAAGTCGGTCCTGATGGAGCGGTTTGGGTTGCCGATTGGTACAGTTTCATCATTCAACACAATCCACGTCCTGATGGCTTTGTCATTGGGTCGGGCAATGCTTATGAAACGGATTTACGCGACTTTACTCATGGACGCATTTATCGCGTAGGTTGGAACGAAGCCCGTGATTATCAACCGATTACGTTGTCAAAAGACAAACCGAAAGACCTATTGGCTGCGCTCAAAAACACAAATTTGTTTTGGCGACTCCATGCCCAAAGGCTTTTAGTTGAGCGCAATCAAAAGGACATTGTACCCCAATTATTGGCTTTGATAAATGATAAATCGGTTGATGAAATTGGTTTAAATGCGCCTGCTATTCATGCTCTTTGGATATTGAAAGGCATAAATGCCCTTGAAGGCGATGCTTTAAAAGCTGTTTTTGAAGCCACAAAACACCCTTGCTCAGGCGTTCGGAAAACGGCGATACAACTTTTGCCGCGCAATACTGAGGGGGTAGATTTTATAATAAAAAACAATCTTTTGGCAGATAAAGAACCACTTGTGGTGTTGAATTCGCTTTTAGCATTGAGCGAAATGCCTTTGACAGAGCAAGTGGAAAAGGTTGTTTTGCAGTCATTAAACGACTCAAAAGACATCAATGATTGGTGGTTGCCCGATGCTTATGCTTGTATTTTAGCAAAAAATGAAGGCAAAATACTGAATACAGTATTCAATCAGCAAATTGAAAAAGCCGCTAAAAGTACTAAAACAACAGAAAATCACAGCACCAGTCACCACGACCATACGGCTATGATGCCTAAAAAAGAGGATAAAACAGCCGTCATTTCTCCCAATAAACCTGATTTGGTGGTGAGCAATATCAAAATTGAACCGGCTAATCCAACACCGCGTGAACGTGTAACCGTTTCCATTGACGTAACGAATCAAGGCGGTGTTGCAGTGCCAAAAGGTACGGTTTTGCCTTTGGATATACGTTTTGAAGGTAAAGGACAGTTGATAGATATGGTCAGTTACGTGCATACTGAGGGGGTCAAATCGGGTGAAACGGTAACGATTACAAAAGCTAATAATGGACCTTGGACGGGTAATATTTCTGTTACAGGCGAGCAGCCAGGCGAATATACCTTCACAGCAGTCGTGGATAAAGCCAATACGATTGGCGAAGGCAGCGAAACAAATAATATTTTGACGAAAAAGGTCAATATTGCCCTTTCGCAAAGCATGACGCAATATGTTTTAGCTAAAGCCATTCGCAGTCATACATCCCTTGCATCGGTTTCTACGGTCGTTGATTATTTGAAAAAGGCGCAAAAATTAGAGGCAGAAGGTTTCAACGCTGTGTTAAAAAGCATCGGCGAAGGGTGGGATTATAAGAAAAAAGTAACCGTTTCGGAAGCCGAAAAAACGTATTTGAAAACACTTTTAGCTTCTACTTCTGGCGTAAATAAAGACCGTTTGACCCGTTTGATGCAGTCTTGGGGAATTTTGAAAAAACAAGAAGACAATGACCCCTCAGTACAAACGGTAAAAATCAAGTCTATCCGTGAAATGCTGCAGTTTGATGTGAAAACATTTACGGTCAAAGCAGGAAAAACGGTTGAAATTGTTTTTGAAAACCCCGATGCGATGCAACACAATTTTGTGATTGGCAAACCTAAATCGCTTGAAAAAATCGGCAAAGCGGCGGATAAAATGATAACTGACCCCGATGGTGCATCAAAAAACTATGTGCCGAATATTCCCGAAATTTTGTTCTCATCCGCCTTAGTCAATCCCGACCAAACAATACGGTTGCGTTTTACAGCTCCTGAAAAAGCGGGTTTGTACCCTTATGTTTGCACATTCCCAGGGCATTGGCGGATAATGAATGGGGTGATGAAAGTAGAATAATTGTGTTAGATTTATAGTTTTATTCAAAAAGAAGTGTTGTTCATCGGCACTTCTTTTTTTCTTTGTCAAAATTTTAGATTTATGAAAAAAATCATCTTTTCGCTGTTCATTTTGTCGGTTTTACTGAGGGGGGGTGTTTTTGCTCAAAACACAACACAAACGATAGATTTAGAAACCCAAAACCCGATTGAAAAAGCTGGTTGGGAATATATTTGGGGCGATGAATTTGACAGCGATACATTGAATTGGTCAAAATGGTGGCCTCAAACAGGGACGCATGGTACTGAATTACAATACTATACACCACGTAAAGAAAATGTTTATGTAAAAGATGGGACGCTGCATTTGAAAGCGATGCTTGAAAAGTTGATTGATACTTTGCCTTATACGTCTGGCGAAGTGTTTTCATCTATCGAATTTGGTCAAGGACATTACATTGAAGTACGTTGTAAAATACCCAAAGGACGTGGCTTGTGGCCTGCGTTTTGGTTTTGGAGTGGACATAACAATACAAAATATCAAGAGATTGATGCATTTGAGATTTGGAGCGATGATACGCGTCGGTTTTTAGTCTCCAATTACTGGCAAGATACGATTACAAGTAAAGTCCAAATTGACAATAAATGGATACGACCAAGAGATCAGAATGGACGGCGGATAGATATGTCAAATTATTTTTTAACTTTTGCAACTTATTGGGATGAAACAGGCGTGCGTTTTTTGTTAAACAATAAACTCGTCGCACATTTTAAAAATAATAGTGCCACCGACCCTTTGCCCATTATTTTGAATCTTGCAGTAGAAGGTGGGAAGAATCAGCCCGATGCTAAAACCATTTTTCCTGCCGATTTTATCATTGACTATGTACGTGTTTATAAAAAACATAAGACACCATGATTTACTTAAAAGGAGTTGTTTTAATCATTTCAACAACACTATCATTCGCTATTGCCTATCGTTTTTATAAGAATAATAAAATTAATAAATCTTTATTATTCATCGTTTTAGGTGGCTTGATACTGAGGGGTTGGTGTATGTCTGATGGCTTTTTACATGAATGGGATGAACGTTATCATGCGCTTGTTGCTAAGAATTTATCAGAAAATCCTTTTGTTCCCATGCTGTTTAAAACGCCTGTTTTACCTTATGATTTTCGACAATGGGTTCTCAACCATATTTGGCTTCATAAGCAACCTATGGCTTTGTGGTTAATGGCAGGCAGTATCAAATTATTTGGAGCAACAGAATTTGCAGTTAGATTTCCTTCTTTAATTTTATCTCTTATATGTATTTATCTTACTTTTCAAATAGCTACGTTTTTTAGCGATACTAAAACTGGTTTATTGGCGGCTTTTTTTCAAGCAATCAATGGATTAGTTATAGAAATTGCAACTGGGCGAGAAGCGACTGACCACATTGATAACACCTTTTTTTTCTTTATAGAACTTGCAATTTTTTGGATTATAGTATTTATTAGAAAAAAGAATCCTTTGAATCTCATGCTTATTGGATTATGGTTAGGCTGTGCTTTGTTGTCTAAATATTTACCTGCACTTATTGTTTTACCTATTTTCTTCCTTTTAACTTATGACAATGAAGGCATGAAAAAGACAATTTTTAATACATTTTTCATTGCTTTTATAGCCTTTATTGTCGCATTACCTTGGCAGTTTTATATTTTTCGTACATTTCCAAATGAAGCCAATTGGGAAAGCCATTTCAATTTTTTGCACTTAACTCAAGCAATTGAAGGACATGATGGTCATTTTTTTACCCATTTCTATTGGGCTACTCGTATTTGGAATGAATTGATTTATGTTGTTGTTGCTTGGTTTATATTTAATTTTTTTAAAAATCGTTTTGACAAAAAACTGTGGACATTAGCCGTTTGGATTGGATTACCTTATGTTTTTTTCTCCTTTGTGTCAACTAAAATGGTTGCTTATCCGTTTTTTGTTGCCCCTGCCATATTTACACTTATCGCTATGTTTTGGTGGAACTTAATAACTAAGCCATTGGAATACAATTGGTTAAATAAAATTATTTTGATAGCCATTATTGTACTTGCCATAAGGTATAGCTATGAACGGATTAAACCTTTTGACCCTAAAATAGAAGAAACGGAAACGGCTGCGGTATTAAAAAATTGGAAAACATTACTTCCTTCTGATGGGAAATCTATTGTTTTTAATACCCCTTTTTATATTGAAACTATGTTTTACAATAATGTGACAGCAGCCTATCCATATTTGCCAGAAACTCGACAGATTGATGAATTAATATTAAGAGGTTATAAAATATTTATTGTTCGCAAACAAAATGTTTCGAATGAAATATTGAATCGAAAAGATATTTATTTTTTTTAAAATATTTTATTGTTAGGCAATGTTTTTATTTTATATTTGTGTTCTAATAACAAAAATTATTTTCTAAAACTTAAAAATTAAAATTATGAAAAATTAATCCTTCTCTTCTCTTCTCTTCTCTTCTCTTCTCTCAAGTCCCCAGTGGTTATAGATTAGTCTATAATGATGATTTTAATAATTTAAATGGTAGCGACTGGTGGGTTCAACCAGCAGGAGGACAACCTTACAATGATTTCGTTCCTAATACCATGATTAGTTGGACAAAACCATCTAATTG
>JAYSQG010000042.1:0-4183 GCA_043721685.1 Saprospiraceae bacterium | reverse complement strand
ACATAGGTTTCCGATGTGTCCGATACGATTAGGCTTGGTCACTTTTAGCCTTTTACCCTTGCGCGAAGCGCAAGCGAAATTTTTTGAAAAATGGGTGTTATTACTGAGGGGGGCGTTTGGGGTCAAGTGATTTAATCCAACCGCCTGTCATTTTGCCAATTTCGTTTATCTTAGCAGCAAAATCGTGATAACGCGTGGAGTTATAATAGCCCAAATCATAGCCTAAACGAAAGAAATAGCGCAACTTTTCAAGCAAAAGGTTAACTTGCGTTAAAATCGCCTTCTTTTGGTTTGTGGGTGCGTAATAGGCTTCGAGCAGACGTTCAAGCAAGTCTGCGAGCATGGTTTGGATGCGGTCGCCCAAAAGATAGCGTTGGTCTTTAGGCATTTTGTTGAGAATGGGCAAGGCGTATTTCATAAAGTCATACGCCTTTGCGACAATGGTTTCTTTTTGATTTTCCATATTGATTAAGATGAAAACGTACAAAAATCTATTCAGCCAAATCATCACCTTCGATAATCTGCTTTTAGCGACTAAGAAGTCGTCGAAAGGTCGGAAATATAATGCTGATGTCGTCAAATTTCATTTCAATTTGGAGTATGAGCTTTTTCAATTGCAAGAAGAACTGAAGAATAAAACCTACAAAGCGGGTAATTATCGCACCTTTAATATTTATGACCCAAAAGAGCGCATGATAAGTGCCGCACCCTACCGTGATAGAGTTGTGCATCATGCTTTGTGCAATGTCATAGAACCAATTTTTGACAAAACATTCATTTTTGATAGTTATGCCAATCGCAAAGGCAAAGGCACGCACAAAGCAATAGAACGCTACCAAGAATTTGCAAAACAATATGAATATGTCTTGAAATGCGATATTCGGAAGTTTTTCCCAAGTTTGGATTTAGGGATTTTGAAACAAGAAATACGTTGGAAAATCAAATGCCCTGATACTTTGTGGTTGATAGATTTGATAATTGATAATTCAAATATTCAAGAAGAACACGTTGTTTATTTTCCGAATGATGATTTATTTACGCCTTACGAGCATCGTCGCGGTTTACCAATCGGCAATTTGACAAGCCAATTTTGGGCAAATGTGTATATGAATCGTTTTGACCATTTTATTAAAGAAGAATTGGGTGTGCCGTATATCCGATATGTGGACGACTTCGTTCTTTTTAGCAAAAGCAAAGAGATACTGAGGGGGTATAAAATATTGATAGACACTCAATTAGCTTCATTGCGTTTGATTACTCACCCAACGAAATCAAAGATTTATAGAGTCGCAGACGGTGTTCCATTCTTAGGATTTAAAATCTATCCAACTCATCGCATAGTCAAGAAACAAGGCACACGCCGCTTCAAAAGGCATCTGAGTAATCGAATTCAAGAATGGAAATTAGGACAATTGCAACCCGACAAATTGGAAAGCGGTTTGAACGCTTGGTTGGGTCACGTCAGATTTGGCATCAGTAGAAAATTAGAATATAATGTATTCTGGAAAGTACGACATGCAGGGGTAAGTCTATTCACACATCCGCGTGGTTCGTGGCGGGTCTTGGAACAACAACAATAACAATTGCCGCGTGTCCAACCGCAACAATAACAACGCGAACAACCATAACAACAACATAGGTTTCCGATGTGTCCGATACGGTAAAACAAATTTTTTCTGTCAGAATCCCAACGTTCAAGGACTTTGGGAGCGCACAGCCTAATCGTATGAGGCTTATCCCGTTCCGAAAAAGGGAACAAATACTTCGAGAAAAAGGGCGGTTAGTAGCCGATAGGTGAACATTGCCCTTTTTCGTTTTTTTACTGAGGGGGTGTTTTTCAAAAATTTTCGCTTGCGCTTCGCGCAAGGGTAAAAGGCTAAAAGTGACCAAGCCTAATCGTATCGGACACATCGGAAACCTACGTCGTTGAAATGGTTGAACGCGTCGCTACCGCTGCGGCTGGACACGCGGCAATAGTTATCGCTGCTGCCCCAACACCCGCCACGAACCACGCGGATGGTATTTTTATCCACGCCTTTCGTCCAAGCCATACTATTATTCGGCGCACCTTTGTAATTCTCGTGCCAAACATCTTCGCACCATTCCCAGACATTACCCGACATATCGTAAATACCCAATTCATTAGGTAATTTGCTGCCGACGGGATGTGTTTTAGACTCGGAATTTTCACGATACCAAGCAACTTCATTCACATCATTGCTGCCTGAATAACTGTACCCTTTTTTACTTTTTTTGCCACCCCGTGCAGCAAATTCCCATTCCGCTTCAGTAGGTAGCCGATACTTTTGCCCCGTTTTATCACTCAATTTTTTTAGAAAAGATTGGGCATCATCCCAACTGACATATTCGACGGGCAAATTTTCACCTTTAAATTTTGAGGGGTTATTACCCATCACTGCTTGCCATTGCTTTTGCGTAATCGGATATTTTCCTATATAAATATCTCGGACGGTCACATCATGTATGGGTTGTTCACTTTCGTATTCATTACTGCCCATTTTGAAAGCCCCACCTGCTACTTTGACGAGAATGATACCAAATGGAAAATGCTCTTCATAAAACTGTTGTGCCATATCCATACCTGAAAATTCTATATTCTCCCATGATTCAGGGTGTTGAATAAGGTCTTGAGCAATAAAAAATTCAAGAATGGATTTGTGTGCGAATTTCCAATTGCCCTCTGCATCGCGTGTCAGCAGTGATTGTCCTGTAATTTCATAATCCGTCAAATCCAAATTATTTTTTTGAGCAATGGCAATAGCCTCTGCTTTAGGCACATACAAAAATCCTGTATTTGTCCGATGGTTAAAAATCTCTAAAGCAATTCGGCGCGAATATTCGAGCAAATCTTTTTTGAATTTTTCCCTCGTTGAGTGTTCATATTTACGCTTTTGCGCTTCTCTATCAATCCATTTCTCTATGAGTGTTTCATAGATGTCAAAAGTTTTTTTGAAAGCACGGTTGCTATCATCAACCAATAAATCAATATAACTCAACAACATGGGACGTACCATGAGTTTAGGCGATTTTTGAACGATAGCCGTTGCTTTTTTCTTTTTTTTCCAATTCCAGAATCGAAAAATGCCGTATTTTTTATTGAGGTATTGTTTTACTTCCTTGTCGCTGAATGGTGAAATATAGAGTTTACCAAGCGTATGAAACCCTTTATCATCAAAACGGTGGATTTTTAGCTCATAAGCTTCCGCTTCTTGTCCAGGGAAATACTGTGTCCGACTGGTGATAACCACTTCTCTGAAATCTCTGGTCAATTCAGTGATTTCATCTAAGCGCATCCGAAACCGTCCATCATCTGTCAGACCATCGGGCGTTTCAGGTGGCAGCAAGCCTTTATATTCATCGAAGGCATCTAATAATAAAATGGTCTCTAATGCTTCTGCTTGTTTGATTTCTCTGATTTGGTCAAGTATGCGTGTATCGCCAAAGGAAAGGAGTTTTATTTTTTGTCCACCTTTGAAGTTGAAAAACGAGGTGTATTGCAAGTACAAATTTATCATAAAAGTCGTCTTGCCCATACCCGAATCAGCGAGTATCAGATAGTATTTGTTGGTTTCCTTTTTCTCATTAAAAGCATTATTGATAAAAAAAGGAATTAAGGATTGACTTGATATGAATCGGCGGCTTTGGCTGGGTTCTTCTTCACGTGCAGGCGAATGATTTTGCCCACGAGTCGGAATAAACAACTCACGCGAGGAAGTTACTTTTTGGTAATCAAAATTGGGCAAACGTTTCGCCGCTTGTGCATTTTTGTAGCGATTGACCAAATATTTATACAAGTGAATCAAGCCATACAGCAACAAAGCATTGATGACAAAAGAAACCACGTTACTTGTCTCTTTGGTATAGCCGTATTGAACTAACAAGAGTTCAATATAAGGTGTCAATGGGCTTAGCTTGACCAACTCTTCAATTATCTTGTCCATATTGGTTGATTGTTTTTCTAACAAAAGTAAAAATAAGATTCGGTTCAAAGGAACGTGAAATTAATAAAAGCGCATTTTAAAATCGTCTGATAATCCTGAAAGGATTGAATATGAATAACCGCAGATGCAATCTACGGGCAAAGTAGCGAGCCGTCTCCCAACCCTGAAAGGGTTGAATGTCAATGGTTTGGGCTTAAATATTCAACCCTTTCAGGGTTGGG
>JAYSQG010000041.1:0-19616 GCA_043721685.1 Saprospiraceae bacterium | reverse complement strand
AGCCGCTTCTGCCATCGAATTGGTGACACCGAATGGCGATTTGATAAATTTAAGTCGGGAAAAAGACGGTGATAAATTCAACGGCGCAGTAGTCGGTTTGGGTTCTTTGGGCTTTATTACAAAGGTAACTTTGGATATGCAAAAGTCTTTTCAAGTGCGCCAAGACTTGTTTCAAGACTTGCCTTTGAAACAAATGACCGACCATTTTGAAGAAATTATGTCCAGTGGTTATAGTGTGAGTTTGTTCACAGATTGGCAAAAACAAATCATCAGTCAAGTTTGGGTCAAACGCAAAGTGGAAGCCGATACCAAAAGTATGAGCGCAGAGTTTTTCGGTGCAAAAGCTGCTATTAAAAACCTGCATCCAATCACCGCTTTGTCTTCTGAAAACTGTACAGACCAAATGGGCGTGGCGGGACCTTGGTACGAGCGTTTACCACATTTCAAAATGGGTTTTACACCGAGTAGTGGCGAGGAATTGCAATCCGAGTTTTTTGTGCCGCTTCACAATGCCGTTGATGCCATTTTAGCTTTGGAAAAAAAGCGTGACCAAATCACTCCTCAGTTGATGATTACAGAAATCCGTTCTATTGCAGCCGATGATTTATGGATGAGTCCTGCCTACAAACAAGATGTTATTGCGATACATTTTACTTGGAAACAGCATATTCCAGAAGTTATGGCTTTGTTGCCGATGATTGAAGCTGAATTAGAGCCTTTCAAATACCGTCCGCATTGGGGAAAATTGTTCACAATAGCCCCCCCCCTATTACACAGTCGTTATGAACGTTACGGTGATTTTTTGAATTTAATCAAAGAATATGACCCACAAGGCAAGTTGAAAAATGATTATTTGACTAAAAATATCTTTACTTAAACCGCTTTTGGGGATAAATGAAAAAGTTTCTTTCTGAAAAACCTCTGTGGGCATCGGCACTTGTTTTTATCGCCTTGTTTGCGATAGTCCTCCTTATGAGTATCGTTATTCATAGTGAATGGGCGAACCACATAAAAGCGGCTGTCGTCCTTTTAGCAATCTGGTTTTTATATCGTTTGGAAGGTAAAAACCTATCAGAATTAGGCTTAACAAGCCGCCTGTTCTACCTGTTGCCCATCGGTTTGCTGATAGGAATACTCTATTTTTGTATGCTTTTTGGATTTCAAATGTTGCAAAATGACATATCCATTCAATGGAATACAAACATCAATTGGGGCTTGTTATTCAATGGCTTATGGTTTCTATTAGGTTCTGTGATGATTGAAGAATTTATATTCAGAGGCTATTGTTTCAAAAAAACGTATGAACAAATTGGTATCGTAAAAACCAATGCCCTTTTTGCTTTTTTGTTCATTGTTTTTCATTGGTTCGTACTCGATGCGTGGGGCAATTGGGGTATGATGTTAGGTTTGATTACAACAGGTTTTGAGCATTTACTTTTTGCAACAGCATTCATACAATCGCGCACATTGTTTTTGCCAATTGGCATTCATTTGGGCAATAATTGGGCGCAACGGCACTTTTTTTCTGTCAAAAACATGGGCATCGCAGATACGACGACATTAAACGATTCATTATTTTCTATCACTGTCGCTGATCAACAATTCTCAACAGGACATATCATAGGCAGTTATTTTATAACTTTTGCCTGTTTTTTGCTTTCAACCTATTTGATTTGGAAGTGGTATAATCGAAATACCCCCTCAGTATTTTCAACATTTCAAGGTAAATATTGGCGTTTTGAGCATTTCCAAGTGGTAAAAGTTTTTAAACCATCAAAATAAGTTTTACCTTGCTTAATAAAATTCAATCAAAATGTCACTCGTAGAAGATAAAAAAATAACATATTCAGCGTTTCGTCAAATGGAGTTTGACGACAACGACCCGTATATTTATGAACTTATAAATGGCATACTCGTGAGAAAATCTGCTCCCCAACCTAAACATCAGCGCATTTCACGTAAACTATTGCGGTTAATGGATGAATTTATACAACAAAACGCCCTTGGCGAAGTGTTTTATGCGCCGATTGATGTGTTTTTAGATGAAGAAAATGTGCCGCAACCCGATTTGGTTTTTGTCTCAAAAGACCAAGCGTTTATTATTGATGAAACAGAAGGCATTTTAGGCATCCCTGATTTAGTGGTTGAAATCATTTCTCCAAGTTCGATTCGGGTGGATCGTGTTGACAAAAAGGATATGTATGAAGGATTTGGTATTCCAGAATATTGGTTGATTGACCCTAAAAACACGGCTATTGAAGTGTTTACTTTTGAAAATGGACGCTATAAATCAACCGATTTTGCGAATGAAATGAATCAAACCGTTAAGTCGTTGGTCTTAAAAGACTTTGAAGTGTCTTTATCAGACATCTTTTAGACGTAAGAGCCTTTAACACGGCTATTTTGTTTAACGATATTTCAAGAAGATGCGGGATGTAGGTATATTTACCGACATTCCGCATCTTCATTTCCACCCCCTCAGTATCTCCTTGATTTTACACAATTTCAACGCAATAAAATGAAAACCAACAGACGTGATTTCATCAAAACGGCAGGTATCAGCTCATTTGGCTTTGGATTAATGCCTTATTTTGATGTTTTAGGTTCAGAATTCAACTTTTTTTCTGACACCATTCTTTCTCGAAAAACACCTGAATCGCAAGGCATTGCGTCAAAAGGCTTACTCGATTTTCTGAAAGCAGCCAAAGAATCGGGCTTGGAATGGCACAGCTTTATGCTTGTGCGGCATGGACACGTGGTGGCAGAAGGTTGGTGGAAACCGTTTGATGCCTCTTTTAAACATACGTTATACTCTCTGTCTAAGAGTTTTACAAGTTCCGCTATTGGCTTTTTGGTCAAAGAAGGAAAGATAACGGTCAATGATTCAGTCATTTCATTTTTCAAAAATGATACCCCTCAGTATCCGAGCGATAATTTGAAGGCGATGAAAATCAAACATTTGCTCACTATGAATACGGGGCATGATGCGGACACTTTGCCGCCGATGCGTGGTGGAGATAAACATTGGACTAAGACCTTTTTGGCGCAAGATGTGAAGCACGAACCAAGTACACATTTTCTGTACAATACAGGTGCAACTTATATGTTGGGCGCAATTGTTCATAAAGTTACGGGTCTAAAATTAGAAGATTATTTAGCACCGCGTTTGTTTCAACCCCTCAGTATAACGGGTTATGATTGGGAAACGTCGCCACAAGGTTTGAACACCGCTGGTTATGGTTTGAGGATAAAAACGGAAGATATTGCCAAATTTGGGCAGTTTTACCTACAAAAAGGCAAATGGAACGGCAAACAGCTTTTGCCCGAAGCATGGATTGATGAAGCAACCAGCAAACAAACCACATCTCAAACAGGTGATAATGATTGGTCGCAAGGTTATGGTTATCAGTTTTGGCGTTGCAAACCTGGGTTTTATAGAGGTGATGGTGCTTATGGACAATTCTGTATGGTCATGCCCGAACAGGATGCTGTTTTAGTGATGACGTGCGAAAGTTGGAATTTACAAAAAACAATGGATGTGGCTTATCAAACCATTTTACCTGCTATGTCTAAGGATGCATTGACAGAAAACCCAACGGATTTAGCACAGTTGAAGAAAGAAATCAAGGATCTTTCGCTGCCTGTTCCAAAAGGTAAAACGGCCTCAACGCTTAATGCAAAGTACAGCGAGAAATGGTTCAATGTAGAAAAAAATAGCTTTGGCGTTCAACAAATTGGCTTTGGTTTGTTTGAAGATGCGGGCGTTTTACGCATCAAAGATGGCTCGGGAAGTATCCATAAAATCGGTTTTGGTTGGGAGAATTGGAAAGTCAATAAAACTGGGAACAAAAACTTTTTCCCTGTTGAGGGCAGAACACACATGCCTTCAAAAATGGCTGGCACTGCTACTTGGGTGAATACCAATACTTTACAAATCAATTTCAAATTCGTGGAAGCTATTCATGGCGACAAACTCACTTGCGTTTTTGAAGGAGATAAAGTCTCTATCTTGTTTATGAACAGCATTTCTGAAAATACTAAAAACACACCTGAAAAGAGAGAAAGTCTGACTGGAACGTTGAAAAAAGGGTCATAATATGGTCATTCTGTTTTGGAGTAAATAATTCGTTCTACCTTTGCAAACCAATAATTATCTAAACAATATTTAAAATGCCTGCCTATTCCGCAACCGTTTTTAAAACCTTCGTTTGCTGCTGTCTATTCATGTGCCTACCTAAGTTGGTACATGCTCAACATTATCAGCATACAACATTTTGGGCGAGACTTATCGTAACGAAACCCCTCAGTAAAAAGTGGGATTTTCAGTTCGAGTATCTACATCGCTCACAAAATAACCCTCGGCAATCTATTTGGAATCCTTTTGCACATACAGCATTGGAAGAGCCGCGTATTTGGTTTAATTTCAAGCAAAAACACTATACTGTTTTTTTTAATCCTATAACATACTTCTATTCTCAACCAAGTTTAGGTAAAGAATCGGACTTTAATATCAAGCCCAATCAAATTTGGCAAGCGGTTGTTGGTTTGGAATTGAAACAAGATATTAAAAAATGGACGGTAAAAGAGCGTGTTGTTTACGAAGGACGTTGGTTGGAATCGCTGAATTATGTGCCGATTGGTCGGTTGCGATTTCGAGGTTTGTTGCAATATCAACTAAATAACAAAACGAAATTACAGGCTTACAACGATGTGTTTTTTAATGCCCCGCCTCATAAATTGAAAAGTAATTTTGACCAAAATTGGTCGTCTTTTGGCTTTTCACAACAATTAAACCGTAAAGTAGCTTTGGATATGGCTTATATGCGCAATCACAAAGAGCGCTCAAATCATACAGAATTTGATGAGGAAAACGGTTTTAGCTTGGCTTTGAATATCAAATTGTAATATCTCACACTTATAATGTCTTGTTGTACTCAACAAAGGCATTGCCTCCTAATTTTCAGTAACTCAATGCATTGACAAGCAGAACTTATGGTTGATTTAACATCCATGAGCCGCCTAAGAATTGGCTTTTGGCTAATTGTCCAAATTAATTTATATATTTTTAACGTAATTAATATAAATCCCCAAAATATATTTCAAATTGGTACATGTTTTGTAGTATAAAATAATGTAAAATTGGCAAAATGCCAACTTTAAATCCATCTCTAAGTCCATGCAATAAAACTAATTTACCCATGTCCACTCAAGTCAAATTTAAAACACAAATTCAAAAGGCGGAGGACTTGCCAAATATTCTCGCCACTCAATCTATATGGAATTCTATCAAAGATTTTGAGCGTACAGTATTCCGTTCACTTGATATTGCGCTTGTTGCAGAGCGTAAAGTTAATTTGATTTAACAATACACCTTGTTTCAGACAGTTAGCTGTTTGAAGCGAGGTTTTTTATTTGTTGAATATAGAATCAAGATTCACTTCAGTGTTTCTAAGAAATCAAACGCTTTTTTAAAAGTTTCAGACTGCATAAATACCTTGTCGCCTAATTCCATTATGTTTCCTGTTTCCTTATCGTAGCTTTTCCATTCGGGCAAACCTGCACCATTTGGATTACCTGTTTTTGCAAAATTGACCCAATAATCGGACATCGTTTGCTCCAGATCATAATCTGTTTTTTGCCAATCGCGTTTCCATTGTTTCAATGTATGCAAGGCATAAGGCACTTCTGAGGTGTGAAAAGCACCGTAATTCGGAAAATTAGGTTTGTCGGGTGGCACATGACTGAATTGATAGAGATAAGACTTGTTCTTTTTGGTAAATCCTGCCCACAAATGCGATTGGAACGCTGCAAATTGGCACAAAGCCAAACGATTTTGCGAGGCTTTGGCTTCTTCATCGGTGTTTGCGGTGAATATTTTAAGGAAATCGTCTGCTTTGTCGCCATACTTTTCCTTGGCTTGTTGTTTAAATTGCTCAGCGGTTATCGGCGTGTTGCCCATTAAAGCACCATCGCCTGTGACCCAACCTGTTAGAAGCGGCACGTCATTGTGTTTTGCGTTTTCAAAATGCGTTTTTAAGTCTTTTGGCAACACATAGCCGTCCCTAACAGTCCCAAAACGTTCCATGCCTTTGCCATTTGAAATGCTTAGAATCTCTTCTGCGGGTTTTAGGCGCATTTCCATGATATTTTTTGCCAGACATCTTTGCATCAACATATCGCCTTGAGTCTCAGCATCTTCTAAGTTTTTGCCCATTCTATTTGTAAACATACCGCCACTTTCAGCAATGGCGCGATGGAACAGCCCGCGTGCCAATGACGAAGCGACTAAAGCATTGACACTAAAAGACCCCGCCGATTGTCCTGCAATAGTGACATTTTTAGGATCGCCACCGAACTCCGAAATGTTTTTTTGAATCCATTTTAAGGCTTCTATTTGGTCGAGAAAACCATAGTTGCCCGATGCTTTGTGTCCTGATTCTGTACTCAATTCTGTATGCGCCATGAAGCCAAAAACGCCGAGCCGATAGTTGATACTCACGAACACTACACCTTTTTTAGCCATGCCTTCCCCATCATAAACAGCGCAAGATGCTGCACCACTGGTTAATCCCCCTCCATGAATCCAAACAAAAACGGGCATTCTGTCTTTTTTATCCACTTTTTCCTTTGCAGAAGTCCAAATATTGAGATAAAGGCAGTCTTCACTGAGGGGTTCGGGTGGCGCAATAAATTCCTCTGTCCAGCACATAAACGGAACAGGTTTCGGCTGCATCGCACTGGCAGAATATTCTGTGCAGTTTCGGATACCTGTCCATTCTCGGACGGGTTGCGGCGCACGCCAACGCCTTGGTCCAATTGGCGGCATGGCATAAGGCACAGCTTTGAAACTGCGGACGGTTTTGTCACTGTTGTAAGTGCCTTCTATTTTGCCCGTTTCTAATTTCAGTAGTGGATTTTGTCCAAAAATGGTTATTGCAAAGCAAAAAAAGATTGTTGTAAGTTGGATTTTCATTATTTCTTTTTGAATTTAGTTGATTTTTCTTGTTGATTTTTAGTTCTATCGCACTATCGCAACATCACCCGACAACTGTTTGGTTTGTACTTTTCCATTGAGCGTCAAGCGGACGGTCATTGTCCAAATATAAACTCCTGTTTCGCAAGCCTTCCCTTGCAGAGTTCCGTCCCAAGCTTCATTAAGGTTTTGCGAAGCAAAGACAAGACTGCCCCAGCGATTGAATACCTTGAAATCGTAATTGTCTATCTTTATAAAATCGGTTTTGAAAAACGGACGTAAAGCATCGTTTACACCATCGCCATTTGGCGAAAAAGCATTGGGTACAAACACTTCTAAACCACAATGATTGATGCTTAAACGAAAAGTGTCTGTCCACGTCGCACATTGATTTTTGATATGAGCAACATAGACCCCCTCAGTATTAACGTCAATTGTGCGGTCTTTTGAGCCATTTTGCCACGTTATGGTCTCCCCCGCCAGCCCTGTACCTGCCGTAAAAGTGGTTTTCTCGTTTTGACATAAAATTGTATCGAAGGCGATGGGCTTATAATCCTGCCCAAGGACTTTGAAAGCCATGCTGCCAGTAGCAACACAATTTTCTGCGGGATAAATGACTTGGACTGAAATCCTATCCGTTTTTGAGGCTTGATACTGAGGGGTCGTCGAACCATCATGCCAAAGGTAACGCATCGAATCAATGTCCTTATTACCCACATTGAGCGTTAAAAATTGATCTTTACAAACAACCGTATCTTTCAAAGCCACCTTAACAGGAACAAGGATGACATTGTCTATAATATGGCTGCTCACCGCAAAAAGCGAACGACTTGTTTTACCCGTTGCTATACGGTTTGTTTGACTATTGTCCATAAAATTACCAATAAGTAGGAATGCCTCATCACCTTTTGCTTCAAAACAGCCTTTCAATTTTTGCCAATTATAATTTTTAACAACTTCATGGCTCAAAACAGGCGAGAGAGGGATAAAACCATTGGGAATGTTCCAATCATAAGTTGGGAAATCCTTAGAAAAAGCCAACTGTTGCCCATCGGTGAAATCCGTTGTTACCCAATTCAAATCGGGTACTGTATCTAATAACCGAAAAGACATCTCAAAATAATATCGCTGCCCCTTCACAAGTGGGTCTTTAAGTTTAATCGTTAAGTAGGCACGATGATGTGATATATTGAGTTGTGGATAAAAACCATAGGTTTCAAAATAACCACATTTTGACCCATTCAAACCGTAAGAGCCTTGCGTAACAGTCCGCCACAAACCATAATAACAAGGATTGTCCAAAGCTATCGGCAGGTTTTGCGGGTTAAACCAATAACGACTGATTGGGTAAGTATTTTGACCCGACAAACACGCTTCTGTATCCTCGAAATCGCCGTTTGGGACGAGGTTGACTTGTGCTTGGGTTTTTAGCAAACTAAAAACAAGCAAAAGTGTAAAGCCAATGTGTTTGTTCCTTTTCATTTATTGCTGATTATTGGGTATTAGTTATTGGGTATTAGTTATTGGTTATTAGGGATAGGTTATTGGTAAAAAGTAACCCATAAATCCCTAATAACCAATCTCCCATAACCATTTACTGAGGGGGTGGCGGACCTTTACGTTTCAAAACCAAACTGTCAGCAGGGTATTGTGCTTTCAGGCTGTCCATTTGCACATGTGCCCAATCAACAAGAACTTTGCGCTGTTCGTCTGTTAATTTAGCATCTGAATGCAAGCCTAAATAGCTGTATTCAGACAGCGGCATCTCCTTTTTTTCAACTTGTTCTGCAATTTCTTCAAACTTATGATTCTGAACTGCAATCGGACGAGTGACGAAATCCGAGAAATTCAAATTCCGTTTACCATCTTTCACATGATCAGCTAACCACCAAGCAGAAGGCTGAATATTGGCATACCATGGATAACGTGTGTTGTTGCTGTGGCAGTCATAACAAGCTACTTTAAGGATGTCTTCTACTTTTTCAGGCACTTCATACTTTTTTGCAACGGCATTCAGTTGGTCATCCGATTGATTTTTTTCAGGACGTATGAACTGAATGATGACGAAAATGGCTAATAGCCCTAATAAAATCTTCTTCTTCATAAATTTAAGTTTAAATATTTAAAATATTGGTCAGGCTTAAGGCCTACCAGTTGTTCGTTTTACATTATTTTCTTAGCCGTATTCAACCTGTCGTTGACATTGTCCCAATCAATAATATTGAAAAGTGTATCAACAAAATCGGCTCTTTTGTTGCGGTATTTTAGGTAGTAGGCATGTTCCCAAACATCAATGACTAAAAGCGGAATTACGCCCCATTGTGTGAGTTTTTCATGGTTTTCACATTGCAATATCGTCAATTTTTTGGAATACGGCTGATAACCCAATAATTACCGTCCACATTTTTCGACGTAGCGGCAATATAGCCTTTAAGTTTGTCAAAACTGCCAAAATGGGTGTCAATATCCTTCAATAAATCACCTTTGGGTTCTGTTTTTTTATTCGTTAGGTTTGTCCAAAAAATTGTGTGCAAGATATGACTTGAAAAGTGAAAACCCAACTTCTTTGTCCAATAATCCACCGTCTCCATATTGTTCTCGTCCATCGCTTTTCGAATCATCAGCATGTCTTTATTTGCTGCTTTGACTGCGCCGCCATGATGAAAAGTGTAGTGTAAGTGAACCGTTTCTTCATCCATATAAGGTTCAAGAAAGTTCTCTTTGTAAGGCAAGGTTTGCAACGCAAAGTTGCCTTTTTCGTCAGTCAATTTGTCAATGCCATTTCCTTCATTTGTCGCAGCTAAGACGCTGTTTTTAGGTAAAATGGAAGCACCGCCTATGATGAGACTGTTTTGCAAAAAGTCTTTTCTGTTCATAATTTAATGTATAAAAAGTGAATGAATCAGTAGTTAGTTGACTAACTACATTATTATGAAGTAAAGTGAATTGAAATTAAACGCAATGTATTTGCACTGCTATTATCCATTCCCTACCAAATAGGTTTTAATGATAAAGCCCAATATTGCAGCCACTAAGATAATATGTGGCTCTTTAATGTTTTTATATTTTGTCAAAACAAAGGCAGTAATAACCGCAAAAGCGATTGGAATAAACGCAACCACCCCCTCAGTATTGACGAAGGTTCGGTAGGCAATAATCGCCACAGCACCTGCCAAAGCGCCAATAACACAAGCCGTAATGCCGTCAACAAAAGCTTTTATGGATAGGTTTTTCGCTATTTTTTTGAAATACGGTGCGGGAATGATGGTCAAAAGATAACAAGGTAAAAAGGTTGCCAAAGCTGCCACACAAGCACCCACAACGCCGCCGACTAAATAGCCAATAAACCCCACCGTAATCACAACAGGACCAGGCGTTATCATCGCAACGGCAACAGCATCTAAAAACTCTTTTTCGTTGAGCCAACCAAATTCGTTGACAACGCCACCATGTAAAAAAGGTACAATTGCCAAGCCACTGCCAAAGACAAATGTCCCTGCTTTTGCAAAAAAGACAGCAATCTGCCACAATGTATTTTCATTTGTTGACCACAAAATAGCGGGGATAAACAGTAAAAGGGATGTCATTTTAGGACTTTTTGACCATGCTGGCGGTGCTTTGATGAACATATACAAAAAGCCCGCAGCGAGGAAAGTTAAAATGTCTTCTGTTTGTGTAATAACTGTTATGAATAATCCGCCAGCATATAACAACCACAGAAGCCAGTTTTTCTTGAATGATTCAACATTCAGTTTGCCAATAGATTTTGTCATCAATTTATAGGAACTGATGGCAATAATGCCAATGACAGCCGCACCAACGCCGTAAAAAATGGCTTGCATCCAGTTCAAACCACCATATTCTTTGTAGGCGATGCCCAGCAATAAGACCATGATAAAAGAAGGTAAAACAAAGGCAATACCGACCAAAGTTGCCCCTAAAACACCATAATGTACAAAGCCTAAATAGATACCCAATTGCGCTGCCATCGGTCCGGGCGACAATTGCGACAAAGCCATACCTTCTTTGTAGTCGTCTTCGGTGAACCAACGTCTCCTTTCGACCAAATCGGTGTGCATATAACCGACCAAAGCCACAGGTCCGCCAAAACCCGCATAGCCTAAGTACAAAAAGTATTTGACGATAGCCCAAAGGCTGTAAGTTGGGTTTTTGGCTTGTTCCATTGTTTCAAACTTTTTACAAGTTAGTTATAATGGTGAATAATTTAATGGTGAAAGGTGACAATAAATATTAAATTATTCACCATTCACATTAAATTATTCACCATTTCATACGATTTGATTAATTTGTGCATATTGCAACAGCAAAACTGTTTTTGCGTCTTTAATTTCTCCTGTTTTTACCATTTCTAAAGCGTGCTCAAATGGCATTTCTAAAACATCAATGTCCTCCTCTTCGTGTTCCAAACCACCCCCCTCAGTAATTTTCTGATCTTTGGAGTATTCCGCAACAAAAAGATAGAGAATTTCGGTCACAGAACCAGGTGACATATACAACTCTAATACCTTTTGAACGTGAGAAACTTTATACCCTGTTTCCTCTTCCGTTTCGCGACGAATGCAGTCTTCGGCATTGTTTTCTTCCAATAAACCCGCACAGGCTTCAATCATCATACCCGTTGTGTTGCCGTTTATGTATGTTGGCATACGGAATTGGCGGGTCAAAACCACGGTTTTTTGTTGTTTGTTATAAAGCAAAATAGCTGCACCGTTGCCTCGGTCGTAAGCCTCTCGGTGTTGCGTTTCCCACGTGCCGTTTTTCTTTTGATACTCATAAGAGATTTTGCGGAGTGTGTACCAATTATTGGACAATACGTGTTTTTCAATGTTTCTAACTCTTGGATTCATATTAGCTATTTTAAATTGACCGACAAAGTACGGTTATTCACTGTTAACCGCTTGTTGTAATTGAAAAAAAAAAGACAAATTGATTCTATTCCCATTCACAGTATATATATCTTTGACAATTATTGAAAACATTAAAAATGACAAATGAAAGACTATCGAGTTATACAAATTGAACGATTAATCATTGATGGCGATGCCAAATCCGCTTTGTTGCAATTATCCCAACTTTTTGAACAATTTGAATCAGATTTAGCCAATGATGCGCTGCTTTATTTGGGACAATGGAACAGTTATGAGCGTGACGCAACGCAAGGTGTCATACAAAGAGGCGGCACAGAAGTCGCTCGGATTCAACGCGCTACGCTGAGTCTAAAAGACGAAATCCAATCCATTCTTGTCAGCAAAGGTCAAGTACAAACTGAAGCACCCGTTAACCAAACGCCTAAGAAAACGGTAGATAAATTTACGTATATTCTAGAAGACGACTTCACAAACAATGAGAATGGTTGGCTTGAACAACTGCCCGAAGAAGTCAGCAATGAAGTGACTGCCAAATTTTATTTTGACAAAAAGCAATACTTTATCGAAGGCACTGTCGAAGACGACAGCATGTATTACTCCGCTATTTTGTGTGTCTTAGATGAAGATGCGGATTTTAAAATTGAAACGACGATTGAATGTCTGAATATTGAAGAAACAGCTTTCTTTGGATTGATGTGGGGTGGCAATGCAGATATGTCTGGTTATCACACTTTTTCGCTTAGTTCGGCGGGCAATTTGTGCATTGATTCAAAAGCCCCTGATTCAGATGAGTTCATATCACATCTTGGTTGGACTTTTTTTGCGCCCGTCAACGAAGGCAAAGGCACGAATGTATTGACCATCGAAAAGGATAAACAAAAACTCAAGTTTTCTGTAAACGGCAAACTCGTCCACATTCAAGCCTATTTGCCGTTTTATGGTAATGTCATTGGCTATATCGTTGCCAATAAAGCAAAAATTTGTATTAAAAACTTGAGGGTTGGGATTGCATAAAAGGCTACGTTTATGTTCGGGGAGCTTCGAAGTTCCCCGAACATGGTGTTAACTGAAAATCCAGTTTTACCTCTTAGTTCATCTTAATCACTTCCGACCCCGCCAACAAATACGCACCCGCACCAAAAACCTCCCAACTATCTGCACTAAAATTGCGGCGCGGGTCTGCGCCAATCGGTTGCACCCAACCGTATCTGCCTTCACGCGAAATGAGTGTGTTGATGCCTTTCCAAGCCTTTTTTACTGAGGGGATGAATTTTGCTTTGTCCAACAGTCCATTATTGATACCCCAAGCCATGGCGTAGCAGAAAAAACCTGAACCACTACCCTCTCCACCTGGATAAGCTATGGGGTCGAGAAGGCTGGCACGCCACATACCGTCTGCTTGTTGAAGTGATTGAATTTTAGCCATCATCTCCTTGAAAAGTTGTTCATAAAAAGGACGTTTCGGGTAATTTACAGGCAATTCATTCAATAAACGCACTAAACCGGCTACGACCCAACCATTGCCACGACTCCAAAAGACTTTTTGACCATTGCCTTCATGCAAGCCTTCGCCTTTGTCGTTCAACAAATACCTGTCATCGCGGTAGAAAAGGTGGTCGTTTTTGTCGTACAATAAATCATAACATTGCTGGTAAAGGGAGTCATTTAAGGCGAAATACTGAGGGGTATTTAAGGTCGTTCCCAACTTCGCCAAAGTCGGCGGTGCCATAAAAAGAGCATCACACCACCACCATGTTATACCGTGTTTTGTGGCTTCATTGCCTTTTGTTGTTTGCAGTTTTGCAACAGAATCTAACGTTGCTTGAATCATGTGTTTATCGTTTTTCAAACGATACAAGTCAATATAAGTTTGTGAAATCACAATATCGTCGGCATGGTCAAAACGTTTGTGTGTTTGCCAACGATTGCGTTCACCCATTGCCATAAGGGAATCTAAAATCGTTTGAGATTGTGTTGTCTCATAAGCCGCATAAACACCTGTATAAAATGCGCCGTTAGTCCAATCCGTCAATTCATGTAAAGGGTGATTCAATTGCCAATCTGTCACTTGAATCATTGTGTTTTTGATGTAATTCTTATGAAAAACATCAATATAGGGGTTTAAATAGGCGGATAAAGGGCAGTTATTTAATGTCCTAATACCGTCTGCAACAATTTCTGCATTGAACCTGGCGCCATCATAATCAGGATGCGTATGGTCTTTTGGAAAAAACTGTTTCAGCACAGAGGCTTGCCCCAATGCCTCATAAGCGACGGCTACGTTTGTATTCAAATCAATAAAAAACACGCCTTCTTGTTCGGCTATTTGTTGCGCCCACAATGCGTAAGAGTTGCTTGGCAGTTTGACTTTTTTACCCTCTTTATCCCAATCATTGCGTGGAACAGGCGAGCAAATGATGGGAATTGCACCTTTCGCTTTGGCATCTTTGACGTATTTCCGCATATACCAACCGTAAGTATGCACCGTCTCTTGGACTTTGCGAATGGGGTTGTAAATGTCTTTCGATTCGTCGCCAATACCTCTAATCGTGCCACGAGCACGAGACGTATCATCAAGTGGTGCAGGGTCGTTGTGTCCAAATTGCATGATGACAAAATCACCTGCTCTGAGGTTTGTGAGGATTTTATCCCAACGCCCATCCGTGATGAATGTACGGCTGCTACGTCCGCCAATTGCATGGTTTTGAATAGCAATGCGGTTGGTATCAAAATGAGGTGCAATGACCGTTCCCCAACCCCAAAGGCTGTCAGTACCTTTGCCACTGCCATTTTTGACGGTTGAATCACCGATAAAGAAAAGCGTAGGTTTTTCTGTTGTGAAACGAAAAGCCGTGAGTAGGCTGATAATTACTAAAAGCCCGAATAAGGGAATATGTTTTTTCATCTTGTTGTAATTTTGACGACAAAGTACATGTTTTCTTAAAATTTTGTTCTAAAAAAGCCCCCTCAGTGCCATAACTTACTGAGGGGGCTTTTCTAGTTTTACGAAAATTTTATCTAATTGAAGACATTTTCATTACTGGAAGTATATACCCATTTTGAGTTACTAAAAAACTATCTTTACTTTGATACATACCTAAAACTGTACTTAATTCATGTACTATATCAAAACCATTGATTTGATTTGTTAATTCAGAAATAGGACAATCGCTCAAATTTATGTCTAAAGAAACGAAGTATAAAAAAGGATAACTATCCACCACCTTATCATTTTTGATTTCAGAAATCCATAAGCCTTTAGTAGATTTGATATTTCCTTTTACCTTATCTATCAATTTTTGTGGTAATTTCCCAACAAAACTAATGATTTCAACATCACCATTCTTTTTTATTATAAATTTAAACAAACCTATTCCTGAATAACAAAGTCCAGTTTCTTTTTGTAATTCAGTCATAAAGCCTTGAGGGCTATAACTGATTTCTTTATACAACAAATTTATATTTAATTGAGAGATGCTATCTTTGCCCCCAATAAAAATAGGTGGTGAATCTTGTGCATCAGCACAATTAATGTTAATCAACACGGCTATATAGAATATAGCGTTTTTAAGGGCACGGCGTACCATGTGGTCCACATTCATTATTTAAATTTTTATGCTGTTTATTAATCAATAAAATATTATCTTTTTGACTTTGACTCAACAGATTGGATGACCAAGCGGCTGTTTGATATAACCCGCCCCAAGACAAAGCGATAGCATCCTGTGAACTTAGATTTGGATAGAATCTGCGTAATATATTTACCATACAATCAATATATTTTCCAGCCATCTCATTATGCTGTATTTGACCTCCAGTATTAATCTGAAGTTCAGCACCTAAATAAGCATGTAAAATTTCATGTATTAATGTTGCCGCGACATATTCACTTGAAGCATCTCCTAAAGCTGCTGGATTTAAATATATATCTACTAAATAACTATTAGGTCTATCTGTCCAACCATCTGTACTTGTGGAATTAACTTGATTATCATTGAAAGATAGCAGAAATTTATCAGTTGTAAAAGGAGCTAAAAAAGTATTCACATCCGATTCTAAGCCGCCATTGAGGAGAAAATTATTAACAGCTTTAAAACATGGATCTGTTAAATTATCAACTATTTGGTCTATTAAATCAACATTTGAGCTTCCATCTCCGTTTTCATCTTCGTCCTCGTCTCCATTATCGCACTGTGGTGGTGGAAGAGGTTCGTTACATGGATCACCGCCACACCATGATGGACGAGTGGCAAATGGTCCCAAACAAGGGTCTTCACATTCAGAACAATTTCCATCATCAATACAAATATTATAGTCACAAACATCTCGGCATCCATAAACTAATGTAAAAACACCATTTGTAGATTCGTAATGATACCCACATTCTCGCCAACACACATCAATACAAATTACATCTCTAAGTTGAATTTCACTTTTTCTTTATATTTTAATCTTTGAGAAATTACTTTTAATCCCATTAACTATGTTATAAACACCCATAATTTGATTATCTAAACCAGAAATAAAAACTTTTCCATCAAATTTTTTTTCTTTATAGTTTGAGACATTAATGCTATTAATATCTTTATTAAAAGAATTTGAAGGCACAAAATTAAGAATATACGCGTCATATTGATTCTTTCCTCTTTTGTAAAGAACCAATCGAGATTTACTAAAATGATTTGTGTCACTCTTAATCAAGCTCATTCTCAAAGACATACCCTCAAATAATATGGGAATTTCCATTTTATTACCATAACTTAATGCTTTATCCCATAATGGTTGTAAGCCTTCAGCACCTACAAAAGACGGAGTATTCTTCATATTCTCAAACCAATGTTTAGCATCATTCATTTTTGTAGAATTAAAAACACCATTCTCACTAAATGCAGTACTTGTATTTGAGTTAGGTGTAATAAAATCCTGTTTGCATGAAGAAAGCAAAAGACTTGAAAAAATTGTAACTACAAGAAGAAGTTTAGTACGGTGAAGTACGATGAAGTTAATTTTCATAAAATTATTAATTTTGGTTACTTATTTAATTTTTAATTTATATATAAAAATGATACTAATTTTTAATTTTTCAAAATTTACTACAAATATTTTGAAAATCCCCCCTCAGCAAAAAACATACTGAGGGGGGTAAAATTAATGAATGTATGAACAAAAAGGAAACGCATCTTAGTTATACCCAGGGTTTTGTTTCCAATAACCAGGATTAATCAACAATTCTTTTAACGGAATTGGATAAAGCAGATCGTGGTCATCAAGTGAGCGATTGATAGGCACTATATTGTCGGTCATAAACTTATTCATAACTTGCAATGCTCTGCCTGTGCGCACGAGGTCGTGCCAGCGCAAGCCTTCGCCGCAAAACTCCCATTGGCGTTCTTGTTCCATTGCTAATTTGAAAGCCTCTTTTGTTGTTGGTGTAATGTCAGCCAAACCTGCTCTTTTGCGAATACGGTTAAGGTTCGTAATCGCTTGTGCGGGTGGTGTTGCTGACTCTTCGTTTAGGATTTCAGCATACATCAACAACACATCTTCGTAACGAATAAGCGGATAATTGTTAGGATGGTCGTAGCGGTCAACAGGGATGGTTGAACCTTTTTCTACAAACTTTGTGAATTGCGAACGTGCGGACTTTGCACCTGTTTTAGCATCAGTGTAACCTGTATCAACTGTTGCAAACTTGCGTTTATCGAGGTTGGGCCAACCCGCCATCAACTGCGGCGATACAACGGCATCATAACCACTGGGTTGAAAAGCCGACCATTGCGAAGGGAATTGAAACGCCATATCAAAAGGAGCCAAGTTGCCCAATCCTAAACCACCTGACACATACTGTACTTCAAAAACAGTGTATTTGTTGTCGTTGACGGCTTTGAATAAATCGCCAAAAACGGCTGCCAAAGGGAAAAGCGATTCTTTAGCAATCACATCTGCCAATTCCGTTTTTGCCAATGCCAATTTATCTGCTTGTTTGAGTGGGAAGCCGTACATTGTAAGATACACACGTCCTAAAAGAGCTTTTGCTGCCCATTTTGTTGCCCGACCTTTATCGGCAGTAACATAAGTTTCAGGCAAGTTAGCAACTGCAAATTTTAGGTCTTCGAGGATAAGGTTATAGACATTCAGAACGGGTTCGCGCTGGATTTTTTTAGATTCTTCAATTGACAAAATCTTTGTCGTCAAGGGCACATCACCGAAGTCGCGCACCAAATCGAAATACGCCATAGCACGTAAAAACTGTGCTTCGCCTTTGAATTGTGCCACTTTTGCAAACGAAAACGGCTCTATTTTTCTAAAACAATATTCGCCCGATAAATCTGATTGTACAACGTTGACCACGTTGTTTGTATCGCACCTGTTTGAGAGGCTGCCAAAAAGTTGCCAATGTCATTAACATCACGTTGCACGTTGACAAATGATTCTAAACCATTGTCGGCACGAACTTCTGACATCAACCAGTTGTTGGTCGGCATCGTTCTAAGGCTGTTGTAAATCGCCAAAACGCCTTGATTAAGTTGCGATTCGTCTTTATAAAAATCGTTAGACGTATTGTTACCCGCAGGAGAAACATCTAAAAGACTTTCCTTACATGCAGACCCGAACAACACCACGACGAGGCTAAATAGAGCCACTATATATTTTGAATATTTCATTTTTTTGAATGATATTTTATGTAATGATGAATTATAAATGATGAATGATGAATATGCTAAATAATTGGCTATCAATTTTTTATCAAAAAACAAAGCCGCTTTTATTCCCATTCATCTACATACATTAAAATTGATAAAAATACTGAGGGGGGATAGTTGAGTGCCATGTTCGGGGAACTTTAAAAAGTTCCCTGAACTAAATGCAATCAATCACCTTAAAATCCTGCATTCACACCCAAAGTCAATACCTTCGATTGTGGGTAGCCGCCATAGTCACCACCTGCGTCGTTGAGGGCTTCTGGAGAAAGACCGCCGTAGTATTTATGCCAAATTTTAAGATTTTCAAGCGATAGATACACCCGCAACATGCTTAAACCCTTTATTTTAGGCGCATTATAGCCCAAAGTCACGTTTTTGATGCGGAAATAATCAGAGCTGTACAACCAGCGTGTGTCGTAATAACTGCCTGTTGTAGCGGTGATGCTCGGTACCCAACCATTGCCTGGCTTATCAACAGACTGAAAACGGTCTTTCCAAATCGCCAATTTATTGTACAAATAACCCATGCCTGGACGGTCAATTGAGCGACCAATCATAGAGTAAATGTTGCCACCTGTTTGAGCAAAAGCCACGATGCGTAAGTCGAATCTGCCATAAGTAAAGTCATTTGTCAAACCATAAGTAAAGTCAGGTATTGGTTTGCCCATGATACCACGGTCGCCAGAAGCTGAAATGATGCCGTCGCCATTCAAGTCTGCATAGCGTGAGTCACCGACTTTTTGAGTAGCAATTTTGGCGTATTGTGCCAATTCTTCTGCTGTCATAAATACGCCAGTGTGTTGGTACAACATCATCGCATTAATAGGTGAACCGACTTGAATGATACTTGTCAAATTAGAGAAACCCGTAGGAATCGGCGTGTCGTCTGCACCGAGTTTGAGGACTTCGTTGCGGTTGTATGAGATGTTAAAATTCGTTTTCCAAGTGAAATTTGATTTAACAATATTGCGTGATGTCAAACTCAATTCGAGACCTTTGTTTTCGACATTACCAACGTTTTGCCAGCTATCAGCAAAACCAGAAACAGCC
>JAYSQG010000040.1:0-1536 GCA_043721685.1 Saprospiraceae bacterium | reverse complement strand
CGTGGCACAAGTTGGATTGACGTGGGTGGCACAAGTTCACTGATTTATCCATGTATTGCTCCAAACTATACACAACCGTATTTATCTCTCCTTTATAGCCGCTTTTTTTTGCTTTGTTCAATGCCAATGATATAGCTTCATTGAACAAACCTTTTGGCATCAACACAGGTACACCTTCATACGATTTAGACATGCCTTTCTTTTCAGGTTTTGGCAAAAAATAGCCGTATTTCGCTTTTATCAAATCGGGGTTGGCATATTTGGGTCTATCAATACTGCCGCAAACGAATTTGAAAACCTCACCTAAAAAGTCATTTTTAGCTACCAAATACTTCTTATAAAAATCTGCAATGACTTTACATTCGCCTTTGCTGATTTTATGTAAAAAAGGATGTTGCAATTCGGGAACAGGACTGTGAATCAATCCCATCTCCTTGAAATAATGCCAAATGTCGTCTCTATTGGATGAAAAATAAGCCAAAGAATATTGTAGAATCCTAAATTGGTCATTGTTCATCTTTTGCTCATGTTCCGTCTCGTTTACAAGATGTTTACGAGCAGGCATAAAATACAAAATATCTTCGGCTAACCACGTCGCTTGTTCGCCAACTCTCGGAGCGCGTTCTTTTTCGATGTCTTTCAATCGTTGTTCGATGTCTTTGTGTTGCACCAACAGTTTTTGAGCAACGTATTCGCCATAAGGTGGAATTTTATAAGCCAATAGGTATTCCCAAATATCGTGTGGCACACTCGTTTTGCCGATATTGTAGGTCTCTTTGATGCGGGCAGTTAAAAGTTTGCGCCGTTCTTCCATATCCACTTGCCTATCGTCGTATTCTTTGAGCAAAACCTTGCGTTCCCATTTGTCTTTTGAAAAGGGTTTTCTTTCGTTTTTCGTAAAATCAGGTGGTGCGGCAAGTGGTTTGAACGTGCCGTCTTTCACATCTTTAAAAAACCGTTTTATATTGCTGATGTAATCCTTAATAAAATCCTCTGCACTCGTTTCAATCGTTCCTTCTTTGTAGAGATATTGATAAAAAAACAAATTGCGTAGTTCGTAGGTACTGATAAACGCATCGGGTTCTGTGCCTTTTATCTTTTTTTTGTCTATCAAATTGGGCAAACGCGGCAAGTTATTGTCTTGGTCGGGCATACGGTTCGGATTGTCAAATATCTTGAAACCAATGGTTTGTTCGCCAAAATTGTAATGCGGCGAGAACTGTTCTATGATGGGTTTCAATTGTGTATGACCATTTTTTTCTTCAATCCATGTGTCATTGAATTTAGCGACAAAACGCGGGTCAATGATTTTGGTTTCCAAATTGTCTTGGTTGACCATATCGTATTTATCCCGCATCGGTTTGAGTTTGCTGAATGTGAATATCGGTTTGGTCAATTCTCTGTCTCGTTTTTCGCCGTACATCACCTTTTCGTACTTGTGGATAAATCAGTGAACTTGTGCCACCCACGTCAATCCAACTTGTGCCACGTCCGTCAGTCCAAATTGTGCCACGCAACACCCACCTAAAATAGGGG
>JAYSQG010000039.1:0-3709 GCA_043721685.1 Saprospiraceae bacterium | reverse complement strand
ATGAACTTCCGTTTGAGTTTAACGGACTTCCGTTAGAGTCTAACGAACTTCCGTTAGAGTCTGATGGACTTCCCTTAGACTTAAATGAAAGTTCGTTCAAAGTAAAAAGGTATTTTGAAGAGTCTGAAGCATGAAAATACTGAGGGGGTGGTTTTTGAATCAGGATGTGTAGGATTTTTAGGATGCTAAAGATTTAGATGTACTTATTAAAATTCCATTTCGCTCCACTGCGTTCCACTCGCAATGACGAAGTCGTTTTAATTGAGAGAACGAGGGTATGAAAGACTATCTTTTAATTCTCATTCCCACACTCATCCATAAAGCACTTCGTCATTGCGAGGAACGAAGCAATCTTTTTGGTTGTTCGCAAACCACCAAAAAGAGTCTGCGAAGAACCAAACAGATTGCTTCGCTCCACTGCGTTACGCTCGCAATGACGAAGTCGATTTGACAGAGAGCGTTGTGGGAATAAACAGGTTGCTGCGTTCCGCGCGCAAAGACGAAGGGATATTGTAATGAGGGGTTAAAATAACAAACTTATATACGCTGCCATTTCTCCCACAAATCCTCCCATTCAGGATTGTATTGATTAATCAGAGCTTCTTTTTTGGCACGCGAACCGCCTTTGATTTGTTTTTCTCTGGCTATCGCTTCAAAAGCAGTGTAAAAGACATCGAGCCAAACGAGACGGTCAACATTGTAACGGGCGGTAAAGCATTTAGGATTGTCTCGGTTTTTATGTTCCAAGATGCGCCGTGTGATATCGTTTGTCATACCGACATAAAGCACCGTTTTGTTTTTGTTGGTGAGCATATACGTGTAATAAGTTCTCATTTACTGGATTGTTCGTTTACCTTGATTAAATATTGTTTTGACAAAATTACACGCATTTCTAATTGTTAGGATATAGGAAAATACATTTTTTCCATTCATATTATTCTAAAATCGGTTTGTCATCCATTTAGTGAATTATTCTTTTCTCCCCATCAATAAACCCACTTCGTCATTGCGAGCGGAACGCAGTGGAGCGAAGCAATCTTTTCAATTGACGCTGACTTTTTCGGTTATTATGCGGTAAACTATAAAGATTGCTTCGTCCCTCGCAATGACGAAGTAATTTGAGAGTGAATGTATGGAGGTATGGCGACGCAAGACAATTTGTTATGCTTATTCCTACTCCCATCCATAAAACGACATCGTCATTGCGAGTGGAACGCAGTGGAGCGAAGCAATCTTTTCAGTTGCCGTAGAATGTTTTTGATAGTCTGCGGTACTCTAACAGATTGCTTCGTTCCTCGCAATGACGAAGTGGGTTTTAAAAAGTACGGGGATGAAATAACAGATTGCTTCGCTTCACTGCGTTACGCTCGCAATGACGATGTGGGTTTGTGAGGATGTGGAGAATTAAATAGGTAGAAGGTTGTCTAATAAACACAGCAGAAAGGGTGCCTGACAATTGATTGTTAATTTAGATGATTAAAAAGCATTTATGTATTGAAGGAAATTGTATTTTTACGCAAGGCAATGAAATAAAACGACGTGTATTCGTGCGTAAAAATCCTTAGCCCTTTTTAATATCCTTTTTCCATTGAATCTGGATGCGCAGGATTGTAAAGATGCATAAGGATTCCGTTCTGCCCAAAATACTGAGGGGTCCCTTTTTTTGTCATTCAGCAGGAATCTCTTTATTGCTTTTATGAATGACAAAGAGATTGCTGCTGAATGACAAAAGCGGCAAAAGCGACAAAAGGGCTACTTGTACAATCTTCGGAAGATTTTAAATCATTTTCCGAAGATTAACACCTTATAATAGAATCCTAAATCATCCTTAAAAAATCCTAAATATCCTAATTCAATGGAACTCGCCTTAAAACTCATAGCGGAAGCCAAAGAAACCCGCGCAACCCGCCTCGACCTCGGCAATTGCGGGCTTACTGAATTGCCCGATGAATTGTTTGAATTGACTTGGTTGGAGGAGTTGATTTTGAGTAATGAGTGGGATAACTATTCTTTTGAAAAAAAGGAATGGGAAGAATTTGAATCTCAAAACAAAAGCAAAGCTAATAATATTAAATACATCTCGCCAAAGATAAAATTACTGCGGGGGATAAGAAAATTCGTTGCTAATAACCAAAAAGATTTAAGAGATTTAAGTCCCTTGAAAGATTTAATAGTTTTGGAACAACTTTACATTTATTCGACCCAAGTTAGTGATTTAAGTCCCTTGAAAGATTTAACAGCGTTGCAACTGCTTGATCTATACCAAACTCATGTGAGCGATTTAAACCCTTTAAAAGGCATTATTGAAAAGGGCATAAAAGTAAGATGGTTAGATGATATCTTGTATGAAGATGGTATCTACGTCCAAGACTGCCCCTTAGACAAATCTCTAATCGCCGCAATCAAAAAAGGCAACAAAGCAGTCCTCAATTATTTCAACAAACCCAAAGCAAGGCTTTTTGAAGCCCGTGTTTTGATATTAGGCGAGCCCAGAGCAGGTAAAACGACTTTGCGTAGAAAGCTGAAAAGTGCGTCTGCACCGATGCCCACAACCGCAGAAAGTACCAAAGCTTTTGAAATAGAAATAGAACCTTACACATGTGTGCATGAGAAAGACGGAGAGCGCAACAAATTGACGTATCATTTGTGGGATTTTGGGGGACAGGATTATTATCGCCTTTTGCATCAGCTTTTTGTGGCGGAACAATCCGTTTATATCATCGTGACGGATACCGACCGCAACAAAAACGAAGAGGAAATTGATTTTTGGTTGGAAACCATTCAGCGATTGGGCAAAGACAAAAACGGCAATTATGGTCCCGTCATTTTGTTCCAAAACCCTAAAACCAATCGAGACGGCAGCGATTTTGTGGATTTGAAAAAACGGTATCGTTTCTGGCAACAGAATGAACAATTCGTTATCAATCTCAATGCTTTGGATGAGAAAGTTACTGAGGGGTATGACAAAAAGCAATTGGAACGGTTCAAACGCTTCAAAACTTATTTGGAAGAAAGTTTTTGTCAACTCGACCACATCGGTAAAGAAATGCCGACGCAATGGATTAATGTGCGAAAGGGTTTGGTCAAATATGAAAAGGAGAATTGGATAAGAGTCGAGGATTTCAATAAAGTCTGTGCGTTGAAACACATTACTGATGCACAAGAACAAGAAGATTTATTGGATATTTTCCATACTTTGGGCTATGTGCTGCATTACAAAGATTCGGCTTTGCGCGGCATGGTCATCTTGAACCGCGAATGGGTAACGGATGCCTTGTATCGGGTTTTGGACGATGAAACCGTCAAAACGAATCGCGGTTGGTTCAAAAAAGAAGACGCAGACACGATTTGGCACGAAGCCCGCTACAAAAACCGCACACATGAGTTATTGGCATTGATGTCGGAGTTCAAATTGAGTTATTACAATCCCGCTTCTCAAAAATACATCGTGCCTGCCAAATTGCCCGAAGATACTGAGGGGTTGCCGACATGGGAAGCCGAACACCCTGTGCGCCTGCATTTGCAATACGATTGGATGCCCCGCGCTGTGCCGACGCAATTGATTGTCTCGTTGCACAACGATATTGTTCTCTTAGACAATGGCGAACAATGTGGATAAATCAGTGAACTTGTGCCACCCACGTCAATCCAACTTGTGCCACGTCCGTCAGTCCAAATTGTGCCACGCAACACCCACCTAAAATAGGGG
>JAYSQG010000038.1:0-3255 GCA_043721685.1 Saprospiraceae bacterium | reverse complement strand
TGTATTGCAGAGTGGTCATTTATAAAATCAATATATGACTCAAGGAGTTTTTTGGCTGTAATTTTACCTTGTCCTAAAACCTTTTGTTTTTCAGAATCGATAAAAGTGTCAAATTGAATACCATGTACTTGAAGCCATTGGTCAAGCGTGGGGAAAATTTGTTTAATATCAATTAGTGTTCTATCTTTCCAAACCTTTGCATCAAAGTCAAAAGCATTCAAGTCTCTTAATCTGTCTTGGATAATCCTAAGGACATCACTTTTTGGCAATTTTAATTTCATATTTTATTTGTTGTATGGTGTTGAAGCTAATCATTTTTTATCAGCTACTTTTTTTTCAATTTCTAAGAGTTTATTGTTTGTAACTTGTATTGCATTAAACAACTTAGCAATATTTTGATTAATCAGTTGTAAATTCTGAATTACATCTGAATTAGAAGTTTGAGAGTCAATTTTTTTTTCCAACTTATCTATAACAGTTGGAACATGAAAAAAATCTGTTACTCCTACCACAGAACCACATGAACTACACTGGACAAGATAAAATTTAAATCTTGAATTTGAAGGAGAATTTTCCGAAAGTTCAAAAAAAGAATTGTTGCATTTTGGACATTTACTGGCAGCCATATTTAATTTTTTTAATACTGTTAAAAAATATAAATTCTTGCTTTATTATTCAATTTTACTTTTTTACTTACCGCACAAAAGTAATGAAAATTACCACGAATAAATATATTTAATTATGAAAATAAATATATTACCCACCAAACATAAGTCCAATTAGCCCCCCCTGCTTTCGGGATATTACAGTTTTCCGTATTGCCAATAGACCATCAAAAGGGTTTTTATCAAATAGATACCTCCAATGTAAAAGTCAATAAAACGGTCGTTTTCTTAACACCTGTCCAAACCCTTTTTTACCCCAATTTTTTGACCAAAATCGAGTTAAAAAACCTTGTAAATAAATCTAAGTTAAATATATTTGCATTGAGTCAAGTTTCTTAACTAAATTATTTAATCATGCTGATAGGTTACGCGCGTGTTTCTACTTTTGACCAAAACCCCGACTTGCAAAATGATGCACTCAACAAAGCAGGGTGTGAAAAAATATTTACCGATACTGTTAGCGGTACAGTCGCTCAAAGACCAGGACTAACGAAGGTGAAAGAGCATCTGCGCAAAGGTGATACTTTGGTGGTTTGGCGTTTAGACCGTTTGGGGCGTTCGCTCAAAGACCTGATAGATTGGATGAACTATTTGGATACTGAGGGGGTCGCTTTGAAAAGTGTGCAAGAGTCCATTGACACATCAACGGCGACGGGCAAACTTGTCTTTCATGTATTTGGTGCATTAGCAGAATTTGAACGCAATTTGATTTTAGAGCGTACTCAAGCAGGGTTGTCCGCAGCAAGAGCAAGAGGCAGATTAGGCGGCAGACCCAAAACTTTAGACGATGACAAAAAACAAGTAGTGATTGACCTGTACAACGAAAAGAAAATGACCGTCAAAAAAATTTGCGAGACGATGGGTATTTCAAAACCGACTTTGTATAGCTATGTCCGTGATTATGTGCCAAAACCCAAAAAGTGAAACCCCATTTTTTAGACCATATATAAATATGTGTGGTTATATTTTTATGCAAACAAAACCCAAAAATAATCAAATGGGATGCAGAGAGCTAAAATTTTAGCTGTTTTTTAAAATTAAGAGGAATTTCTTTTAAGTTACTTACTTGATTTAATCTAAAAATAACCCTTTTTCCTTTACTTTGCTCTTCATTTTCAATTAAAAACATATTTAACAATTCAAAATAACCGTTTTTAACAGCAGACGATATAATCATGTCAATACAACGAGGACAGATAGTAAAGGATTTAATCCCAACAGAATCAGTAACAATTAACCAAGTGCAGCGGTTGGGTACGATGCTATCAATAAAATATACAGGCGTAAACACCAACAAAACAAACACTAAGGTTATTTCAGAAGCAGATTTTGAAAAATTAGAAATCTTAACAGAAGAAGGAACATTTAACTTTAAAGGCGACCCTACGAAGTTTTCTCTTTTTGCAGAAGCAGAAAGAATAAACTCTGCATATCAGTTTGACCCTTTATTTGCTGTTAATTGTAGTATTGTTGACCCTTTGCCACATCAGGTAGAGGCTGTTTATAAGTTTCTTTTGCCATTACCCAAAATTCGGTTTTTATTGGCTGATGATACAGGCGCAGGTAAAACCATTATGACAGGATTGCTCATAAAGGAATTAATGATGCGCGGATTAGTCGAAAGAATTTTGATTGTCACCCCAGGGGGATTGACCCGACAATGGCAAGAGGACGAAATGGCAGTTAAATTTAATATACCTTTTACATTAGTCAACCGCAGTGCCTTTTCATCCGACCCAAATGTTTTCCATACAGCGCAAAGAATTGTTACTTCCATTGACTTCATTTCCCGCGAAGATGTTATGAATGTAGCAAGTAATTCTCATTGGGATTTAATTGTATTTGATGAATGTCATAAACTTTCTGCCTATGACTATGGCACAAAGCAGTATTTATCACAGCGATATAAGGCAGCCCAAACTTTATCGCAACAATGTGAACATATTTTGCTCTTAACAGCAACACCACACAGAGGAAGAACCGACACTTTCAAAAAATTATTGCAGCTTTTAGATGAAGATATTTTTGCGACTGATGAAATTGCATCTACCCGCATCAAAGAATTAGAGCATAATGGCATCAATAAATTCTTTATTCGCCGACTGAAAGAGGATATGAAGGATTGGCAAGGGAAACCACTATACAAAGAGCGTTTCACAAAGACAGTTGCCTACCAATTAACACCAGAAGAAAAAGAGTTATATGATGCCGTAACACGCTATTTAACGAAAAGGAAAGAAGAAGCATCAGAAACGAAAAACATTCATGTTTCTTTGGCTTTGACGGTGATGCAAAGAAGGCTTGTGAGTTCAATTTTTGCCATTAGAAACACCTTAGAAAGAAGGTGGAAAGCATTACAGGGCATAGTAGATGAAATTAATAAAAATCCGAGTATTTGGAGTCAAAGACACAAGTTAGAAGGTTTTGATGTCGGAAATATTGAAGAATATGAAGAGTTGGAAGACGATGAAAGAGACTCGTTAGAAAATATTATGTCCGACCCTCGTAAATTCAAACTCTTTACGACTGCCAAAAGTTTGCAAGAAATTCAGCAAGAAGCCGCAGAGGTAAAGAAACTGTTTGAAATGGC
>JAYSQG010000037.1:0-8400 GCA_043721685.1 Saprospiraceae bacterium | reverse complement strand
ACTGATGTTACGCAGCGCATGAAAAAGCCCGTTAGGGCTGACACCGTTTGTAGGCATAAAGCGTTAATGTTTTAGTAAGGTGCATCGCACCGACACCGTTTATATACAACCTAAATAATTAAAACAACCAACGGTGTCGGTGCGCTGCACCTTTTAAAAAAAATGGATTTTGCTTTTCTATAAACGGTATCAGCCCTAACGGGCTTTTTCATGCGCTGCGTAACATCAGCTTATAATGGTAAACCATTTAAACAAGGCGAAATAGACCCATCTCTGTTGACCGACCAACAAAAAGTCTTTTTGGAAAAAGACAACTTACGCCACGTACTTATCACCACAGTTCAGTCGCCTGAAATGGCAGCAGCTTGGAACAACAATATTCAAGCCTTTTGCGAAGGCATTGGCGTTGGTATTCCTGCCAATAATAGTTCTGACCCTCGGCACGGCACGGTTTCAAATATGGAGTTTAACGCAGGTGCAGGTGGGCGCATTTCGATGTGGCCTGCTTCGTTGGGCATGGCAGCGACCTTTGACCCTGCTTTGGTGGAACGTTTTGGGCAAGTCGCCGCTATGGAATATCGTGCTTTGGGCATCGCTACGGCATTGTCACCACAAGTGGATATTGCGACTGACCCGCGGTGGAATAGAGTAAGCGGTACGTTTGGCGAAAATCCTTACCTGTCTGCGGCTATGGCGCAAGCCTATTGCGATGGTTTTCAGACCTCAAAAGGCGCACAAGAACTCAAAGATGGTTGGGGTTATGGCAGCGTGAATGCCATGGTAAAACATTGGCCTGGCGGCGGTTCAGGTGAAGCGGGGCGAGATGCTCACATGGGTTTTGGTAAATTTGCCGTTTATCCAGCTGGTCAATTTGCGAAGCATTTTATCCCTTTTACTGAGGGGGCGTTCAAATTGAAGGGTAAAACTAAAATGGCTTCGGCGGTAATGCCTTATTATACTATTTCTTTCAATCAAGACATTAAAAACAAAGAGAATGTCGGAAACAGCTATAACAGCTACATTATCAACGATTTATTGCGCCAAAAATACAAATACGATGGTGTTGTCTGTACCGATTGGAGCATTACGGGCAATAAAACCCAGATGGATAATCTTACAGGCGGCAAACCACATGGTGTTGAACTTTTGACGATTGCCCAACGGCATTATAAAATATTGATGGCAGGTGTTGACCAATTTGGAGGCAATAATGAAGCGGCTCCCATCCTCGAAGCCTATCAAATGGGCATTAAAGAGCATGGCGAAAAATGGATGCGTCAGCGTATGGAGCAGTCTGCTGTGCGTTTATTGAACAATGTTTTCCGTGTTGGTTTGTTTGAAAATCCTTATTTAGATGCTGAAAACACGAAAAAAACGGTTGGCAACCCCGATTTTATGAAAGAGGGATATGAAGCACAACTGAAATCCATTGTTTTATTAAAAAACAAACAACAAGTATTGCCTTTAAAAACAGGTAAAACGGTGTATGTTCCTAAGAAATTTACGCCCGCTTCAAGGAATTTTTTGGGTGAAATGACACCTGAAAAAATGGATTATCCGATCAGTATGGCTATTGTTAAAAAATATTTTAACACAACCGATAATCCCGATGAAGCAGATTTTGCCTTAGTGGTTATCAATAATCCAAATACGGGTAACGGCTACGACAGCACCGATATTCGCAAAGGCGGAACAGGTTATGTACCGATTAGCCTACAATATGGCGAATACACTGCTACCGAAGCCCGACCGATAAGTATTGCAGGAGGTGACCCAATGGAAAAATTTACCAACCGCAGTCACAATGGCAAAACCGTAAAAGCGACGAATATTACCGATTTAGGTATGGTGACAGAAACTTACGCCAAGATGAAAGGTAAACCTGTGATTGTCTCTATTACAATGGATAATCCGATGATTTTCAGTGAGTTAGATAAACAAGTTGACGCAACACTCATCAATTTTAGAGTCCAAGACCAAGCTATTTTGGATATTATATCTGGTAAAGCTGAACCTTCTGGATTGTTGCCTATGCAAATGCCTGCTGATATGTCAACGGTTGAGAAACAAGCCGAAGATGCGCCACAAGACATGAAATGCCACCAAGATACTGAGGGGGGTATTTATGACTTCGGTTTTGGAATGAATTGGAAAGGTGTCATTAAAGATGCGCGCTTTATGCCCTTTAAAAAGCATTAAAATTTTTTAAAATGAGAAATATATGTCTGTTTGTTTTTTTACTTTTAATGGTAAAAACAGACGCTCAAATGGTACATTCCGATAAAATCGGAAACCCTCTTTTACAAAATTTCCAAACACCACCCAATGCCGCCAAACCTCGTGTTTGGTGGCATTGGATGAATGGTAATATCACCAAAAACGGTATCCAAAAAGATTTGGATTGGATGAAACAAGTCGGTATCGGGGGCTTTCAAAACTTTGATGCCAACCTTTTTACGCCTGTCGTTGTGCCTAAAAAATTGGTGTTTATGGATGTCGATTGGAAAGCCGCTTTCAAATTTACAACTGAATTGGCGGCTAAAAATGGGCTTGAAATGGCAATCGCTGGTTCGCCAGGTTGGAGCGTCACAGGTGGTCTGTGGGTTGAACCCAAAGACGGTATGAAAAAATATGTCTGGACGGAAACAAGGGTAAAAGGTGGTGAAACCTTTAACGGCAAACTGCTGCAGCCGCCTGATGTAGTGGGTAAATTCCAAAATGTCGTTATTACTGACGGGGGTATTTCAGGCGGTTTTGTAGGCAAAAAGCCTAATTTTTATCAAGATGCTTATGTTATCGCCTATAAAGTCCTTGATTCCGAAAAAACATTAGCCGACTTAAATCCTAAACTAAGTTCAAGCGGTGGTGATTTTGACTTTACAAAATTGACCGATGATAATTTGACAAACGCCACGATGTTGCCTCCAATGAAGGTGGATGAGGATATGTGGATTCAATATGCTTTTGAAACAGCCCAAACTTTCAAAGCATTGACGGTTTCGGGTGCGCTTACAGGGGCGTTAGATGAGTTCAATGGCGGGGTAGAAAACAGGTCATTGAAAGTGAGTGATGATGGCGTTACTTTTAGAGAGATTGCAAGGGTACCGGGCAGCACTGTACCGCATAATACCGTCAGTTTTGCCTCAACGACGGCAAAATATTGGCGTTTATGCTACAAAACTTTAGCACCAGCCTTCAATCCCATGTTGGCGATGATGGGTATGCCGCCTAAAAAAGACCCTGATGGTGTGAACGTCGCAGAATTTGTTTTGCACAATACCGACCGCATTGACCAATTTGAAGATAAAGCAGGTTTTACGCCGTGGAAAGAAACCGCAACCACATATATAAAAGCCAATTCTGATGCCCTTGATACTGAGGGGGTCGTAGATTTGACTTCAAAAATGAGTACTGATGGTACTTTAAATTGGGTTTGCAATACATGATTTTGGATAGTTATGAAGCAGGTCACATGAACTGGACGAAGACTTTTCCTGAAGAATTTGCTAAACGTAGAGGTTATGATATTAAAATATGGATACCTGTTTTAGCAGGTCGTATCGTTAAAAATATAGAAGCCAGTGAAAAATTCCTTTGGGATTTCAGAAAAACCATCGGTGAACTGATTGTTGAAAGTCATTACGATGTCATTGGGGAAGAACTCCACAAACGTGGTATGAAACGAACGTTATACCGAATCGCACGAAGGCGGACGTATTTATTTAGCCGATGGCATGGATGTGAAGCGCAATGCCGATATACCGATGGCGGCGATGTGGACTCCTGGTAGTTTGGCGGGTGGTACGGATGAAGAAGTACGCAGCGAAGCGGATATCAGAGAAGCAGCTTCGGTGGCGCATATCTACGGCAAACCTTTTGTCGCGGCGGAGTCAATGACTGCCGTGCAAAATGCCTTTTCATGGCATCCAGAAAAACTGAAACGCACAGCAGATTTGGAACTGGCTTCTGGATTGAACCGTTTTGTGATTCATACCTCTGTTCATCAGCCACTTGACGATAAAATGCCAGGCTTTTCTCTCGGACCCTTTGGACAGTATTTCACCCGTCAAGAGACTTGGTCGGGCGCAGGCGCAAAGGCGTGGATGGATTATTTGGGCAGAAGTTCTTATCTTTTGCAACAAGGCAAGTTTGTAGCTGATGTGCTCTATTTTTATGGTGAAAACACCAATATTACATGGCAATTCAAGGAGAAACTGCCTAAAATTGAAGGTTATGAATATGACTTTTGTAATACCACGGCTTTAAAATTGATGCAAGTTAAAAGCGGTAAAATCGTTGCGCCAAGCGGTGCGTCATATAGTCTTTTGATTTTAGATGAAAGTGCTAAAAACATGACTTTATCTGTTTTGAAAAAAATAAGAGATTTGGTGAAAGCAGGTGCACAGGTGGCGGGTATCGAGCCTGTAAAATCACCGAGTATGAGCGATAATTACGCTGAATTTCAAGCAATAGTCAATGAAATTTGG
Source organism: Saprospiraceae bacterium (assembly GCA_043721685.1). Taxonomy (GTDB): domain Bacteria; phylum Bacteroidota; class Bacteroidia; order Chitinophagales; family Saprospiraceae; genus JAAFJT01. The sequence goes on along the minus strand of JAYSQG010000037.1, from coordinate 3,913 downwards.
GGTACAACTCAAAACTCGAAACTCGAAACCCAAAACTTTGTAGATATACTGAGGGGGTCTAAAATGGCAGAAGATGTCATCATCAAAAATGCAAAAGAAAAAATCCTTTATGTGCATCGTAAAACGAAAGTTGAACACATCTATTGGTTAGATAATCGCAGCGCAAATACAAACGATGCTGAAATCAGCTTCAGAGTATCGGGTGCAATCCCTGTATTATGGCATCCACAAACAGGCAAAACGGAAAGCGTATCGTATCAAATCAAAGACGGGCGCACGATTATCCCTTTGCATTTTGAGTCTTGGGAGGCGTATTTCATTATTTTTAAAGAAAGATCTCTCGTTAATTCAGTGACTTTACCAAAAGCAACAGAGCAAAAAGTCTTGGATATAAACGGCACTTGGACGGTTAGTTTTCTAGAGGGTAGGGGCGCACCACAAAGCGCAACGTTCGACAAACTGGCTTCTTGGACTGAAAATACTGATGGGGGTATCAAATATTTCTCTGGCACAGCGACTTATCAAAATACTTTCAAAATGCCTACTTTGATGCAAGGTGTAACTTACGAAATAGACTTAGGAGACGTAAAAAACATAGCAGAAGTCATTGTTAATGGCAAATCACAAGGCACGGTTTGGAAAAAGCCCTTTAAAATGAAAATTACTGAGGGGTTGAAAACAGGCGATAATACCTTAGAAATTAAGGTCACAAACTTGTGGGTGAACCGCTTAATTGGCGATGCACAACCCGATGTGAAGACTAAAATCACTTTCACAACCATGCCTTTTTATCAAGCCAATGCAGCTTTATTGCCTTCGGGCTTGATAGGACCTGTAGCTATTTTAAAGAAGTAAATGGTGGACGGCTTAGACTTGTATCCAAAAGTGGATTGATTTTGCTTATTTTGGGATTCTTTTTACATAACCAGTGAGGTATAGTCGTAGTAATTTTGTGTTGTAGAAAATAGACAAAATTTTCTATCGAAAATCTTTTTATTTTCATAATTAAACAACGCAATGATTGAAATGAAAAAATTACTACGCATACCGTTCAACGGTATAAAATCACGCCTTTGCCTACTCGTATTCATCTTATGTTCAGTAGGTTTATCTGCACAAAACATTTCAGGAACTGTAAAAAGCTCAACGGGCGAGCCTTATAAGTACGATAAAACATTGAGCTATGTCTCTTTTTCAGGGGCTTTGAACTATAAAATTTCGGACAATATGGCGATTTATGGTCGTTACTCAAACGGTAAAAAAGCACCGGGTTTTCAAGTTTATCAAAACGTTTCAAATACATTTAATGAGACCAATTTGAAACCAGAAGTTCAAGTGATACAACAATTTGAAGTAGGTTTTAAAGCAAAAACAGAGCATTTCTCTACGAATATAACGCCTTTTTACAGCTCTTTAGAGCGTATTCCGACGGCTGTTACTTTTACAGATTCTAAAGGTGCGTTGTACAATCCACCTGTATATTACAACAATCTGAAAACTTATGGTGTGGAGTTAGAGGGTTCATATAAAATTTCGGATAATTTTGGTATTCGAGGTGTCGTCACATTGCAAGGGTCAAAAGCGGCGACTTATAAATCTTGGATACATTTGCCAACAGGCAGCGCAACGACACTTGACTCAACGGTTGACAATTCGGGTAATGGAATTGCTCATTTACCAAATGTCATGGCAAATATTACTCCTGAATATTCAAACGGTAAGTTTTATGCAGGTCTAACATGGTCATACATGGGCGCACGTCAAGCCAATTTTGCCAATTCGTTTGAGTTGCCCGCTTTTAGCCAATTCAATTTGTCTATGGGTTACGACATCTCGGCTAAGTTTAGAGTCAGTGCTAATATCAATAATTTATTTAATCAATATGGTGTCATGGGGTGGGTTGGACCAGGTACATTCCCAGATAACTTAAACTTGGAAGGACTGACAAAACAAGCAATCGCTGCGAATCCTAATGCTTTCCACCAAGCGATAGCGATTCCTGCACGGGCTTATTTTTTGAGTTTGGCTTATAAGTTTTAAAAATTGTTTTTTTTCATACAACACATACGCAATAGTAGAGGCAGCTTTTAACGGCTGTCTCTATTATTGCTTTGAGAACCCCTCCGTATTCTGCCACAATTACCGAGCAATGAGGTAACAGGCATAACGAGTGAGGGTGACATCTTTGACTTGTCGTTTTGTATCGCTGCCTATCTCGACCATTTTACCGACATCGGCAAAATGGTTTGAACATTCCTCATAAGTCCTAAATACTGAGGGGGTATTTTTAACAAAAAATATTTTTACACACAAGTAAAAGTATATGAAAATGAGTTTATAAAATGATAAAAAAAGCAATTTTCCCTATTTTAGGCATCACAATGATACTTTTTGCTTGTACCAATGTAGCAAGCGATAAAGCCAAAGAACCTTTCAAATGGGGCGTTGCCACTTGTGCATACCAAGTTGAAGGTGCTTATCAAACCGACGGCAAAGGCGAATCCAAATGGGATTTTTTGACCAATAAAGTAGGCATTACGCAAATGATTATTGGCGAAAAGCAGACGGGTAATGTGTCTATCAATATGTATGACCGCACCCAATACCTCAAAGATATTCAGTTGATGAAGGAGTTAGGCGTAAATTCCTATCGAATATCCTGCTGTCTTACTGCAAAAAGGCGGTTGGGGCAATCCTGAAATGGAAAACTGGTGGCTCAATTATGCGACTTTGGTCATCAAACGGTATGGTCAAAAAGTGAAGCATTTTATCACTTTTAACGAGCCGTATATTGAGTTTTTTTTAGTAGAAAATATGACGACTGCGCCCCATGATGCCCCCCTCAGTAAAGAGTTTTATATGAGCCAAATGCAAAAAGCACATCGGCAATTGATGACCAATGCTAAAATTACTAAAATTTACCACGATTTGAAGCTAAAAGGTGAAATCGGTATTGTTCTCAATTTAAATCCTGCTGCACCATGGGACGCTTCAAAACCTGCCGATGTAGAAGCCGCAAAATTTCAAGATGTTTTGATAAATGGGTTGTTTTTAGACCCACTTTACAAGGGTAGCTACCCTAAAATGGCTTTGGATTCATTGGCAAAATACAATCCAACATTCAAGCCAAGTGCAGAAGATATGGCTTTTATTGCCGCGCAAAAGCCTGATTTTCTCGGCGTTAATTTTTATGCGCCAGCCATTGTGAAAGGAGAGGATACACCTATGTCTTTAAAATGGTTGGACAATAATCCCGATTCAATTAAGTCAAATGTGGGCCCTGTTAAACCTGAATATTTGTACAAAATATTGATGCGTTTGAAAACAGATTATGACAACCCAAAGGTCTATATCACTGAAAACGGAACAGGTTTTAAGCATGAAGATGTGAAAATAGACAATAAAATCAATGACCCTATGCGTGCCGATTATATCAAACGCCATATCGAATATGCGTTAAAAGCTAAAAAAGAAGGCGCAAACCTGAACGGCTATATGGTTTGGAGTGGTTGGGATAATTTTGAATGGGTAGCAGGATATACCAAGCGTTTGGGTTTGATATATGTCGATTTTCAAACGCAAGAGCGCACACCGAAGCAGAGTTATTATGAATATCAAAAAATTATTAAAGCGAATAAAGGACTGTAAAGCACCCCCACAGTATAAAAGCTATTTTGAACCGAAAAACGAACTTTAATCAAGTCTAAAGAACAAGAATTTAAGATGAAAAAAGGACTTTTTACCTACGAAAATGGCTTATTAGCCCTATTAAGCGTCTCATTTGGTTTGGTTTTTATAGACCGCTTAGCTTTGGTCTATTTAAGCCCATTTATTGCCAAAGACCTCAATCTTGACAATACCCAAATCGGCATGTTGGTGTCCGCTTTGGGCATTACTTGGGCAATATCAGGCT
>JAYSQG010000036.1:0-17076 GCA_043721685.1 Saprospiraceae bacterium | reverse complement strand
CTTTTCCTACAAAATCCGCTGTCGTCGTTTCCACAGGTACCCCCTCAGTATCGCCACGTTCCAAAGCCCTGATAAAAGCCGAGCCAATGATTGCACCTTGTGCATGTTGACAAGCAATATCGAACGTCGTTTTGTCCGAAATACCAAAACCAATGAGGCGTGGGTTTTTCAATTTCATCTTTTCAATGCGCTTGAAATAATCAATTTGAGCATCAGAAATACCTGCATTTCCGCCCGTAATCGCATAACTCGAAACGATATAAACAAAGCCTGTGGTCAAAGCATCAATTTTCCGAATCCTTTGTGCATCTGTTTGAGGCGTTATCAAAAAAGACATTTTCAGATTCAAATCTGCCAACATCTGTTTGTAATCGTTTTCATAGACGTGCAAAGGCATATCGGGCAAAATCAAACCATCTACGCCTGATTCCACGCATTTTTCAAAGAAATCGGCTTCGCCAAAACGCATCACTTGATTGAAATAACCCATCAAAACCAAAGGCACTTGCGTTTTTTGACGCACTGATTTGATTTGTTCAAACAGCAAATTCAAGTGCATACCATTCTCCAAAGCCTTTGTACCGCTCTGTTGAATTGTTGGACCGTCTGCCAACGGGTCAGAATACGGCATCCCGATTTCGATGAGGTCAACACCCGCTTCGGCAAGTGCCAAAATGACCCCCTCGGTATCATCCCGTTTTGGAAAACCCGCGGTGAAGTAAACGTTGAGAATATTGTCCTTTTTATCTTTGAATAACTGCGTTAAACGATTCATCTTTTTTAATGGTGAATGGTAAATAATTTAATGGTGAATTGTAGGACGGCAAAGTTAGAAATTATAGCCGAGAATGTGATATACTCGAAGGAGAATGCCACATTGTATTGGTAGATTGTCACATTCTATGAGTAGAATGCCACTTTCTCGAGGGAAAATGCGACATTCTCGAGGGAAAATGCAATATTCTCGAGGGAAAACGCAACATTCTCGAAGGAAAATGTGGCATTCTCGAGGGAAAATGTGGCATTCTCGAAGGAAAATGCGGCATTCTCAAAGGAAAATGCCACGTTCGCAACAGATATTCCTAAGTTATTAGAAGCTATATCCGATTGCAAGGCTTAATGTGTGGGCTCGTTGTTTTGATTTACCGAGTTGAATAGCATTAAAATCCGTCCAAATGACCTCACTTACTTTTGTGAAATTATGTGTATAGCGATAATGAACATCGAAATTCTTTTGAAATTGGTATCTCAAACCGATAATACCTGATATAAAATCTTCATTCTCCACTAACCCTTTAAATATATCATTGCTTATCCTAACAAGGCGACTATATTCTCCACCTAAGTCAATACTCAACGGTTTATAAACATTATACGAAACAAATATTGGGACAGCAATGTATTCACTTATAAAATAATGAATTTCACCATTAAAATATTTTTTATCTATCGAGATATTACGTTGAGAGTACAAAACTTCCTCATTTAGAGAGAATCGCTTACTTAGTTTTTGACGTGCCGTTGCGCCAAATTCAAAACCTATATAAGGGGTGTGCCATCGTTAGTGATGTCCCACAAACCACCAACATCATTGTGTTTTTCAAGAATTTCAAAGGAAATATCGGCGAACTTAAATGCTCGTGCCGTCATCAAACCGCAAGGGCCCGCGCCAATAATGCAATAATTTGGTTTCATTTAATGACTGTTTTTAAGATATTCTGAACACGTCACAAATTCGCCTTTTGCAGCGATATAAGCCATAAAACTGTCAAATTTATTTGCCAAAACTTCACCATCTACACGTTTGACATAATTCGGCAAATCGAAACGGCTTAAATCTGCAAACTCCCAAGGGTGTATATAAAAAACAAGTAAACCATTGTGTATCACTCGTTTAAATAGATACTTATTGAACCACATTGGTAGGTTTTTGAAAGACAGCCAAAACAATGGAAGCCGCAAAATAGGCGTAACAGAACTCGGAAAGATATGCACCGAACCATTGTGAAAAGGCGTTTTGGGAGCGGTCAATTTATTATAACGCCCAGGCAACCAAGTCGGATTCAAAGAAGCATCGTAGTCATAACCAGTTTCTTTTAAAGCAATATAATCAACAGGACGCAAACGTGGCATCCTAAAACCACGGATGGTTTGACCACTAATTTTCTCTAAAACAATTTTGGAAGCGGCATAATCAGAAGGATCAAAGTTGCTGTGATTTAAAGCATGAGAGGCAATTTCATGGCTTTGTGCTATTTTTTTGACCCCCTCAGTATTTGCCTTTGCATACGCACCTGTTGTAAAAAAAGTCGCTTTTGCTTGATACTTTTCCAAAATAGGGAGTAAACGCGCCAATCCTTCATTTGTAATAGCACATTTTGTTGACCAATCGAGCGATTGGTTGTACTCTTCAGGAATGTCAAATTCTTCTAAATCAATAGTAATGAGTAAAGGTATCTTAATCACAGAAAAAAGTGTTTGCGTATTTTTGAATGTAGATATAAAAAATCTTAAAGATTTGGCAAATCTACACTAATGAATCCATCTTATTTAAAAAGAAGATATATAAAACTCAAAACCTCTTTTGCTAAAACCTTTACACGGAAATTTTTGAAATGTAAACTTGGGCGGCAATTGGCTTGCAATGTATTGATTGCCAGATTATTACGTTCAGAAGATTTGACAAATTCTGTATCAAAAAGAAAACCGTTGATGGTAGTCGTCAAAAAAATGTGTTTACCGACAGCATTAAAGGCTTTAAAACCCGCTTGTGTATCGGTTGCTTTTAAACCTAACAAGTTGCGATTGAAAAAACGTTGTGTTTTAGTCAATTTTTGTCTAAAACTGGGCAAATGTGTAAGATATTCACTGCCTCTGTCCGCTAAAACGACATCTGAATGTTTGAGTATAGGCAAAGCATTCAAGAGTAAATCTGTTCCAAAAGGGAAGTCCCAATCGCAGTGCATAAATATTTCAGCCTCATCTTCTACTTGTTGCAAACCATAACGAATCGCATAGCCTTTGCCTTGATTTTCAGTATAGCTATGAAAAAATACAGAACAGTTGTGCCCCTCAGTATGCAACACATTTTTATTGGGAAAAACGCCAGCACGCGTAGAGCCATCGTTCACAAAGTGAAAAGCCCACCTATATTTAGTTTCAACCTTTGCAAGGTGTTCACAATACAGCAAAGACTGTTTCCACCAACCGTTTGGTGGGTTATAGACAGGAAAGACAACAGCTACAATGGGTGTCGTTTTGGGCGACTGTTGGTGAAATTTATTCTGTCTGGCATTTACTTTGGTTAGTAACGTGTTCATTAAGTGAATTTTATATTTGATTCATAAATTTTTTATAAAAAAACCAACCTTCATCTGCTATCATCCATAACATCGGAAAAAAAGCAAAAACTGGACGTAATTGATAAGTGTTGTCCCATTTTTTCAAAAAGGGAAAAGACAAATCAGAAGAAACGATAGCTACCCAATAAAAACATAAGATAAAAAAAGCGGTCATTAACTTAGTAGCCGTTCCGTATTGTTTGTGATAAAAAAACCATATCAAAAGCCCAGTCGAAGCCATCAAATAAGTCGGTGATTCAGCTGCACGATTGAAAACTACAACCCATAACAACAAAAACGAAAGAAAATAAACTCGCCTTTCAGATGTTAAAATGCTCCTGTGAAACCACAGCATCAACCAATAAAAAACAAGCATCAATACACCTAAGCCCATCACAAAAGGCTCAATTGCCGTAGAGAATCCCATCGTATGTGTCATAAAACCAACCAAAGAAAAGGGTTCTGAAATCATATCTCCCCTCAGTAAATCAAGCCATTCGGTGTAATATTTGACCAATTCAGAAGGACTGATAAACAATAAAGGTGTTAGCGAAATCAAAAAAGTAAAGGCAATACCTTGAACAATACTTCGTCCTGACTTTGGATATAAAACTGCCAACAAACCTGTTATCGCCCCAAACCCTTTGATACAAAAGTTATATACAGTCACTAACACTGCTTTCGTGGGTTCTTGTCGTTCAAAAAAAATATAAGTTGCCATCATTCCTGTTGCTATCAAGACATTTGATTGAGCATGAAGGATGTTTTTTGATAATTCAAAAACCGATAAAAGCATCAACCAAACAACCCAGCGTTTGTCTAAACCAATATGCGTTATCGCCCATAGAAACGCAATGGTTGAGCCAAAAAGCCAAATAAATAAGTCGATCGGTGTCGGAAGTAGCGCTATGGGCGCAAACCAAACGGCAAAAACAGGGTGGTATTGAAATAAATCATAATACTCGTTTGGATAAGCCGTATAAAGGGATTGATGATGAACCAAATGAGTGTAAGAGAATTTGAAAATAGAAAAATTATTGTTGGTTCGCTGTCGCAAAATACCTAATTGCAACCAAGTTATGCAAGTCATACTTAGATGCAAGAACCACAACACAAGTATATGTGTGTCAGAAGAGCCGAGCTGTTGCCAAAGGCGACGAAAGAATGGGTTTAGTGACATTTAATAAAAGGACTTCACGTTCTGAAAAAAACAATTTAGATTTTGAATGCTCCGTTTCCTTATCTCTAAGCATCAGCAAAGTTACCATTTGAAAAAGTTAATTATTAATTTTAGAAGAACTATAACATTCATTTTCAACAAAAATGTGTTTTTGGGCTGTTTTATATCGCATTTCATCGAAAATCAAGGCAGTTTTTTTCAAAAATCAATCAACAGTTTGTTTTCTCTTAATTTTCATCGAGCCTATTTTTCTACTTTTACAAAACACTAGACTTCCTTCTAAAAAAATTCCACTCATCTTTCAGCATCCAAAACATAGGAATTAATGCAAATACAGGGCGCAAAAAGTAAGAATTATCCAAATCTCTCAAAAAAGAAAATGCTAAATCGGAGCAGAGAAAACCCGTCCAATAGAAACAAATAATGAAAAAAATTGTCATCAACTTAGTGGCTGTTCCGTATTGTTTATGATAAAAAAACCAAATCAATAGTCCTGTTGAAGCCATAAGATAAGTCGGTGACTCTGCTCCTCGATTGAAAACAACAACCCATAGGAGCAGAAATGCCAAAAAATAAGCCCGTCTTTCTGTTGTCAAGTCAGATCTGCGTAGCCACAACATAAGCCAATAAACTATTAGCATCAAAACACCAAAACTCATCACATAAGGCTCAATGCTTTTAGGAAAACCTACCGTATGCGTCAAAAAGCCGACCAATGAAAAGGGTTCTGAAATCACTTCACTCCTCAGTAAATCAAACCAATCGGTGTAATGTTTCACCAATTCAGAAGGATTGACAAAAAATAAAGGCGTTAAGGAAATTAATAAAGTGAACACAAAACCTTGCAAAATATTGCGCCCTGTTTTGGGGTATAAAACCACAAATAAGCCCGTTATTGCCCCAAAACCCTTGATACAAAAATTCATTACAGTTGTCAGAATCGCTTTTGAAGTATCTTGCCGTTCAAAAAAAATGAAAGTGTACACCATGCCTGTTGTAATAAGAATATTAGGTTGGACATGAACCATATTTCGAGAAAGTTCAAAAACCGAGAGAAGCATCACCCAAACAACCCAACGCTTGTCTAAACCGATATGCGTTATTGCCCATAAAAAAGCGATGGTTGAACCCAAAAGCCATATAAATAAGTCAATCGTTTTAGGAAGTAAGGCAATCGGTGCAAATAAAACTGAAAATACAGGGTGGTATTGAAACAAATCAAAATACTCGTTAGGGTAAGGCGTATAAAGTGGTTGATGCTGAACTAAATGGAAGTAAGCGTTTTTAAAAATAGAAAAATTGTTGTGTACTCGCTCTCGCAAAACACCTAATTGCAGCCATGTTAAACAAGTCATGCTTAAATGCAAAAACCACAACATTTTAATTTGCACATCAGAAGAGCCGCACTGGTGCCACAGGCGACGAAAGGAAAAGTTTAGTGACATTTAATAAAAAAACTTCATGTTATGAAAATGCTCTTTGCAACAAAAAATCCAAATAATAGCAAAGGTATCATTTGCAATAGCTTTACAAACTTTTTAAAATTTATTTGCACATTTTCCATAAAAAAAAATGTCGTTGAGGTGTATGACAGAACATTTCATCGAAAATACTGAGGGGGAGGGAATTTCCTAAAATCTCTCAAAAGTTCTTTTTACTTTTGATTAAAACTTCGTTTTTAAAACCTAATAAATGTATTTAAAACAATAAAAATGACCAAAACAGTACCTTTTATCCTTCTAATGTGCACTTTTATCAGTTGCAGCCCCAAGTTCAAACCTTTGTTTAATGGAACAAATCTCAATGGTTGGTATGCCTATACTGCCACAGAAAAAAAACACGAAAATGCTCAAGACATTTATCCCTTTTCGGACAATATGATTCGTTTTTATGGCGAAAAAGTAGGCTATTTGATGTCAAATAAATCCTATAAAAATTTTGAATTGACCGTTGATTATCGGTGGAATATCGAAAAGCAATATCATCGAAATGACAACAAAAAAAACAGTGGTGTGATGTACAATATACCGACAGATGCGCCTGATGTTTTGTGGCCACGAGGCATTCAATTTCAAGTAAAAGAAGGTTCAACAGGTGATTTTGTTTTGTTAGATAGTGTCACTATAAATGTAAAAGGCATCAAAAGTGTGGCTGGAAAGAGCGTTAATGTTATGCGTAATATAGACAATGAAAAACCTTTTGGCGAATGGAATACCATTTTGATTCAATCCAAAAATGGTCATTGTTCACAATATCTCAATGGTCAATTGGTTAACGAAGGAACAGATGCGACTTCCAAAGAAGGTCGGATTTTGTTGCAGTATGAAGGGTCGCCTATTGATTTTAAAAATATAAAAATTAAGAAATTTTAACACATAATTAAGGGTGCGTTTAACACGTAACGACGGGGTGACTTCGAGTCACCCCGTCGCTTAAATCATTAATATTCAACTACTTGCACATGAAAATCGGATTATTTGTTTTCCTTATTTTCGCTGTACAAACAACAGGGCAAACTGTTGATGAACTAACGGAATCGTTGACTAAAGGCATAGAAAACGATTCTTTAAAAGTGGTGCGTATTTATGGTTGGGTGACAAAAAACATCGTTTATGACAATCATTTTATAAGAAACAAAATTGAAGGCGACACGACATTGTTTCAAGAGCCTTACAACGTCGTTGTTCGAAAAAAAGCAGTGTGTAGTGGCTATTCAAAACTCATAAAAACGATGTGCCGCCAAGTGGGTATTGAATCAGAAATCGTCTATGGCTGGACAACAGACTATCGTGGCGCATTCGACCAACAGGAACACGCTTGGAATGTCGTTAAAATCAACAGTCAATGGTATGTGTTAGATGCGACTTGGGGCTCAAGTGGTTCAGATGCAGTGAAAAAATACTTCTTAACAGACCCCTCAGTATTCCTTGAAAATCACTATCCACACGACCCAATGTGGCAGTTAACAGACAAACCCATTGGTTTTGATTGTTTTTCAAAACGGAAACAATGTACTGATGATAAAAAAATCGTTTTTAGCTATCGAGATACGATTGAGACTTGGTTAAAAAAAGATTCGTTGGCACGCATGTTTGATTTTGGACAACGTGCTTTGCGGTATTTTCCAAACGATGTTGAAGCGATTCGAGACATGGCAAACGCCCACAGCGGCGAAGCGTTGATAGCTTACAATGCCTATTTTAATATGAGACAAATTGCGCTGTCGAAAAAAAAAGATGCTGATGGGCGTACAGAAGCCATAGCATTGATTGATAAAGCAGAAGCTCATTTATTACAAGCGAAGGAACTTTACGAAAGATTAACGACATTTGCTCGCAAAGGTCAACTGACGGATGCACATTTCAATAGAGATTTGATGGCTGAAAACTTATTGCGCTTGGCAGAGGAGAGGAAGACTGTGGTTCAAATTTTTAAAAAATAAAAAAAGAGGTAGTGCGACAAGCACCACCTCCAGCCCTAACCAAATAAAACCAAATTATAAATTTATCTTTTCAGAAAGTATCTATCAAATTAAAAATTGGGATTATAACTTAATGGTTTTTAGTTGAAGACGTATCTTCAAATTTTTTGTAGTAACCTTGAGTTTTTAAGATACCCTTTGTGTTTCTACCACACAAAGTTGAGGGTATTATCTGAATATTCAAAATCTTAAACATTTTTGTCTTAGTTTTGGGGCATGATTTAAGGCTGAAAATAAGGACTTTTAAAAACCACACTTTTCAATTTTGAAATTTAAAATTGTATATCTTAAAATTATAAAAATAGTATTTTAAATCTAAACTCATTTTGAAATATAATTCTGTTTAAAAAAATCATAGTCGCACTAAACGCAAATGACCATATTTTTTCAAAAACGAATCAGACATCGTCTAAAAATCAAACTAAGTACCTTTATGAAGAAACAAAATCACTTTAACGTCATTCTCTTTTCAATCATTTTCTGCTTATTTAACCCCCTCAGTATAACGTCTGTTTTGGGACAAAATACGAGTAATAACAGCGACGAAGATGCACTCTTTATCCGTAAAATTTACGATAATGCGCTCACTCAAACCAGCACTTATCCCTGGCTTTTTGATATGTGTACAAAAATTGGTAGCCGTTTAAGTGGCTCTGATGGTGCAGCAAAAGCCGTTCAATACACCAAACAAATGATGGATACGTCGGGTTTCACCACGCGTTTACAAGCATGTATGGTGCCACATTGGGTACGTGGCGAAGCCGAACGAGTGGTGATGAATACCAAAAATGGTAAAATCCCATTACGCTCACTGTCCATAGGTAACTCCATTGGAACAGGCAAAAAAGGTGTCGAAGCCCAAGTAATTGAGGTTAAAAGCCTTGATGAAGTTGATAAATTGGGCGACAAGGTGAAAGGTAAAATCGTATTTTACAATCGCGCAATGGATAGGACGCGCATCCAAACTTTTGAAGCTTATGGTGGTGCAGGTGATCAACGTCATGCTGGAGCTTCGCGTGCGGCTAAATATGGCGCAGTGGCGGTGCTTGTACGCTCTCTTTCTACTGAATTAGACGACCGTCCACATACCGGAGCCTTGAATTATGATGACAAATATCCGAAAATACCGGCTATCTGCATTTCGACAAATGATGCTGAAAAACTCTCAAAAACACTTGTATCTCAACCTTCTATGAAAATTTTTATGCGTAATACGTGTAAAATGTTACCTGATGTTGAAAGCCATAATGTCATTGGTGAAATCAAAGGCTCTGAATTTCCAAACGAAGTCATCGTCATCGGCGGGCATCTCGATTCGTGGGACCCTGCACAAGGCGCGCACGACGATGGCGCAGGTTGTATGCAAAGCATGGGCGTTTTAGATATTTTGAAAAAGTCGGGCTACAAACCTAAACGTACCATTCGCTGTGTGCTGTTTATGAATGAAGAAAATGGCTTACGTGGTGGCACCAAATATGCTGAAATTGCAAAGGACAATACGACAGAACACCATATATTGGCGCTCGAATCCGATGCAGGTGGCTTTTCCCCTCGAGGTATTTCCTTCGATGCAGACCCCTCAGTATTTGTTGAGAAATTCAAAAAAGTCAGCTCTTGGGAAGGTTTATTGAAGCCTTATGGCTTGGAATTGACAAAAGGTGGAGCTGGCGCGGATATTGGTCCTTTGAAATCACAAAAATTTCTGCTTGGTGGTTTGCGCCCTGATTCACAACGTTATTTTGATTTTCATCATACGGCTTTTGATAATATTGAATATGTCAATCGGCGAGAGTTGGAATTGGGGGCTGCGGCTTTGAGTTCTTTGGTTTATTTGGTTGATAAGTATGGATTGTAATTCGCAACTGATTTTAAACCCAATCTCGTTTTAGAGTGTTTACCTTGCAACTATAAATATTAATCGAAAAAAAAATAATGAAAAATACAGCAGATATTCAAGTCATACTCAATGACAAAACACAAAGCCTTGAATTACAAGCCATTGCAAAAAAAGTCCACAAAGGAGAACGGATTACGGAAGGGGATGCTTTGACGCTTTTTGAAAAAGCGGATTTGAGTTTTGTGGGTGCATTAGCCAATTTTGTGAGAGAAAAAAAACATGATGACAAGACTTTTTTCAATCGAAACTTCCACATCGAACCGACCAATTTGTGCATTTATACGTGTAAATTCTGCTCCTATTCACGCCTTATCAAGCAACGTGGTGCTGATTCTTGGGAGTACACGATGGACGACATGATGAATATCATCTATAAATATGATGGTCAGCCAGTAACCGAAGTGCATATCGTTGGTGGTGTTTTGCCACAATACGATTTACCTTTTTACCTTGAATTTTTCAAAAAAATAAAGGCGCATCGTCCTGAAATGCACGTCAAAGCATTGACGCCAGTTGAATATCACTACATTTTTAAGAAAGCAAAAGTGAGTTATACTGAGGGGATGCGTTTGGTGAAAGAGGCAGGGTGTGATTCATTGCCAGGCGGTGGCGCAGAGATTTTTCATCCCGACATCCGCAAAATCATCTCACACGATAAATGTACTGGTGAACAATGGCTTGAAATACACGAAATATGGCATAACTTAGGTATGCGTTCCAATGCGACGATGTTATATGGTCATATCGAAAAATACGAACATCGTGTCCATCACATGAACGAATTGCGTAAATTGCAAGACAAAACAGGTGGTTTCCAGACATTTATTCCTTTGAAATTTAGGAATAAAGACAATGAAATGTCGGATATCACGGAAAGTACGACGATTGAGGATTTGAAAAACTATGCTGTCAGTCGCATTTTCTTAGACAATTTTGACCACATCAAAGCTTATTGGCCCATGATTGGTCGTCCGACGGCCCAAATTGCTTTGTCTTTTGGCGTTGATGATTTAGATGGTACAATTGACGATACGACAAAAATTTACTCCATGGCAGGTTCAGAAGAGCAAAGCCCTGCCCTTTCGACACATGATTTGGTGAATATGATTCGCCGCGTCGGTCGCAAACCGATTGAACGTGACACCTTATATAATGTCGTGACAGATTTTGAAAAAGTGGAATTTGCTGAGGATAAAGAGTTTCGGGGGTATATGGCTTTGCCTGTTTTGAATTAGTTATTGGTTGTATTGATGGGTGAAAAGCGGAAGTCTTAACGACATAAAAATCAAAAAATATATTTTAATTGTTTTGTATAATTCATTAATAACCATATTTTTGTTACTGAAGTGCATCAATATCTTTAACGAAACCTAATGGATTATGAAAAATATACTTATTCTTATTTGTCTTACCGCTTACATCTCATCTTGTACAAAAGATACTAAATTGGTTTATGCAACCAAAATGGCTGAAAACGAGGCTAAAATGGCTCAATTAACTGAGGATACTAAGTTAAATTCAACAAAAAGACCAAAGGGGGCAGTGCCTTCTGATATTGGTTTTGATGAAATTGCAATAGATAGCGAACATCATACTTGGAAAGATTTGGACAAATACTATAAAGAAGTCATATTGGTTCAACATTTAGATAAAGACTATACAAGTAATTTGAAAAACAGGGCGTTTTTTCACCTCATTGAAGGTTATAAAATGAATGAAAAAGCAGATTTAGAGACTGTCGCGTTTTATATCAATGAACAAGCGAATATGCCCTTTTTAGCACACCCCAAAACGCTTTCACTCTGTTTAGTCCGAATGAAAGGACATTGGGATGAATCACGTATTGCTCAATTAGCTGAAAATGTCCGCCAAAAACAAATAACATCTGTTCAAGAAAGATTTGCGAATAAACCTGATGTTGTTAAAAAGAAAACAGACGAATATAATCAGTATTTAACTTACTCAAAAAATTGATTGTCATTCTTTTACATTAAAAACAAAACGGCTACCACTTATAAGCGGCAGCCGTTTTATTTTAACAATATAAATGATTCAATTATTTATGACTAAAATGCGCCTTCCGTTTCTCTACAAAAGCCGAAGCCCCTTCTTTAAAATCGTCTGATTTTGAACATTTACCAAACTCAACGACCTCTCTAAAAAAGCCTGCATCACCACCCGGGTCAAAGTAAGCATTGACAGATTCAATAACTTTTGCTATTGCAAATGGTGCTTTTGTCGCTATTTTTGCAAGGATTTCCTTCGCTTTTGCCACTGTCTGACCTTCATCAACAACATGATTGACCAAGCCGATGCGATACCCCTCAGTAGCGTCAATCATATCAGCTGTCATCATCATTTCTAAGGCTCTCCCTTTGCCGACGAGTTGCACCAAACGTTGTGTGCCGCCATAACCTGGGATGATGCCGAGATTAACTTCTGGTTGTCCAAACTTAGCATTCGGGGAAGCAATACGGAGATGACAAGCCATCGCCAATTCGCAACCGCCGCCAAGTGCAAAACCATTGACTGCTGCAATAACAGGTTTGTGAAAACGCTCGATGTTTTGGAAAATATCCTGTCCACGTTGCGCCATTTGCTCGCCTTTGCCTTCCAAATTCAAAAATTCAGAAATATCTGCACCTGCCACAAACGCCTTTGGTCCAGCACCTGTGATGATAACGCCTTTTAAGTCTTTAATTTCTTTGAAATCACTTTCAAAAAAGCTTTTTAGTTCAGCCATAGTCTGCTGATTCAAAGCATTGAGTGCTCTTTCGCGACTGATAGTGAGTGTGATAATTCCACCGTCATTTTCGATGACTACATTTTGATAATCCATTTTATTTAGTTGATAGCTGATAATGGATAATGAGGCAGTATCAAAAGGAAAAGGCAACCTCTCTATCCATTATCCATTAGTTAAAAGTCTTTTCCGTAGTTTTCATAGCCAATACGTGCCAAATGCTCGTATTTTCGGGTTACTTCATTTGCCAACTCCTGTTTGTAGGCGATGACTTTATCCTGCATGATTTTATCGCTGCTGCCTAATATTTGGGCAGCTAAAATAGCGGCGTTTTTGGCAGCATTGAGGGCAACTGTTGCCACAGGCACACCATTTGGCATTTGCAAAATAGAGAGAATCGAATCCCAACCGTCAATAGAATTTGAGGCTTTTATGGGAACGCCAATGACAGGAAGCGGCGTTAAAGATGCCACCATGCCGGGCAAATGCGCTGCGCCTCCTGCTCCTGCGATGATGACTTTTACACCTCGTGTATGCGCTTCTTTTGCAAAACTCACCATCCTATCGGGCGTGCGGTGCGCTGAAATAAAGGTGATTTCAAAGGGAATGCCGAAACTTACGAGCAATTCGGCAGCTTGTTTCATGATGGGCAAATCAGAATCTGAACCCATAATAACGCTAACGTGGACAACTTTCATATTTATTTTTTTATAAATAAGCGATACAATGACGTACCAATCAAAATGCAACCGACTACAATCATACTGTAATCCCATGTACTGCGTTCAGGCTGTTGCAGTTTAGAATAGATGATGATAGCGGCTATTGCTATGTAAACATACTCCATGTATTTCTTATTCATACGTGTTTTTTTAAGCGATGATACGCAATTCGTTTTTTAATTTTAATGCTATTTCAAGTGCTGTTTCGACGTTTTTGTTCAAAATTGTCACATGACCCATTTTGCGAAAAGGCTTTGTGATGTGCTTGCCATAAAGGTGAATATGCACCCCCTCAGTATTTAAGGCATTTTCAAAGCCATCTACGACTGCCTCACCTGTAAAGCCTTCTGCACCTACTAAATTGAGCAAAACCGAAGGCTTGCGAATCGCTGTTGAACCTAAAGGCAGATTCAAAATAGCCCTTAAATGTTGCTCAAATTGTGACGTTTCGGTCGCTTCTATGGTGTGATGCCCTGAATTATGCGCACGCGGCGCAACTTCATTGATGAGTAATTGACCGTCTTTTGTCAAGAAAAACTCAACGGCTAACAGACCGCACATTTTGAACTTTTTTATCAATTGTTTCGCCAGATTTTGCGCCGCCCGTTCTATATTTTTAGGAATGGCAGAAGGACACAATTGATAATCTAAAAGGTTCGCTTTTGGGTCAAACACCATTTCTACTGAGGGGTATGCGACGACTTGTCCTGCTTCATTTCGAGCAACAATGACTGCAATTTCTTTATCAATTTCGACCAATTGTTCAATTAAACAGGGTTCATTTGGTAACTTTTTGATGTCATCAAGAGTTTTTAAAATAGAAACGCCTTTGCCATCGTAGCCACCACTTCGTGATTTCCAAACGCATGGCAACGTAATCACCCCCTCAGTAATTTTATCAAAAAGCTGAAATTCTGACGTAGGCAATTTGTGTTTTTGATAAAACTGCTTTTGCAAACCTTTGTCTTTTATGATATTTAAAGCCTTTGGATTAATATGCACTTTTACACCTTCTTTTTCTAAAACAGTCAAGGCTTTGACGTTAACATGTTCAATTTCAATGGTTAACACATCAACCAAACGCCCAAATGCCAAAACATCTTCGTATTTATTGAAATCACCAACGATAAAATGCTTACAATAAGATTGTGCAGGAGACCCTACAGCATCTAAAACGTAAATTTCTAAATCCCAATCCGCTGCTGCTAAACACAGCATCTTACCCAATTGTCCGCCGCCTAATATGCCTACTTTTTTCATGTTCGTTTATTTTTCAATGGGCAGTACCCATTATTATCACATTCAATGGGCGGTACCCATTGCTAACACATCACGCCCTTTCAGGGCTTTTCGTTTTTTAATCCTAATTTTTCACCTTCTTCTAACATCATTTGGAAAGCTTTTTCATACTCATTTGGAATGATACCGTCTAAAATTGCTTCACGAATAGCCGTTTTTATCGTACCGACTTCTCTTGATGGCGGAATATTGAATGTTTCCATAATTAATTCACCTGTAATTGGTGGTTGCCAATTGCGGATACTGTCTTTTTCTTCAACTTCAAGGCAACGCTGTTTGACGACTTCATAATTTTCGAGATAACGAGCGACACGTGCGGCTTGCTTTGACGTAATATCCGACTCGCATAAGATAAACAAGTCCTCTAAATCGTCTCCAGCATCAAAAAGCAAGCGACGAATGGCAGAATCTGTTATATTTTCATTGGTCAAAGACACAGGACGATGGTGCAAACGGACGATTTTTTGCACATATTTCATTCGGTCGTCAAGGGGCAAACCCAAATTACGGAACAAACGAGGTATCATCGCTGCACCGACTTCTTGATGCCCATGAAATGTCCAACCTTCAACTTTATCGAATCGTTTTGTAGCGGGTTTGCCGATGTCGTGCATGACGGCTGCCCAACGAAGATAGATGTTGTTGGTACGTCGTGCGGTGTTGTCTAAGACTTGAAGCGTATGCCAAAAATTATCTTTATGTCCAATACCCTCCTTCGTTTCTGCGCCTTTTAAGGCAATCATTTCAGGGAAAATGATTTGCAAAAGCCCCGTTTGCATCAACATAGCCCAACCTACTGAGGGGGTCGGTGTTGCCATTATTTTCTCAATTTCTGAAATAATGCGCTCTTTTGAGATGATTTTGATGCGACTTTTTAAATCACCAATAGCTTTAAATGTTTCATCTTCGATGCGAAAACCCAATTGTGTTGAGAAGCGAATGGCACGCATCATGCGTAAAGGGTCGTCTGAAAAAGTTTTGCTTGGTTCAAGTGGAGTTTGAATCACTTTTTCTTCGAGGTGACGAATACCGTCAAAAGGGTCAATGATTTCACCAAAATTCTCTTCATTTAGGCTAACCGCTAAGGCGTTTATAGTAAAATCACGCCGATTTTGGTCGTCTTCTAAAGTTCCATCTTCTACGGTAGGCTTGCGGGAATCGGTGCGATAAGACTCGCGACGTGCGCCAACAAACTCTAATTCAATGTCTTTGTAACGAAACATCGCTGTTCCAAATCGAGCATAGGTGACGACACGAGGCGAAGGGCGCATTTTTGCAGCCACCGCTTCGGCGAGTTGAATACCCGAACCGACACAAACAATATCAATATCTTTGGAAGGTCGTGCCAACAATCTATCACGTACAAAGCCGCCGACGACATAAGCAGAAAAGCCTAATTCGGAAGCTGTTTCGCTGACGATGCGGAAAATCTCACGCTCATGCGGTTGGATTTGGAATATCATAATTGTCTATTGTGCCTTCAAGTTGTTGCAACTATAAATTTTGCGCGGCAAAAATAGGGTTTTAAGCGCAATTTCCCATTAAACAAAAACAATTTCCCCAAAATACTGAGGGGTATGAAAATCAGGTTTAGGGGTTTCGATGTTATTCCACGACAAATAATGCGGTTTGGTGAGTCCATCGCCACATTTATAGAAATTAGCTCTACAAGTTTTACCTTTTATGGTTTTTATATTGTGTTGAAAAAAACACGAAACAGGTATCATAACCGTCATTGTCCAATCGAATGCGCCAAATTTTTCATCAAAAGGTTGATTACCAAGTGTGGATTCGGCTATAATTCTATTTATAGTCGCATCATTTGCTGGCGTTCTACCATTCCTCGTCTTGCCTGCATACAAGAGTTTCGTACCGATACAATTGAATTCAAAATTATAAAAAACGCCATCGTTTTCAGGTGTGATAAAAAACTCAACGCAGCTGTCTTTCCAAACGGCTCCGTTGTTTTGCGTGGCTTTGGCGATGATGCTGTTTTCTTGAACGGTGTACCGTATATATATGTGTGTGCCATCGTGTGCGATGGCAAAATGAACAGTTGGTTTGTCTTTATCGTTTGCCCAAGGCATGATGTCAATCGCAACGGGTGCTGGGAAATCAAAAAACGGAAAGGTGTTGCCCGTTTGGTTGATGTATGGAACGTTTAATTTTTTCATTTTATGATGAATTTCAGCATTTGTATTGAGTCAATATTATAGTGGTCAAAATGGTGAGCGTTAGTGAAGTATATTATGAATCTATTACTCTTTAGGCAGTGTTTCAAAATCAAATAAGGGCATTTGCCCATTAGGTTGACGTTCAAAAACAGTATTTAATGATGTATAATGAGAGAAAAAGCCACAATTGCTCAATACAAATTGATCGTTTTCAACGCCACCCATAAAATCCATTCGCG
>JAYSQG010000035.1:0-14638 GCA_043721685.1 Saprospiraceae bacterium | reverse complement strand
AGGATTCAAAATTTATGTAAAATTTCAAAATTTTTGGTGACAAATTAAACAGTGACGGCTTTTGAACACCAAGTTCCTGGACCGCAAGCCACTTTAGTTCCGCAAGAACTGCTTGCATTAAAACAATCACTGCTGCTTGAACACCTTGTACATGAAACGGCATCACCACTACCAGCCATAATGTTTTTCATCTCTTTTCTGCTGAGTTTGCCTTGAATATTTGCAAGGCTCATTTTTACATTTTTCATTTTAAAAAATTTAAAAAGTTATAAAAAAAATTGTTAATACCCTTGTTTTATTCCATAAGGAAATATTGTAAATCTTGAATACTATAAGCATCTGGAAGTTGGTAGCCCCTCAGTATAAACTTCTTTTTTTATTAAATCCTCTCCCGTATAGTTATAGACCGTTTTGCCAACCGTTGGATTGATTTCTTCAACCCGAGCATACAAAATTTGTGCACCATCATCAACGCCAAGTGGTGCAAGATTCGACGTACCTAAAGATACGGAACTACAGGTATGGTCAGTAATATCACAACCAACATTAAAACACTGCCCTGCATAAGTCTTAAAGGTTGAAGTCGAGACATAACTGACAGCCGTTTTCAATTGCCCACTTGTTACAGTTGAGTTTGAGAGGGTGTAATTATACGTTTTATTTGTCAATTGCTGTCCATTGGTATCGTAGTTTTTAGTGGACTCCGCAGTCCACCGACATAACTTTCCGCTGTGGGCGTACAGGGATTGAGACCTAATACAGTATGTGCTTCGTAATCAAAATCCGTATAACCACCCGTTGGATATATGATACGAGTCATAACACCTGCTTTTACATAAACTGGGTCAGTTTCACGATTCGCATTACCACCTTGATAAGTCGTGCCAGGACAACCCACCGTAGCACTCGGTATGAGTGAAGAACTGTTACTTGCACCATTATAAAACCCCCAATGGTCAATGCTATTTGAGGTTGGCGTTGGCAAAGGTGTGGAATTGTAAACAAATTTATGCGGATTTTTGGCTACACTGGGTGTGTTAATAGATTGTTCTTGAACGGATTTCAGCGTTAGCCGATTGGTCGAACCATCATAAGTAAATGCAAACTGATTAGTCGGCATACTCCCCTCAGTAGAATTATAAATTTTTATGAGATTCAATTGGCGACCTGTTGCAAAAGGAAAAGTGGAAGCTGCCGTTTCAAATTTAATCGTTTGAATCACATCTGTACCCAATTTATAGCTGATTGTTTTTATAAACCGACGATTATTGATTTGTACTGAATTGATGCCTCCATTCGAAAAACTTTCAGTAATCGGTGTATTTGCATCACATTGTTTGTAGCTAACAGATTGATATTGATAAGAATTGACGGGTGCGGTATAAGCTGCTGCTTCGGTGTCATACGTCAAGTCAATCACTTCAGTCCCATTAGCAGATTCTACTTTTGTCAGAAACCAACTGGATTTGTAATTATAAGTTCGGCTTGATGCAGGAATAACGCCATAACTGTCATCTAATGACAATTGCGTCGTCTCAACATCTGAAAAATAATATCTATTGCCACGGCTGTCTTTGATAACGAAATTGTCAACATCGCTTGTTATGGACGGGATAATGACAAAATCTTGTTGTTTTCGCATATAAACAATGCCAAAAGGGTTGATATTGAATTTACCTGACATGCCACCGAAATTGAAGAAATAGTCATCAGGTTGCGTTTCGATAATCCCTTTCGTAATATCATACATGTGGTCTTTTTCAGCAAAAGGGTCTGATAGCATTGTTTGATTTATACTACCCGCTTTGGAAAAATAATTAAAATTCATGTCGGGATTGCCTTTTGCTGACCGTGTAATAACACCGCCAGCACTTAAAGCCCAACCCAAACCGACCATCGAAGGAATCTGTTCCACACGATTGCCCGAACCATCGTAGTTTAATCCGATGGGTAATTGTATCTCTCGACCACCAATATTGTGAATTGGAATGGAGAGATTCATTGAGCCTGTATAATAATTCACATCACTATTACCGTATTTCCCCAAACTTGCCGCCTCTGGGCTTGGTGGAACAACTAATTTGCTGATAAATGACGAATAGGCTTGTAAAGCTTTTGCTTCGGCATCTTGCGCTTGAATATCTGTTGTTGCTGAAATTAGAAGAAATAGAGCTACCGTGCATGAAACATGAAGCTGGATTCGTGAAGCTAACATAAATGTTTGATTTTAGAATTTGGTGAAATAACGTTTGTTGAGGAAATGAAAAAAAAACATTTCAACTGGCGATTAAAATAGGGCTATTCAATTTGTCATTGACTTGCTTGAAAACATTGTTTTGTCATTACAGGGGCAAACATAGAAACACTGTTTGGCATGACCTATTACATTTTTTAGCGTTATTCGGTAAAAAAAATATTTTTCAAAAATCAAACGCCTGATTTGGCAATCTTTTTTTTTGTTGCTTTTTTATGCTTTTAATATCAAAAAGGATTGTTTTACACCTTATCTATTTCCAATTAGGCATTATAGTTTTCAGCGTTTTCGGAAAAAGTCTTTTTTCTCTTCTGAAAAAAAAATCAACAATTGGAATGTAAAAGAAAATCTCCAAAGGATTCCTTCGTTCAAACCAATCTTAGTTTCGTTTAAACCAGTCTTGATTTTGGACAACAGCTTTTAAATTTTTTCCCGGAGGGTCGAAAACGATTTTGGACAGCTTTTAAAATTTTTCCGAAGAGTCGGAAAATTAATTTAGAGGTTAAATTTTATATTTTTAAAATACAAAAAGTTTAAATACAATAAACATAAATGAGGACTCCTATGGCATTGTAGAAAAAAAAACAGGGGTTTGTATTTGGGTTGTGTGGAAGTCGGCAAAAAATCTGCTTGTTTTCCTACCATAAAAATGGTAATTTTATTATTCAAATAAAAATTCATTAAAAAAAGAACAATATTTTTGTAGCTATAATGTTTTACTGCGCTTCTTGATGTTTTGACTCTGCTTGCCAAAGAAGTGGAAAAATTAGCCAAAGGGGATAAAGCGATTATCATCGCCTCGGGGTTCAGACCGAGTAATGAAATCAAATTCATCACTGAATTGACAGCACCTACAAATTTTGTAGCGATTAATCTCGCGCCCAAAGGCGTTATCCAGTTGAATTGGGATAAAGTAGAAGGAAAATTGGCTTATGCCATCGAGATGCGCATTTTTGGTGAAGACACATGGAAAGCCATTGCGGCACCAACGGGTCGTTTCTTAACGCTCACCGACTTGGTGCGTGGCAGTCACTTGGAGTTTAGAATCCGCGCGACGGGTACTAAAAACTTGGTCAGCCCCTGGTCATTGATTGCCGATGTTTATGTGGATTGAGCGCATATTTTCTCCTATTTTTTGGAAAAAGAGCCGTTGCATACTGAGGGGGTAGGCAACGGTTCTTTTTTTCAAAAAATATTGAAAATTGCGGCTTACTTTTGCCCATCTTTTGGTTAGTCAATTTGTTTTTACCTAAAAACGTATAAAACAAAGACAATGACAAACGGCTGAAATCAACTTCACTACCCGACGCAATATGAAACTTGACGATATAAAAAAACCTATAAACGACGAGCTTGAAGAATTTGAAAAACATTTTCGAGATTCGATGAAGACCAATGTGGCGTTGCTTGACAAAATCATGTACTATATCGTGCAGCGAAAAGGTAAGCAAGTACGTCCCATGTTTGTTTTTTTTGCGGCAAAGCTGTGTGGTACTTTTAATCCAGCCAGTTATGTGGCAGCTTCGTTGGTTGAGTTGTTGCATACAGCGTCGCTTGTACACGATGATGTGGTGGATGACAGCTACGAAAGGCGTGGCTTTTTTAGCGTCAATGCTTTGTGGAAGAACAAAATAGCCGTTTTAGTAGGCGATTACCTGTTGTCGCAAGGCTTATTGGTTGCTTTGAAAAATGACCAATTTAAGCTGCTAACCATCATGTCAAATGCCGTCAAAGAAATGGCAGAAGGGGAATTACTCCAAATCGAAAAAGCCCGCCGATTGGACATAAAAGAAGATATTTACTACGATATTATCAGGCAAAAAACGGCTTCGCTTATCGCAGCCGCTTGTGCCGTTGGTGCGGCTTCGACAACGGAGGATGCTGATTTGATTGAAAAAATGCGCCTTTTTGGAGAGAAAATTGGCATTGCCTTCCAAATTAGAGACGACCTGTTTGATTTTGGAACAGACGACGTAGGCAAACCATTAGGCATTGATATTAAAGAGAAAAAGATGACTTTACCACTCATTTACGCACTCAATCAAGCCCCAAAAAAAGAGCGTGACCGCATCATCAATATCGTAAAACGACACAATGAAGACCCCGTCAAAGTCGCAGAAGTCATTGATTTTGTCCGACAAAGTGGTGGCTTAAACTATTCAGAAGAGGCTATGCGCCGGTACCGTTCCGAGGCAATTGATATTCTCAAAGGGTTTCCAGAATCAGATGTGCGTACTTCTTTGGAACAGTTGGTTATGTTTGTAACGGAGCGTAAAAAATAGTTTGGTTACTCGTGTATTCGTTATTCGTGTATTCGTACAGGCGGATAACGAATAACGAATACACGAATAACGAATAACCAATCCCTAATCCCCAATCAGTATTTAGCCTTTTTCAACTCTAATAATGTAGGCTTAGATAAATCCGAAAGTTGTTCAACCATCGGAGGTATGTCTTTAAGCTCAACCCGATTACGTGAACAGTGCTCAATGGTTTTATTGAGCGAAGTCATATCGTCATTGCCAATAAAGGCAAGTGTCGTTTTGAGTTTATGACTGAGTTGAAAAATCTCTTCCCAATCTTTTAGGACAACCGATTCTTGCATTTTGATGATTTCACTAGGAATTTCATCAATGAGCATAGTGAGCATCTGGTTCATCATTTCGGCATCGCCGCCGGTCATGGTTTCGAGATATTCGAGATTGATGTGTTGATATGAAATAGTGGTACTCATGAATTGTAGATGAGTTTCATGTTAAAAATAAATTTTCCCAGCCGTTATCCTTTAAAGTCAAGGACTTGAACTTATTACTTACAAATATAATTCCTAATTTTTAAAATCACCCTTTCTGTTAAGATAATAGTGAATTTTTTCAAAAAACTGTTCTGGCTCAAAGGGTTTTAAAACATAATCGTCGAAACCATAAGTTTTAAATGAATTGTCCTTTGAAATGTTGGCATGAGCCGTCATTGCCAAAATAGGTGTATTAATATTGGGAATGTGTTCTCTGATATAAGCGATTGTTTCAGTACCATCCATTATCGGCATCTGAATATCCATCAAGATAATATCAAAATCACAGCCTTGTTTCAGTATTTCAAGACATTCCTTCCCGTTTTCAGCTATCTGAATGATGATATTATCAAATTGACGTTCCAATGTTTTACATGCAACAATTTGATTCATCTTATGGTCTTCAACCAAAAGTAGGCGGAAAATTCGTTGTTTTGATTCGTGATACTGAGGGGGGGCTTCAATCGTTTTTTCGACAGTCGCATCCGTATGAACTTTGGTAAATGGCAATTCAATAATCATTGTTGTACCTTTTGCCAAAGCACTTTCTGCCCACACACGACCGTCTTGCAACTGAATAAGGTTTTTGACAATCGCTAAACCCAAGCCTGTCCCTTCATAAATCCTATCTTTTGTCCTAACGCGTGTAAAGGATTCAAAAATAGCATCCACTTTATCCTCTGGAATACCGATGCCTGTGTCAATGACTTCAAAGCGCACCACCATGGTATCATTTTGATTATCAACCAATTGCACATTAATTTTCACTAAGCCTTCGTCAGTAAATTTTACAGAATTGCCAACGATGTTGAACAAAACCTGATTCAATCGCAGTTTATCACCACTCAAAATAGCGGGTACTGAGGGGTCAATAAATAATTGAAATTCAAGGGGTTTTTCATCTTTTTTATACTGCATGACATTGACAAGGTTGAACATCAATTCATGCAAATCAAAGTTTTTCGACTCAAAACTCATTTTGCCGTTTTGCAGCGTCGAAATTTCAAGTATATCGTTGATAACACCGAGCAAGATTTCACTCGATTGACGTACCGAATCAATAAAACTGCGTTGTTCGCCATCGAGGGAGGTTTGCGCCAAAAGGTTTGACATACCATAAATAGCATTCATCGGTGTACGCATTTCATGGCTGATGGAGGCGATAAATTGCTCCTTCATGCGTGCCGATTCCTCTGCCACTTCTCTTGCACGCGTTGCCGCAGCCAGTTTTATCAGCACGTTTTTACGCTCAATCGCATAACGAAGGGTTTTTGCCAAGAGATCGGCATCAAAAACACCTTTAGTTAAAAAGTCTTGTGCACCCGCTTTAACAGCATTCAAACCTAAGGTTTTGTCTGAAAACCCCGTCATAACGACAACGTTTACATCGGGTTTGGCAGAAATTAGGCGTTGCAAAGTCTCGAAACCACGAGAGTCAGGCAACGATAAATCCAGTAAAGCGACATCAAAATCGTTTTCCATGAGGGCACTCACGCCCTCAGCTAAGGTTTGACAATGCGTAATTCTACATTCCGGTAAATCGGACTCTTCGAGTAAAATTTCGACAATGCGCGCGTCTCCCGGATTATCTTCAATCAAAAGGATATTCAAAGGCGTGTTATCAGGCGTTGAACTTACGCCATTGATGAAACTTGTGTGACTGGGTATATTGAGTTCTTGAACCATATATGTAAAATTGAAGAATAAGGTATTCTTTTAGTATGAATAATGTATGGGCAATATTTATACCATAAACCATAAAATTGTACTATACTAATGAACAACTTACTATTTAGATTCAGAAAAGGGCGTATTTCGAATTTTTAACTTTAATGATGTGTCTAATAAATCTAATTTTCGTCTAAAATTATAAAAAACTTTTTACCCATAGTTGAAAAAACCGCGACTTGAAAGGGTATTTATGCTTATTTCATCGAAAGTTATTGATTTTCAGCAAATTACGATGTATTTTTGAGCGAAATCTTACAATTTAATCAAACAGCATGTCAATTGATATTTTATTCTTAGCCGCAGCTGCCTACGGTTTTTATTTAGGCTTTAAAGACGGCATCATCAATTCCGTTTTTTCGGTCATGTCCATTGTGATGGCATTAATGGCAGCGTTTAAGTTCTCTCCTTATATGACGCGTGCTTTGGAGCAAGGTTTTGATATGTACAATCCACTCATGTTTGTCATTGGTTTTATCGTTACTTTTTTTATTTCGATGTGGTTGCTGCGTATGGTCGGTCATGCTATTTCCGGAGCTTTAGAAGTGGCTCAGCTCGATTTGCCGAATCAAATCATCGGTGGCTTTATATTGACACTTGTTTTTTCCTTTTTTTACAGCGTTTTGATATGGTTTGCCGATGGTGCTCGGATGCTCGATGAACAAACGAAAACGACTTCTATGTCTTATAGATACCTCGAACCGCTTCGGCAAACGACTTTCAAATTGATTGCTAATGCCAAACCTATTGTTCAAGATTTTTTGGGCGAAACGGATAAAGTGATGAATCAGATTGAAGACAGCCGTATGAAACGAACAGAATCTAAAACCGATATTTATGATATTGATAGCCCACTCAATTCGCCGGCCCAAAACCCCAATGGTTCAACCAGCGTTAAGGAGCCACCTAAATAATAGGATACTTTTTTAGGCGAATGACAAAAAAAGTATCCTATTATTTCTTTCCAAACAACGCCGTAAACCGTTTGTCCCGATAAGCCCAAATTTTGTTCAATTGAGGTCTCACAAACAAACGGTCAATCAATGGTTCCAAAAACCAGCCAGGAGATAAATAATGCACACGGTCAGTCATCAACACATAATCACCCTTATCTTCAAACAGATGTTCGTGATGCCAAAGCAGGTATGGTCCTTTCAATTGTTGGTCAACAAATCGCACAAGTGGTTCAAAATCACTAATTAATGTACGCCAATAAAAAGGGATGCCAAACATCTTGATACGGTAGTCTATGAGGGTTCCTATTTTTGTTGGAATAGGCGAGGGTGTGAGAATCAAAAAACTGAGGTCAGAAGGCGTGACTTCATTCAAGTTTTCAGCTTTGCTAAAAAAATCAAAAATTTCGGTTAACGAACCGTAAAGTTTTGTTTCAAATTCAAGGAGATGAGTTGCCATTATTTTTTTTTAACAGCTAACAAAAGAAAAGCAAAGTGGTTGTGATGCCCATTTAAAAATACTGAAATACCCCCCTCAGTACAAGGCACATACAATACACAATTGCAAAATTTTATAAATTTCGCAATTGTTAGAAAATTCACCATTCACCATTAAAATATTCACCATTACTCCTTCCTTTTCCAATTATTATTCAACACCTTCAAAATAGCCATCGCTAATTCGCCTTGAATGGCACGACTATTCGCCAAAATAACCACCCCCGTTTTAGTTTTAGGAACGAATAAAACGACCGCCGAATGACCACTTGTTGCGCCAGATGACAGACAAATCAGCGGTTCTTTTTTCCTTTTGAAAATATGCCAACTTTTACCAATAGACGTGTATTTGTTGATTTTTGTAGGGAAAAGAGGTAATTGCGTATCTTTGAGCAGCTCGGTTCTATCCAAACTATCAATATTGAGTTGCCACTGTGTGAAGCCTAAAAGTTGAGTCATATTGGTGCAACCACCCAAAGCGGGATAAAAAATCGGTGCAACTTGCCACGGTTCGACGGCTTGTTTTGCTAAATTATAGCCTTGTGCAAGAGCGACATCCGTTTTGTCAACAAAAGGTTGCCACCATACGTCAGCATGAGTGTTTTCTAAAACTTGACCTAACAAAACAAAATTGAGGTTTGAAAATTGGTACTGTCCTTGCTTCCAAGTTGTTGTATCATAAGTTTGTAAAAAATTTAAAAAGCCCCCCTCAGTATAATGTGCGTAAGGTTGTGCGTTATCCTCTTCTGCGGCTCCCCAATCGTCCGTAAATTTTGGTAAACCACTTGTATGGGTGATGAGTTGCAGCAATGTTATTTTGTTGCCAATAGAAAAACGTTGTTCTGGTTTCAAGTATGTATTGACCACTGAATCGTAGTGGAAAATGCCTTGTCGGACGAGGAAATGAATATTGGCAGCCGTAAAAGTTTGGGTTAAAGAACCGATTTCAAAATAAGTACTTGCATCAGGTTTTTGGCTACTCGTTTTAGAAATACGTCCATACGGGAATATCCACGTTGAGTCGTGGTCAATGCAACCGATAATGAGACCAGTTGTTTTCAAAGAGTCATAGCGGTTCTCATAAGCAACTGCCCGATCAATTTGTTTTTGCAGAAAATGCCCATCTTGAGCATAATTATTTGACAGTAAACTGATTATAAAACAGAAAAAAAGCATAAACCTTTTCATGGGCATTCATTTTTGATGATTTTACTGAGGGGGCTAAAAAATACAAAGATGCTATTTTCGATTGATAACAGCTATTTTTGCATTTGAAAATGCCATCATTAATTCATTCCTTTGCACATGCGATTACTTTTATTCATATTTTTAATAGTTCAACCGTTCTATACGACCGCCCAAAATCAGCCGACGACGGCGATAATCCGCGATTTTATTTTTGAAGGTAATCGAAAAACGAGAGCAAGAGTTATGACGAGGGAGTTCACAATTGGCATCGGCGACACGATACCCCTCAGTGAATTGGCGATAAAACTGGAAGAAAATCGCTTGCGCTTGTTGAATACCAACCTGTTTAATGATGTCAAAATTAACGTCAAAAATTGGACTTTCGATGACAAAGTGAGCATCGTTGTCAGTGTTGTTGAACGTTGGTATTTTTTCCCAGTCCCTATTTTCGAGTTAGCTGACCGTGATTTTAACGTCTGGTGGAAAGAGCAAAACCATGATTTGAGACGCACAAACTATGGTGTTCGCTTGACCCACGGCAATATCACAGGCAGACGTGACCCTTTCTCCGCACTTTTTCAATTTGGTTACACGCCTAAGTTTTCAATTGGGTATAATATTCCCTACATCAATAAAAAACAAACGATTGGGGCTTTTGCCAACTATTTTTATTCTACAAATCGTGAAATTGGCTACTCTACTCTCAATAATAGGGTTGTTTTTTATAGAAACCCATTGAAAAATATTTTTAAACGCCTATCCTATTCTGGCGGCATCACCTATACGCCTGGCTTGTTCGATAAGCATGTTTTGTCGTTCGGCTTTTCAAAACAGACATTAGATACTTCAGTAACAGCCACTTTAAATCGCGATTATTTCCTCGATAGCCGCACCGTTCAAGCCTATTCATCGCTGTCTTATAGCTATACAAATGATACCCGAGACTTTAGACCTTATCCCATGAAAGGACATCGTTTGAACTTGACTATCAATAAATTAGGGTTTTTCAAAAAGGACAATGCCGATGCACTCGACCTCAATATACAGTGGGCGCAATATTTTAAATTGACTAAAAAGCTCAGTGTCGAAACGATTGTGCGTGGAAAAACAATGCTCAACCGTCAGCCGCAACCCTACAATTTTCAAAGAGCCATCGGTTATGGTTCTGACTATATGAGTGGCTATGAGTTGTATGTGGTGGATGGCTATGATTTTGGTCTTGTAAAAAACAGCCTCCGTTTTCAGTTGATTGACAAAGACTATGATATGTCGCGGTATACAAAAAATAAGTTGCTGAAAGGTTGGGAAATTTTACCGATAAAAATGTTTTTGACAGCCAATCTCGATTTGGGCTATGCTCACACCCCTCAGTATAAACCCATCAATGACTTCAACAATCGGCTGCTGTACGGCGGCGGCATTGGGCTTGATTTTTTAGCCTATCATGGTATGCTTTGGCAGTTCGAGTATAGTTTTAACCACACAGGGCAAGGTGGTTTTTATTTGCATTACAAATCGAATTTTTGAGAAAAAGTATCTTTTGCCCAATAAAAATTGCCTATACATTAAATTTGAGAAAAAAAAATCTATTTTTAGCCATCAATTTAAAAATTAAATTTTTTCATCTTACCAAATCCAAATTATGGCAGAATTTGTCAAACCTACCTTAGCGGACATTCAGAACTTTGAAGGTAAATATCCCAAACAGCTTTGGTATTTGTTTTTCACTGAAATGTGGGAACGTTTTTGTTTTTATGGCATGAGAGGCGTTCTCGCCATATTTATGGTCAGCCAATTAGGGCTTTCAGACAGAGATTCCAACCTCAAATACGGTGCTATTCAAGCATTTGTGTATGCCTTCACGTTCATCGGCGGCATTTTTGCGGATAAAATTTTAGGATTTAGAAAGTCATTGTTTTTTGGCGGCACCGTCATGACATTAGGCAACTTAATTATTGCCGCTTCCCCGCAAGAATTCTTTTATGTAGGTATTACTTTATCCATTATTGGCACAGGTTTTTTCAAACCCAATGTCTCCTCAATGGTCGGCGATTTATACAAAGAAGGTGACAGCCGCAGAGATGCGGGCTTCGGTCTTTTTTATGCGGGCATCAATATCGGTGGCTTTCTCGGTGGCTTTTTATGCGTCTGGTTGGGCAAATATTATTCATGGAGTTATGCCTTCTTAGCTGCTGCCATTGTGATGATATTAGGTCTGATAACTTTTATTTTTACCAGAAAACATTTAGGTCCTATCGGCGATTCTCCGCTTTTACATATTAATGAAGGCACAAAGAAAAAACGAGAACTCATGGTGTACGGCGGGTCGCTGTTGAGTATTCCTTTAATCTTTTTGATGATTAAAAATACGGACTATACCGATATGTTTATGTACATAATTGGACCTTTGGCTATCGTCTATTTCCTGTACGAAACGTTTAAAATATCAGACCCTGCCTCAAGAAAAAAACTCTTTGCAGCCTTTACGTTTATTATGTTTTCAATCATATTTTGGGCGTTTTTCGAACAAAGTGGCGGTTCCTTATCGCTTTTTGCTGAAAAAAACCTTTCTTTTGATTTGTTAGGCATGAACATAGACCCCAATGTGGTCAATAATACAGCCAATACATTTTTTGTTGTGTTGTTCAGTCCTTTGATCGGTTTGTTGTGGTTGTGGATGGCGGGAAAAAAGATTGAACCTAATACTGTCATAAAATTTGGCATCGCTTTTTTATTCCTTGCAGGTGCATTTTATGTGTTTTATGCAACGAAATTCTTTGCCAATGAGGAAGGTATCACGTCTTTAAATGTTTTTACGGGTGCTTATTTGGTCATAACGCTTGGCGAACTATGCCTCTCTCCAATAGGGTTGTCTATTATCACAAAACTATCGCCTAAACACATGGGTGGTATGATGATGGGTATTTGGTTTCTCGCAACCGCTTATGGTCAATATGTCGCAGGTTTACTCGGTGCAAATATGTCCTTACCTGATAAAAATGCAGGTCTTCCAGAAAAACTCATTGCTTACACAGACGGCTACCTTCAATTGTCCATTTATGCACTTGTTGCAGGTATTGTTTTGATAGTCGTCTCGCCGCTTGTACGTAAGTTGATGATGGAAGTAAAATAAGATTTGTAGTAAGCACCCCCTCAGTATATTGATGTAAAAGATTGACTTTTAATGATTTAAACGAATAATCTAACTAATAATAAAACTAAATAAGTTCTTAAAAACAGTATAAACATGTCAAACAACGATACAAACGATTTTTTCAAAGACAAAGTCATAGGGCATCCCGCAGGTCTTTTTGTTTTATTTTTCACTGAAATGTGGGAACGATTTTCATTTTATGGTATGCGTTCCTTATTGGTTCTCTTCTTCATGGCTCCCTTAGCAAAAGGCGGTTGGGAATGGGAACAAGGCACCGCTTCTTCACTATTCGGTACTTATGTCGGCTTAGTCTATTTATCAACGATGTTAGGCGGCTATTTTGCAGACAAAATCATCGGCTTCCGTTGGGCAGTCGTTGTTGGGGCAACTTTAATGACATTGGGCCATTTTTCAATGGCTTTTGAAAGCACTTTCTCGATCTACTTAGGACTTGTCTTAATGGTCTTTGGCAATGGTTTTTTCAAACCCAATATGACTTCTATTATTTCAGAAATGTATAAAAACCATGTGGAAAAGAAAGATGGTGCTTATACGATTTTTTATATGGGTGTCAACTCAGGCGCATTTTTTGGCATCTTGTTATGCGGGTATCTCGGTGAAAAAGTCGGTTGGGGTTATGGTTTTGGCTTGGCAGGTGTTTTTATGTTTTTAGGAACGCTTCAGTTTTGGCTTTCACAGAATATTTTTGGCGACATTGGTTTAGTACCTGTCAAAAAAGAATTACAAGTCATTGATATAGACGATACAGATAAAAGAGTGCCTTTTACAACATGGCAAATGGCGATGATTGGAACAAGCGCCTTGTTAGGTATGTTGTGGCTCATTAACGCACCAGCGACCAAAATATCAAAAGGCAGTTTTAATATTTTTAACTTCGAGATGTTTGGTTTGTCTGGCAATACAGTTGCTATCCTTTCAGCCTTAATTATTTTCCTCGTTTTAGTCGGTTATAGATTAACGCAATACTCTAAAATAACAAGAGAAAAGTTGATTGCGGTCTTGTTTTTTGCCATCATTTCCGTCTTCTTTTGGGCAATTTTTGAACAATCTCCTAATAGTTTGACCGTTTTTGCACAAAAATATACCAATCGAGTCTTGACGGGTGATTCGAGTTTAATGTTTTTAATTTTTAATTCATTATTGACATTAGTACCCTTAATTATCATCAATTGGGTGATGCTCCAACTCTTTAAAAAGACGTTCAAAACCTATAAAGTGGCGAGTATCATTTTGACTTTTAGTTTTGTCATCATTTGGGGACTCGCTTTATGGATGCTAGCAAAAGACTATTACACAGCGGGGTATTTGTCTTTATCGGACGGCACCTTGTCTTTTTTGAAAATTGATAAAGTCACCATCCCACTCACAGAGATACCTGCTACGTGGTTTTCGACATTCAACTCCTTGTTTATCATCACATTAGCACCTTTGTTTTCTAAAGTATGGGAAAGCAAATACAATCCAACCGCTAATGTTAAATATGGTCTTGGTATGATACTTTTGGGTTTAGGCATGGTTGCCGTTGCTTTTGGTTCAAAAGATATTCTCCCTGGTGCAGCAACCGCTTCCGTCAGTATGATTTGGCTTATTTTGGTCTATCTACTTCATACAATGGGTGAGTTGTGTATTTCGCCTGTTGGCTTGTCGTATGTCAGCAAATTAGTACCTGCCCGCATGATTGCATTCATGTTTGGAGTCTGGTATTTAGCCATTGCAATCGGCATGAAAGGCGCGGGTATGTTCGGCGAAAGTGTGGAACGCATTGCTGACGAAAAAGGTATCAGTTACTTTTTCTCGATGCTGGCAATCGTTTCGTTTGTTTTTGGCGCATTCTCCATTCTCATGCAGCCTGTTATTAAAAAATTGATGCACGGAGTTAGGTAATGGTGAATAATTTAATGGTGAATGGTGAATAAAAATGCCTCGCTTCGGTTATCCAAAGCGAGGCATTTTTATTCACCATTCACCATTCACCATTCACCATTCACCATTCACCATTCACCATTCACCATTCACCATTCACCATTCACCATTCACCATTCACCATT
>JAYSQG010000034.1:0-2510 GCA_043721685.1 Saprospiraceae bacterium | reverse complement strand
ACACATCCTGATTCAAACGTAAATGGTAAAGCCTTAACTGTTGTAGCGGTTAAGGTCTTTTTTTTCAAAGACATGTACTGACTTTCTTTAAAAATGCTTAATTTTGTACAACAATCAAACAATTTTCTGAAATTAAAAAGGATAGACCGCAATGACAACTACGATAAAATTCCCCTTGCGTTCTCTGAATCTCGAAACGATGCGGGATTTGCAAGAGAAATATCCCGAAGCTGAAATCAGCGTTGACCTTAATCACGAACGTCATCATACATCATTAAGTCAAGCTGAGTTTTGGCACATTATCAGCCTTTTAGATTGGACAAAAACGGGAGACGATACTGCCGTTCTTGAACGGGCATTGAAGTATCTTACGGAGGGGGCTGTTCGGCATATTTTCGATTTTGCAGATATACTTTCAGAAAAACTATACGCCTTGGATGGGCGTTGTTTTGCACAACATATTGGTAAAGCCGCTTGGACACCTGATACCTATTTTTCAGTGGATAACTTTCTTTACGCCCGTGCTTGTGTGGTGGCAAACGGTGAAAAACTATTCAAGCAAGTGCTGAATAATCCTTCTGAAATGCCTAAAGACATCACTTTTGAAGCACTCATTTATCTGCCATCAGAAGCTTTTGAACTAAAAACGGGTAAAACATTCAATTACTCGTCCGCTTTTCCTATTGAAACATACAGCAATAAAGCCAATTGGGAAAACTAAACCAAATACATTGTAATGAGCATTCACGGTAATTCTATACAAAACCAAAGGCCGCACCATCTCTATGCTATTTACGATTTAGAAGAAAATTCCATCTTTAAATACGGTATTAGCGACAAAATCATTGCTATAAACGGCTATTCAAAGCGTATGCGTGAGCAAGTAGATTACCTCTATAGAGCAGTCGGTTGGTCGCGTTATTTTGCAACTGTTTTGATACGAGATATTGATGGCAGAGAAGAAGCATTAGACATTGAGACAAATCATATTGAAAACTATTGCTTAGAATATGGGCAGAATCCGCGTGGGAATTTGTGATATTGTCAAAGCGGCGAAATAATTATTACGTCAACAACCCTATCAACGTTTTCAGTACCCCCTCAGTAATGCGGTTCTTTTCAACATTGTACTCGCCAAAAGACAAAGTGCCTTCTATACTGTACTTCTGTTGCAATCCGCTCAAACGCGACATCAGTTGCACAACGTCGCTGTCTTCCTTGAACTGACCCCTCAGTAAATTCAACGCTTCTTCAATCCTATCACCACCAATCAAGTTTTCAATGTCTTTCTTTTTGAAAACCCGCACACCCGATTGTTTCAATATCTCTGAAATATACACTTCGTCGGTGCTTTTTTCGCAATCCACTTTGGTATTGCCGTTGCGGGTGAGTTTTTTAATCAAAAAATTGTATTTGAAAAAGAACGGGTCTTTGTTGTTTGGACGCGTACACTCGGCGCAGGGGCAAGGCACGAGTTTCTCAACCCGCAAATTCGCCAATTGTGCGGTGTCGTGAATATCATCGAGGGTATCAATCACTTGATTCAAGAGGTCTTCTTTGCCTTTGCCGAAAGCATTGATTTCGATGGTGTGTTCGTTGTAAATCTCGCGGACAAAGACTTTGCCTGTGCCGTTTTTGTCCG
Organism: Saprospiraceae bacterium; assembly: GCA_043721685.1. GTDB lineage: Bacteria > Bacteroidota > Bacteroidia > Chitinophagales > Saprospiraceae > JAAFJT01. The sequence continues at coordinate 868 of JAYSQG010000034.1, read as the reverse complement.
TGAATTGCACGGCATCGCTCCATACTTGGTCGTCTTTTATCCGTTTGTGCAAGCGACACGTCAAGCGGGTGAGCATCCCTTTGGGCATGAATTTGTATTTGTATTGCACTTGTGTCGCTTCGGGTTCATGGAACAAATCTTTGCGTTCGGGCAAACGTTGCGGGACGATATAACTTTTAGTGCCGTCCATAAGATAACACAATTCAAAAATTTGCATCAAGCGCAACAATTCGCCTTGCAGGTCTTCGTATTCGTCGCCTTTCCATATTTCGGCGGCATCGTGTTCGTCGAATCTGCCGTTTTGTTTTTCTATTTTGTCGTGGTACAACAAACCGAAAAGCGCATCAATAATCCATTTTGGGCGCAAAAACACTTGTTTTTTCAAATAAATATCTTCGTGAAAATGCAGTGCGATGCCCAATATCGTAAAGGTTCGTGCATAATCGTTCATCAAATCGGTGTTCTCAATGCCTTCCTCTTTGCAGAGTTTTTTAAATTCGACAAATGTAATCGCTTGTTGTTGTGTCGCCAATGTCTGCAATTTATCGCGGACATTGCTGAATGAAGTTGGGTATTCTTTCCGTACATGCGGCAACAGTTGTGCTTCCGAAAGCAGCATTTGTTTCAAAGACAAAAAACGCGCATCCGTGTCCGCAAATTTCAAATCAACGGGCTGAATAGTACGAATATTGCTAAACCGTTCTTGTATCTGCGCCGCATTTTTGAGGGGTTCGCAATGCCCCTCTTTTTCATTGCGGACGATGACAACGGGGCTGTCCTTACCCAACAATTCAATGATATTGAGCCAATATTGAAAATTGGGATTCTGTTCCCGTTCATTCGACAGCAAAGCATAGACCGCACTATC
>JAYSQG010000033.1:0-14514 GCA_043721685.1 Saprospiraceae bacterium | reverse complement strand
GGCTTTCATACACCACATATTTGGCTAATTCATGGCAGCGTGTCCCCATACTGGCAGGGCGATTCCACGAAGCCCACCAATCAGAAAGCGCGTAATTGTGCATGGCACCGGGCGTATAATCCATTGGACCCGCTGCCATACGTGTAAAAGGTATCGTAACATTGTGTTCGGGACCAATGGCTTTTGCAATGCTGTCCCACTTGCTATTTTCCAGACCATATACACCTTCTGAAGTCAATAAATTAGGATAAGTACGGTTCAATCCTGACGGTTTAAATGTGCCGTGTAAATCTGTTAAGAGTTGGCGTTTGGCACATTCTTCAGTTACTTTCCAACAAAAATTGACGATTCGTTGATCATCTCGCTGCATAAAATCCATCTTTATGCCTTTTACGCCCCATTTTTGATACAAATCCAGTGCTTCTATCATATCTTTTTCCATCGGTACAGACAAAACCCAAAGAATAATACCCACGTTTTTTTGACGGGCATACGCCAATAATTCTTCCATATTGATGTCGGGATTAGCGTGCAATATATCGCTTGTGTTAGCTGTCCAACCTTCATCTAAAACAATGTATTCTAACTTGTTCTCTGATGCAAAATCTACGAAATACTTATATGTTGCCGTATTGATACCCGCTTCAAAATCCACATCTTGACCGTAGATATTATTAAAATTCCACCAATCCCAAGCCACTTTGCCAGGTTTAATCCAAGCAGATTCTTTCAAACGGCTTGGTTCAGATAATAAATAAGGCAATTGATTGGCGATAATATCCTCGTCATTTTCAGCAACCATCATTACCCGCCATGGGAATTTGCGTGTGCCTTGCGTCTTGGCAATGAAATTCTCACGTTCAATAACAATTAAATCACGGTCGTTTTTTAGAAGTTCTTTTTTAGGATAGGCAGGAAAAATACCTTGCAGACCACTCTGACCCAAGCCCGTTCCACGCAGCCAAAGCCCTGGGTAATCTTGCAAATCCGTTTCAGTCAAAACGATTTTCACACCACTTTCAAGAGCCACTAAAGCCGGTAAGCTCGCAAAACGATCACCAATATCCGTCATGGCTAATTTGGGATAACGCCTTTCGTTATGAGAGAAAAAGCTCGTTTCCTCTGGATAAAAAATAGAATCATGCGCACCTGTCGTCATGAATCTAAATGTTTCATTAGCAATAATTGATTCTGTTTTGAATTGAGTCGTAAAACGATAGGCTACGCCATTGTCATAAGCTCTAAAAATGACTCCCCAATAAACCTTTGCCTTGAATGTCCAATATCATAGGTGCAGGCATTGTCAAAGCTTTTCCTTTTAGAAATAATTGCCACGTCAAAGTGGGCGTAGTTGTCACCCTTAATTGAAGGGTTTTGGACGGTGATTCTAATTCAAGTGCCGTTTGAGCGATTGCACAAAAACTAAAACAGACAGACAATAGAATAGTGAGATTTTTTTTCATAATTATAGATTTATCGACGTAAATTATATGACTTATTTTTAAAAATATTGAAATACTATTGTGTAACTTATTGATTTTCATTTAATTAATTTTTTAAACCTAAAACAAAAGCCGCCCTACATTAAAAGCCGTTTTCTCCAAATTTTCAGCCGTTCCAGCTAAGGCTTCGGGCAGCGAACACGCTTTTTGAGCAATAGAAAAAGCCGCTTTTAGTCCTAAATCCTGCACATACTGAGGGGTCATTTCCAATGCACCACAAAGCGCAATGACGGGTTTTCCTTGCGCTCTTGAAATGATACCCGCTATCAATTTGCCATGTGCTGTTTGACTATCAAGCCGTCCTTCGCCTGTAAAAATGACATCTGCCCAAGCGACTTGTTTATCAAAATGGGTTAAATCCATCATCGCATCAATACCGCTTTTTATAGTGGCATTTAAAAATACCAATGCCCCAAAACCTAAACCACCTGCCGCACCTGCGCCTGCTGTTTCTACTTCAATTTTAGAAAAATTGCCCACTTTTGCGCACTTTTCAGCACCATTTTCTAAAATATCTATCATTTCAATACTTGCACCTTTTTGCTTTGAATAAACGTGTGCCGCCCCTGTTTTGCCTAAAAGCGGATTAGTCACATCGCACATTACTTCAAAAAGGACATCTGAATGGTCAAAATACTGAGGGGGGGTAATCGTTTCAATTTTATCCAAATTGCCACCAATTGGGGATAATTTTTCCTTGTTTTTATCCACAAACGACCAACCCAAAGCGGCTGCCATACCAATCCCCAAATCGTTTGTCGCTGAACCACCAATGCCTAAAACGATGCGTTTTGCACCGCGTTCTAAAGCATCATGTATCATTTCACCTACGCCGAAGGTCGTGGTGAGCAATGGATTGCGTTCTTCTTGTGTCAATAGTTGCAGCCCTGCGGCTTGTGCCATTTCGATAAAAGCGGTGGTGTTGTCGGTACTCAAATTATAGGTCGCTTTTATTTTTCTAAACAACGGGTCACGGACTTCCATTTCGACTTTTTTTAAACCTAAATGAAAGTTTAAAATATCGGATAAACCTTCGCCGCCATCTGCGAGGGGAAAAATAGAGGTAGATACTGAGGGGTCTGCTAACTGCAAACCACGTTCAATAGCGCGACATACTGATGGGGCATCTAAGGCATCTTTAAAACTATCGCAAGCGATGAGGATATTCATAAATAATTGATAATTAAGATATTGTCTATGAAAAAATGGTTTTGCCTTTACAGGGCGATTGAATAATTTAGCCTTATAAAAATTATTTCCCCTTTTTAAAAAAAGTTCTTTTACGCAATTGTTTACAGAAATTGCGGGGTTTTCAACTATTTAGGGGTTTGAATAAAGCATTTGGATTTACTCAAACTGATGGGATTCAAAATTTGAAAAAAAGATTTTAAGGATTAGCGAAACTAAATTTCCTTTATTTTAAAAACAAGAATGACGAAAAATAAGGCTTTCGGCTCAATTATTATAGATTTTGCCGTCGCTTTTTCCATTGGCTTTTTCGGCAGCAAATTTTTGACCCCCTCAGTATCGGAGACCGAAAAAATGCTTGAAGTCGTAAAGCCTGATTTTAAAATACCTGAAACACCTATTTCGCTGCAATCGTGTTGTTCAGTTTGGCACTGCCTTACATTTTGGGATAAGGAGTTAAAATACTACACTATTCGGTTTATATACGCACCTATCAAAAAGACAAATAGCCGTAATTTTGTCTTTATAAAGATTGGAGAGTTTAATTTTAAAAATATGGATCGTTAGTAACCATTCATTCTAGTTGTTTAGTAGCTTGGCAGTCGGTACGCTTATGTAGGCGTACCGACTTGCTTTTTTTATAGTGTACCACCTCAGTAAAAATAGCACAAAAGCATAAAAATGCTATAATGTCAGGTAGTTATATACTTGAAATTAAAACGATGGGTAATTTTTTGTTGAGAAAGTGGTTAAGAAATAGGGGAAATACTGAGGGGGTAAACCATAGATGATTTTGAATTATAAAGTTTTAGGTTAGTTTTGCTGTGTATTTAGATTACTATGTCATAGTGAGGCGTAAATACTTGAAACTCGTTATCTTTCACAATATAAAAGAGATAAAATGAAAAAAAATGTTTCTACTTTCCTGATAATAACTTGTATATCAATAGTCGTAAATGGGCAACAAATTCTTGGTAAACAATCTTATTCAGATTGGCAGCCAAATACAACAGGACTTAATTGGGATGCTTTGGGTAATGATGATATACCTACGAGTAAACGATTAAAGAAATCCATAAGAATTGAGGCTAATATTTCATATAAAAAGGAAAATAACTCTTATTCTGACTATTATTGGAGAGAAATTGTATTTGTGTCTGGTGAATATCTTAATACAGAATCTCCTAATAATCAAATTGACGATTCTAAAACTTATGTTATGATTTGGTTTTCACAAAGTGAAGTTGCATTAGTTGAGTTGGAACAAAAAATATTTCAACGCTTAAAAATATCACAAGATTCATTTGATTTTGGTTGCAAATTGAGTAATTATTATTTAAAAGGTAAACAAATTAATGGCGATTCTCCAAAAGAATGGAAATTTTGTATGCTTACAGAAGATATGAAAAACTTATGTCACTGATAAAAACTTCAATCGATGAATAGAAATATATGGATACAGCAAAAACAGATTGATTCAATTTATACTTGTCCAAATTGTAATAGTGGAATACTTAAATTATATCTTATAAACAAAGAAATTACAGAAAGCGGTCGATTTTATGAAAAACAAAATAATTATCCAAACGGTATCGAGCATCTATTTTCTGCAATATTAAAGTGCAATACTTGTAACGAAATAACTACCACTATAGGACGCATAATAGAAGATAATCAGGAATATAAAGAAATGGAGGATGGTTCTTACGAAGTAGAATATGTTAATTATTATGAACCAAAATTTTTCTTTCCAAACTTAAAGATATTTCCATTAGATGATAAAATACCTCGATTAGTTAGAGAACAAATAGACTTGTCTTTTGCCAATTTTTTTCACGATTCCTCATCATGTGCTAATCGAGTAAGAAATGCGATAGAGCTAATATTAGATGATATCAAAGTTGATGGAAGAATATTAGGTAATCGAATCAAAAAAGCTGTTGAGATTGATAAAGTAGATAAAGAAATTGGAGAACTGTTATTAGCAATAAAACACGTGGGGAATCAAGGGAGTCATGGTGTTTTAGAAACCTCTGATATACTTGATATTTATCAAATCCTACATGAACTCTTGGATAGACTTTATATTAAGGATAGAATTAACGTTTTAGATATTGCAAATCAAATAAATTCAATAGGAAAGCCTAGAACAAAAAAATGACCCCCTCAGTATAAAACACACAAAGCAATGAAAAACAACCTATTCACCCTCCTCCTTTTGCTCAACGCAATAGGCATTTTCGCACAAGCCACCGCCAAACGCCCCAATATCGTCGTCATATTAGCCGACGATTTAGGTTGGGCAGATTTGTCGTGTTATGGCAGCACCTTTTATGAAACGCCTAATTTGGATAAATTGGCAAAACAAGGTGTTCGCTTTACAAACGGCTATGCCGCTTGCCCTGTTTGCAGTCCCACACGAGCGAGTATGATGACGGGTAAATATCCCGTAAAATCGGACGTAACAGACTGGATAAAAGGTCGTCAAGCCAATGGCACAGGCAGACCGTATGAAAAATTAGTGTCGAAACCATTCAACTATTTCCTACCGCTTGAAGAGGAAACAATCGCAGAAGTGGCTTTGAAAAACAACTACAAAACCTTTTTTGCAGGCAAATGGCATCTCGGCGAGGAAGAGGCGTATTGGCCCGAAGCACAGGGTTTTCAAATCAATAAAGGCGGTTTCAGCAAGGGCAGCCCTTCGGGTTATAAAAATGATTCCGTTGGCGGTTATTTTACACCTTATAATAATCCCCGTTTGAAAGATGGTCCAGCAGGGGAGTACCTGACCGACAGATTGACCAATGAATGTCTTGATTTTTTGGATAAAAACAAAGGCGCACCCTTTTTCATGACTTATGATTTATATGCTGTCCACAATCCGTTGCAAGCACCTGCGGGATTGGTCAAAAAATATGAAGCAAAGAGAAAAAGCCTTGCATTGACGGACAAAGAACGCTTCCGCAAAAATGAACCGTGGATGGTCAATGAAAATGGTTGGAAGCAAAGAACCGCTCAAGACAATGCCGTTTATGCTGCCATGCTTGAAAATATGGACGCAAATATTGGACGTATTCTACAAAAACTAACCGATTTAGGTTTAGACGAGAATACAATCGTCGTTTTCACTTCCGACAATGGTGGTTTAAGCACAGCAGAAGGCAGTCCGACGGTCAATGCGACGTTGCGGGCGGGAAAAGGTTGGTTGTATGAAGGAGGTATTCGAGTGCCTGTTATTATGAAATGGGCGGGTGTTATAAAACAAGGACAAGTCTCCGATGTGCCTGTCAATACCGTTGATTTTTTCCCGACTTTTAGCAAAGCTTTTGATAAAAATGCCGTTGTCAACAAGACAATTGATGGCAGTAATATCATAGATTTATTGAAAAATGAACGAAAATCGAAGCAAAGAACCCTGTTTTGGCATTATCCGCATTACAGCAATCAAGGCGGAAAACCAGGTTCAGTGATGATAAAAGGTGACTATAAATTGATTTTGAATTATGAAGACAACAGCCTTGAATTGTATGATATTCACAAGGATATAAGTGAAAAAAACAATTTGGCAACAACTAAAAAATCGCTAACACGCCGCTATAAAAAGGCATTGGACAAATGGTTGAAAGAGACTCACGCCAAATTTCCTGTTAATAACCCTGCGTATAATCCAACAGCAAAAAAGAAAGTTTCGGCTAATGATGATGAGTAAATACTGAGGGGGTGGTTTTCAACATGATTTTTTTGTTTAACACATACGAGCCACATAGGACAGATAGAGCATTGATTTTCTATCCTTTATCGTCGCAATAATTGCTTGTTCAACAATGTCTATGCAACCTAAAACGGTGCAGAAAACGAAAGCCTCTAAGCCCAATATCATCTTAGTTTTTGCAGATGACATCAGCGCACGAGAGTTGCCGATTTACAATTCGAGCGAGTGGTCTTCTCCTCAAAGTACTAACACGACGGATAAGGCATTTCGCGCACAAACGCCTGTTTTGGACAGATTGGCGAAAGAAGGTTGTTATGTAAAAACAACCTGGGCTGCCACTGTTTGCTCGCCGAGTCGGGCGATGATGATGACGGGGCGTTATGCTCATTTACATAAGTGGTGGATTAACGACGATATTGGTAAAATGACGCTGCCAAACGGGAAACAAAAACCGTGGCCTCTTTATGAAAGTTCTTCAAAAACGGTTGGTTTTATTGCAAAAGAAGGCGGTTATGCGACTTATTGGGCAGGAAAAACGCAAATGAAAGGCAGCGATGTCACCAAATTTGGCTTCGATGAAGGCTGTTTGACACCTGGCGAAGAAGGTGCAGACGACGACCCTTACACCGATTTTAGGTTGTCGGACAAAAAGGAGAATGGCAAAAAAGTGAAAGGTAAAAATGTATTGATTAACGAAGACACAGGCGAAGAAGTGACCTCTTACGCTCAATCGAGTTGGTATTGGAAACCGCATATTCGCTTGATGAATAGTCCGAATACGAAAGTGCCTTTGGAATGGTGGCCCAACACGCCCGAAACTCAAAAATCTTTTGTGTCACCCAACAGACCCGAATGTGATGTTTATGGGTCCTGATATGCACGTAAGTTTTGGGTCGTGGGACAATGGCAAATCGTGGCAAACATTGAAAGACCCTGATGGGTTGGGGCATGAAATGAAAAGGGTTTTGGATATTGAATTTTCAAGACAAAATGCCGATTTTGGTTTGGCAATAGATTGGAACGGTTGGGTTTATGAAACACAAAACAGAGGTCGTAAATGGGTGAAAATCAAAGAGTTGGGAAAGAATTATCAAGAACTCGGTGTTGCGCCTGACCATAAAGATGCGTTTCAAAAAGGATGGTATTCAGAGCAAATGAGTCGGCGAATGAACGAATTGGTAGTTGACCCGACGAATGATAATAATTGGTATATCGGTTCGGGTGACTTTTGGAATGTGAAAAACAATCATAAATCGGCAGCAAATCCGCATGGCATTTTCTTTAATTATGCCGATTATGGATACATTATGAAGTCAACGGACAAGGGGAAAACGTGGACGAAAATAGATAAAGGATTGCCGAAGGATTTAGATGTTGCCCGAATTATTGTAAACCCAAATGACAATAAAAAAATCATTATGGCTTGCAATTCGGGCTTACTGTTTAGTTCTGACGAAGGCATTTCTTGGAAAAGCGGTGCAAGCGGTTTGCCTAATAACTTGCCTCCTGACTTGACTTATTTTTATAATAAACAAACCAAAGAATTTGTCCTTTATTTGGTAGAACAGACCGTTTATGAGGATAAAGGCAATAAAGATGGGAATGAGCGTGAAACCATGCAGTATTCTAAGGACGGTGTGAATTTTGAAATCGCCTCAGTCGTCTCTTTTACCCCAACTGCGGCTGCCCCTTTTGCGCCTGATGCCTTTACCGATACAAAATATGGGCGTGGTTTTACATGGGGATTGTGTCATTTTACCAATGCGGGAACAGCCGCAAAACAGTATTCTATCATCGCTCGTTTTGACTGCGATTTGAGCCTTGATTATGATGAACCTGCTTTCAAAGATTCAGGCGTTTGGTTCAAACCAGAGGTGTATTTTGAGCAAGGCATGGATAGAATTCGTAAAAAACAAGGTAATAAATAATGATGAATATACATGAAATGGGGTGGAATTCCGATTTTTCCATAGGGCTACTACACCCTATTCTAATATATAACGCCCTTTCGGGGCTTTCAGAATAATACGTAAAAATAATTCATTATAAACAAGTTAGCCCTGAAAGGGCGATATATAACAGAATAGGGTGTAGCCCTATGAAAAAAAACACGAAAAATATCATAAAAAATGAAAAAAAACATATTCCTATTTGCCTTCTTCATGGCAACCATTTTTAAGAGCATGGCACAAGAACGCCCCAATTTTATTTTTATCCTAACAGACGACCAGTCTTACGATTATTTGGGTTATACAGGAAATCAAATTGTTAAAACACCCAATATTGACCTTATGGCTAAGGCAGGTGTGTTGTTTGACAACGCTCATGTGACGAGTGCGATTTGTACGCCGAGCCGTGTGTCAATGCTGTTGGGTCAATATGAACGGAAGCATGGGGTCAATTTCAATTCGGGCAGCAGTGTTTCGGAAGAAGCGTGGGGGTTATCATATCCGATGGTCATGCGGAATGCGGGGTATTATACGGGTTGGATTGGTAAAAACCATGCACCGATTGGACAAGGTGGCTACGAAAGTGGTTTGATGGAAAAAAGTTTCGATTATTGGTATGCGGCACATGGGCATCTCACTTTTTATCCGAAGGACAAACACGCTATTTTTAAAGATGCGATTGCCGATACACAAGTTGAAATCATCAATGAAGGCTTAAACGATTTTTTAGACCCCAATGAAAGACGTTTGGAAGGTGCGGTGCATTTTTTAGAAAGTCGTCCTGCCGACAAGCCGTTTATGTTGTCCATCAATTTCAATTTGCCGCACAGTGCCAGCACAAGTACGATGAAGCAAAGAGCGAAAGATGATGAAATTTATAAGTCATTGTACAGAGATTTGGACATTCCTTTGCCGCCCAATTATATCGCAAAAGCGGATATAAAAGAGCCAAAATTGCCCGCAGATTTGCTGAAAGCGGAAAACAGACAAGCGGGTTATAACTATGTGGACAAGCCAAAAGATTGTAAAGAAACATATATCCGTCAGTTGCAAGCGATGACAGGTATTGACCGTTTGGTGGGCAATTTGAGGAAAAAATTGAAAGATTTGAAGCTCGATAAAAACACCATTATTGTATTTACGTCTGACCACGGTTTGTTTATGGGACAATACGGTTTAGGCGGAAAAGCATTGTGTTATGAAATCACAACGCACGTGCCGATGATTGTTTTTGACCCTAATTTGCCTGAAAAACAAAGAGGAAAGGTGAATAATGCACTTGTTCAAACCATTGATATTGCTCCTACCCTATTATCAATGGCTAAAATTCCTGTGCCGACTTCATTTCAAGGAAAAGACCTTTCGGGCTTGTTGAATCAAAAAGAAACAGACGTGCGAGAATATGTTTTTACTGAAAATTTATGGTCAACGCAGTTCGGAAATCCCCGTTGTGAAGCCGTTCAAAATAAAGAATGGAAATACATTCGGTATTATAAAAACAACACTTTTTCGGCACTAAAGAGCATGGAATATGCCAAACAATTGGGTATTCCCGCCAATAAACTGCTCTATGCCGTCAATGATGTGGACATTGCCGTTTATCGGGATTATGCAGAATCACCCTTGAAAGGCGAACAACCTGTTTTTGAAGAATTGTATAATCTAAAAAATGACCCTGCGGAATTGCATAATCTGATTCAAGACAAACAACACAGTGCTGTTTTAGAAAAATTGAAACAGGCGTGGGCAGTTGAGATTAAGAATGCACGGGGCGTGGGTGCGCCTAAGGTGAATCGGCATATTGTTGAAGGTGGGTCGGGGGCGAATTGAGATGCTTAAAAATGGGCTGTTTGATTTGATAGATAAAGTGAAATAATAGGCAGAATATTCTATAAATCAATCCATTTTGTACCCCCTCAGTATATAAACCAAAACTGCCTCGCTTCGCGAATCCAAAGCGAGGCAGTTTTATTTCATATTCACCATTCCACTTTTATCCATTCTCAATCCACCCAATTTACCATAAAAACACGCATTTGCTCTTTATAGAAAGTCTTTTGCGTTTGTAGAAAACCATTGCAGCTTGCAACAAGTCTTTGCGAGCTGCAATAAGTTCTTGTAAGCTGCAAAACTTAATTTTCCCTATCTAAATTTGAGCAGACGTTATGGATAATTAACACAATTCTCCAATGGTTCGCAACCCTTGGAGAATTTTTATACCTCCCTACCCCTCACCCCTCCAAGGGTTTCAAACCCTTGGAGGGGTGTTATTTCTTTCACCCACAAAAACCACTGAAATCAATCAAAAACCCACCACAAGTTAAAATACTACACTATTCAGTTTATAACGGCTATTTCAAAGAACACACACAAACATATCTTTACAGCAAGATTTTACTAAATTTTATCGTTCTGTGACAATTTTTGTGGTAACTTAGTAAAATGGAAAACAAGATATATGAGCTACTGTTAAATTTACCACAAGTACAAGTAGAAAGAGTAGAGTTAACGGATAAAACAATACGTATTTATTGCAACATTTTGGGTAATTCAGGCATGTGTCCTGTATGTCAAAAAAGAGCGATAAAAGTAAATCAGTACACATCACATATTGTACGAGATTTAAATATTTCGGGTAGAGAAGTGTATTTACATCTACGATTGAAGCAATATGAATGTGATTGCGGTCGCTATTTTGTAGAAACACCTGATTTCATCGAACCGAATAAAAGTCATACGAAACGTCAGTCAAAATGGGTATTTGAATTAAGTGCCAAACAACCCTTAAGTGAAGTAGGTGCGCTGACCAATACCCATTCTAAAACGGTGGAAAGGATATTTTATGAGCATAGCCGAGTAAATGGTTATGAACGTTATGAACGTTATGAAGGCGTGACCCAATTAGGCATTGACGAATTTTCGTTTCGTAAAGGTAAAAAAGATTACTTATGTGTATTGACAAATTTGGAAAATGGTCAGACAATTGATATTTTGCAAACACGCCAAAAAGATGCCTTAATAGCTCATTTTAAAAGCATTAAATTGAAAAATGGTTTGTTATTTAGTGAACAAGTCAAAATTGCAAGCTGCGATTTCTGGGGATCTTTTTTAGATATTATCAAAACCGAGTTCCCAAATGCGCAGGCTGTTGGGGACCGTTTTCACTGGACAACATATATAAATAATGTCTTGGACGCTACCAGAAAAGCCTTGCGAAAAGAATTTCCGAAACAAGATGAATTCAAAAGTATCAAATGGTTACTTTTTAAGCAGCCCGACCAAAATACGAAAAAAGAGACCGATGTTTTACAAAAGGCTTTAGCTATATCGCCTATTTTGGAAGAACTATATCTTATGAAAAATACATTTGTCGCCATTTTTGAATGTCAATTTAGTTACGACTTTGCAATCCAACAAATAAATCTCTAGCTAGAACATGCCAAGAAATTAAAAAATGATAAAATGGATGAATTTATAAAGTTTCTTGAACGGCAATTTGAGCCGATTACTAATTTTTTCAAACATACTGTTTCTAACGCTGCTACTGAAGGCAATAATAATTTACTTAGAACTGTCAAAAGATTTACTTTCAATATGACTAATTTTGAACACTTCAAAGCGCGGTGTTTTGCCTATAAATGCTAAACCACATAAATTGTCAAAGAACGAATTTTTTAAAGTATATTTCCCGATTTGGGAAAGAGTTTATATATTTGCTTATGAGAATTATTACAAAAAAACGATTAGATGATTTTGTGAAGCAATATCCTGATGCTAAAGCCTCCTTGAAGTTTTGGTATGATGTTGTTTCAACTAATAGTTTTTTTACAATCCAAGAAGTGATACAGGTATTTAATACAGCCGATTTTGTAGGAAATGAAAGGCTTGTTTTTAACATCGCTCGTAATAAATACCGTTTAATAGCAAAGTTTAGGTTTCATCCAAGAGCGCAACGGGTCTATATTCGCTTTATTGGTACTCATAGCGAGTATGATAAAATAAAAGATATTGAAAATATTTAAAATAGAACACAATGAAAAAGTTTCCAAGTTCAAAATATCCCATAACGCCTATTGCAGATGAGGCAACCTATATGCGTTTTTGCGAATGGGTAGAAATATTAGATGATTTAATATTTGAAGATGATGCGGAAGAAGAAAAGAAGTTTGCACACCTTGATGCTTTAACCGTTTTAATTGGGGCGTATGAAGCCAACCATTTTGCATTCAATAAAATTCAATTGACGCTGCCCCAAGTCATTGAGCAAGCCTTAGAACAATTGAATTTGGATAGGAAGGATTTAGCTAAAATTTTAGGCTCAAATCGGGTATCAGAAATATTTAGTGGGAAAAGGCAATTATCATTGGCTCAAATTAGAATACTTCATAAAGAATTGCGTATTCCTACGGATTTACTTGTAGGCGTTTAGCCTATTATTCTAAAAAGATGCCGTATTTTTCTAAAAAATAAGTTGCTTATGGATGCTCAAACATTATTAAAAGATGTTGCTCAAATGCCTTTGATTGAATTGGAACGTTTCGTTCAAGCTGTTAATGGTCTGATAACGCAGAAAAAAACGATGGATAAATCTTATCGTGAGCGTTTTTTATTGGGCAAAATCAATCAAACTGTTTTAAGCAAAGAGAAAACAGAACGCTACCGATTGTTGGTTCAAAAACTTGAAGCAGAGACCATTTCAGACGATGAATACACAGAATTTATGCAATTAACCGAAGAAGAGGAGCAAATACGTTATGAACGTTTAACTTATCTTGTCGAGTTGGCTCAACTTCGGTCGATAACGTTGCCTCAATTGATGGAAAAATTGGGTTTAAATCCGCCTGCCCATGTCTGATATTTATATCCCGATTTCTGTTCAAAAAGAAATTATCCGATTGTCGAATGGCTATTGCGAATATTGCCTTTATCCTGAAAACTACGCCTCAGACTTCTTTCATTTTGACCATATCCTTCCCCTCAGTGCAGGAGGAACAACTGAATTGTACAACCTCGCTCGAAGTTGTGGGCGTTGTAATGGTTTCAAAAAACATATTACCCAACATTACGACCCTTTTACGGGTCAAATTAGTCCGCTTTTCAATCCACGAAAATCAAAATGGACGGAACACTTTCAATGGAGTGACGATGATTTACTGATATTGGGTCAAACAGCTATTGGTAGAGCTACATCGGATTTATTACAGTTGAATCGGCAAAATACAGTCAATATGCGTCAGCTTTTGAAAAATGCGGGCTTGCATCCGCCTAAATTTTCAATTTTAATGTGATTGAGATTTAACATGGCTGTGCAATTTTAAAAGCAAATCAAAAATTGGTATCGGTTGGTATCGGTTGGTATCGGTTGGTATCGAGCATTTTTTCTCGAATTTTTACCCCCTCAGTATAGAACACTATTTTGAAAAAAATGTGTTGGAAATAGGTGCTAAATTTAAAGAACATCAAGTATTACAGGCATTATTGAATGATTATTTAGATTTTTTGATTTAACTTTGAGTGAAATTTTACATTAAATATAAGAATTTACTAATGACAGATACAGTTCTATATCAATCTGTTTTACAAAAATTGGGTGAATTAAACCCAAAGAATTTGGCTCAATTAGATGCCTTTTTGTCTGTTTTGATTGGACATAATAAAATTGAAAAAACAGATATTGCACCACAATCTAATAACAAATCCGCTGTTGATTGGCTTGAACAATTGGCGCAAATGAACAGTTTTAGCGGTATTGACAACCCTGTTGAATGGCAACAAAACATAAGACAAGATAGAAAATTGCCTGCTTTCGTTTGTTAAGTTGGCAACCAGAGTATTACTAACGAACAGGACACTCATGGCAATAAGTAAATAATATAGTGTCAACAGGACTATAAATAGATTTTGGACTTTCAACAATTAAAGAGTCATTCTGCAACTTTAAAACCTTGTATTTGATTCTTGAAATTTCAAGAATATCAGATTTTAGATTCCAAGGAATAATACCATTTTACTGAAAACTCCGAAGATTTTTCCATACTCAAATAATGAGTTGCAAAACGGCTTCTAAGTAATTGAAGTTAAATAAACAGGAAAAGCTGATTAGGTGAAATTGATAGAAAATTGGTCACCAAATTTGCAAAGAATATTCGAGACAGCGTTAGAA
>JAYSQG010000032.1:0-11202 GCA_043721685.1 Saprospiraceae bacterium | reverse complement strand
TGAAATTGCTCAACGAGTGGTGTATAAAGTACTAAAATTCGAACATTGTTATCACAGCTAAGAGGAGAAACACGATTTTGTATGAGGTCAGAAGGTCTTTGAGGTTCAAGATAATTTTGAGTAACTTGATGGTCACCGCAAATAAATTCCTTATTTTTATCAAATTTTAGAAGGGCATTCCTCTTACCGCCTAAATCTTGGATTTCATAAACTTCATCATCAATATCGAATCTTCCAAAAATATCTCCACCATGAGCTATGAGGGTAATATGACCTCTTCCATCTTCAAATTTGCCATTCCAAGAAAACTCATTATCCGAAGTAGCCGTTACATAAGTTGGTACAGCTACTAAGATTTCAGTATTCTTTGGGTTTTTAAACTGCAATTTACCTTGTTGAATAAAAGATCTTATATTACCCAATTTTATAGGGTCAATACTCTTAAACAAATTATTTCCTTTAAGTTTATCTAATTTTTTTTGATGACGAACTTCCATATTCAACTCCCTTTCAGTAATTTTAGTCCAATAATCTCTGTTAGAATTTCCTTGTGAATAACTTCTTGTAAATAGTAAACTAAATAGCAAAATTAGTGCAATTGTGCGGTGTGCGGTGTGCGGTGTGCGGTGTGTTTTTCATTTAATTAGTTTTTAAAATTATAAAAAATTGTTAGAAAAGCAAAGAAAATAAAAAACGCTGTTACCTAATACTATTAGAAAACTTTTCTAACAATATTTATTTTAATAATTATAAAAAATAAATTACTTGAAATCTTAATCTATATTATTTTGCTGAAATACTGAGGGGTGCTTGTTATTTATAAAAATCGCAAAGCCAAACCACCCAAATAGTTTTGATAATCCCTAAAATGTGCTTTGATTTTATCAGACAAATCCTTTGAAATCGGCTCAAATGGCATGAGTTCTATCTCAACATATTTCGTTTTCAGCTTGCGTTTCCAAACCCCAATTACTTTACCGTTGTGAACAATAATAGGTGTAAAAATACCATTTGAAGAGATGGCTTGTTTCGTGTATTCTAAAGGCAAAGCAGCCGTTCGGTCTGTATAACTCACCATGTATTCATCGAAAGCAGGGAGCAAAACGATGTCTTTTTGCTCCGTTTTTATGGTTTTTGAAGGAAAAACGTAGTAAACCGTCTTGTCAATTGCCAAGGTTTCCAATTGTTCTTTAATGTTTTCAATCCCTTTTCGAGCATCCGTTAAGGTCAGCCCACTCCACCACGCAAAGTCTTTCAAAGTGGCGGGTGAATGACTTTGAAAATACAAAGTTGCCAATTTCGTTAGGGCTTCTTCTCGAAGTAAAGGTTGTGTCAAAGGCGCACGTTTATCCAAAAGAGCATAAGTCAACTGCTTGCCTTTACGAATGCCACTGCATACTAAACCTGTTAATTCAGCATGAAACATCAAATGAGCGGCACGAATATCACTTGCAATAATGCCTTGATTTTCAAGCTCTTGCATGAGTTCATTGCGTGTCAAGTTGGGTTGTTCCTCTAAAGCTTTCTCGATAATTGTATTGGATTTATCCCTTATGGAGAAGTCTAATCCAAGCCGTTGATTGTAGCCTGCAACAATTTTCTCAATTTGAGGTCTTGACAGTTCCAACATCCAACGGATATTCGTTGGTGATACTAAATGCCATGTCGGACGAAGCACATGTGTTCGCAAAACTTCGCCATTGTTCAAAGCGGCTTCAAGCGCACCTTCGGTTTGATTTGGTAATCGGACACCCAAAGCCCATTTTGACATTTCATAGTCTTGCGCTTGCATAGCACCCATCCAAGCGACTAATTCGGTAGGGGAATTGGCTTCTGCTGCATGGATTTGTTGGTTTTGCAATCGTTGTTTTATTATTTCATTCTTCATTGTTGATACTTTATAGCTGAGAAGTACTTCTAAAATCTACGATGACGAATAAATACTGAGGGGATATTTATGACATCATTCATAATTCCTCTTCTTTTTCATTAAACTTCAATCCAATTTCCAGTTTTTCAATTGTCTTTGCGATGCGATTCACCTTGGTTTCCAATCGTTTAGCGTCATAAATCCAATCAATATAGGCTTTTTGATGTGTTTCTGTTAAAGACATAAAAAAGGTGTGTGCATTGGGTGCATCCAACAAACAAACCATCAATTCGTCGGGAATACTGAGGGGGGTATTGTCGGCATATAATATAACGTGTACTGCATCACCCGCCTCCTTTTTGATGACCTTTCTGATGGCAGCTTTAACAGGTAAAAACAAGTTGCCGTTGCCGATGGGCATCAAATTGTATTGCTTGATTTCGTAACCATCTATCGAACCACGTACTTTGACCCAACCGAAATGGGCGTGTTTGTCGGGTCGAATCTCTGGGACTTCGGTATATGTCCAACCCCCTTTGCCTTTCATTTTTTTGAGCAAATAGGATTGATTCACTAAAGGTTTTTCCATGTTTTATGAATGTTTTTTTTTGAACACAGATTCTACTGATTACTTGATTTACACTGATTTTTTAGTGTCATCCTGAATGCTCTAAAAAAATCAGTGTAAATCAAGTGGATCAGCGAAATCAGCGTTCAAAAAATGATGGAAAAGGTAAGAATAAACTCAAAATTTGTACTTTAGCCAATCAAAAAAAAGTTGTCGAACAACTTAATTTCTTCATTCATCAAACCACATTATGAAATATTTACTCTTATTCCTTTCTTTTGCCTTTCTGACTTCGGTAACGTTTGTCCAATGTACTAACAAAATATTCAACGGCAGAAACCTAAATGGCTGGACAATCAACGGCACTGAAAAATGGTATGTCGAAAACGGTGAACTCGTTTGCGAAAGTGGTCCAGACAAAAAGTACGGTTATCTTTCTACGACAGCCAATTACCACAATTTTATTTTGACACTTAAATTTAAACAAGAAGCCGATGGCAACAGCGGTGTTTTTGTCCGTTCAGGCATCGAAGGTGTGAAAATCAGTGGTTGGCAAGTTGAGGTAGCGCCTTTGAATCACAACACGGGCGGTATTTACGAGTCTTACGGCAGAGGTTGGATTATAAAACCTAAGCCCGAAGATGAAAAGATGTTGAAAGTCGGTCAATGGAACAAAATGCGCATCGAAGTCGTCAACGATGAAATCACATCATATCTCAATGGCAAACAGATGATACATCTGAAAGATGAAAAATTTGGCAAAGGCGTAGGTTTTATCGCTTTGCAAATACACGACGGCGGTGGCATTAAAGTGCGCTGGAAGAAATTGAAGGTGAAGGAGCTGAAATGATGTATTCAACACCAAATTGTTTCGTCATTGCGAGGAACGAAGCAATCTTTCAGCGTGTAATAGACTTTAAAAAGATTCTACGCCCTTTACCCAGATTGCTTCGTTCTTCGCAATGACGAATAAATACTGAGGGAGGGGGAGGAGCCAACTAGTAGTAGTTCAAAGTCAAGTTTTAAAACTCTAAAGTCAAGTTCTGAAAGTTAGGTTACTGACTTGAAGAACTTGTATTTCAATCAAAAATCAAGGTTTTAATAAAAACATCTAACCAATAATCTAATTTTTATGAAGAACACCAACGAATCCTCAAGACGAGGCTTTTTAAAAAAACTCGCAACAACATCGGCAGTTATGGCAACAGGCTCGAATGTTTTTGCGGCGGAAAACAAATACGCCGCTTTTGAGTCGCTGCACCGACAACGGTTTGCTGCCAACGACAATATCAATATCGCATTGATTGGCGCGGGTGGTATGGGAACGCAAGACGTCATCACGGCATTGAAAGTGCCAGGCGTGAAAATCGTTGCGGCTTGTGACCTTTATGATGGGCGTTTGAAAGACGCTAAAACGAAGTGGGGGGCAGACCTTTTTACAACCCGCAGCTACAAAGAAATCCTCAATCGGAAGGATATTGATGCCGTGATTGTGGCGACACCTGACCATTGGCATCAACAAATTTCGATTGATGCGATGAAAGCGGGCAAACATGTGTATTGCGAAAAGCCGATGGTTCATGCTATTACTGAGGGGTCGGCTGTTATCCAAGCGCAGAAGGAAACGGGGATGGTTTTTCAAGTCGGTAGTCAAGGCGTGTCGTCATTGGGCAATGAAAAAGCACGGGAATTGCTGAAAGAAGGTGTCATTGGCGATTTGAATTATGCCGAAGGTTTTTGGGCAAGACATTCACCAACAGGTGCTTGGCAATATCCGATTCCAGCCGATGCATCACCTGAAACGGTAGATTGGGAGACGTATATCAGCAACACAACGAAACGTCCGTTTGATAAAACACGTTTTTTCCGTTGGCGCAACTATATGGATTATGGTACAGGTATGTCGGGCGATTTATTTGTGCATTTGTTTTCAAGTCTGCATTTTATCACCAATTCTATGGGTCCGAATAAGATTTATGCGGCGGGTGGTTTGCGTTATTGGAAAGATGGACGTGAAGTGCCTGATGTATTGTTAGGCACGTTCGATTATCCCGAATCAAAGGCGCATCCGTCCTTCAATTTGTCTTTGCGTTGCAATTTTATTGATGGCACAAGTGGTACAACCTACTTGAAGTTGGTCGGCAGTTTAGGCTCAATGGACATTACTTGGGACAGCGTGACCGTTAAACGCAACAAAGATGCGTCGAGTGACGACCCTTTTATGATTGAACAAATGAAAAAGTCGGGTAAACCTGTTTCAGATAGAAAACGCATTCTACCACCTGAAGAATATACTTTTTCAGCCGAAAAAGACTATTTGGGTGGACCGTATGACCATTTTGCTAACTTTTTCAATGCCATCCGAACAAAAGGAAAGGTGACGGAAGATGCGACATTTGGCTATCGGGCGGCGGCTCCTGCGCTTTTGTGCAACGATAGCTACAATCAAGACACGGCGATTCGTTGGAATCCAGAAACAATGCAATTAATTAAAAAATAATGGAACACTGATTGGACAGATTTACACAGATTCACACTGATTTTATTTAGGTTTTTTCTTCTCATTTTGTAAAAATCTAAATAAAATCAGTGTGAATCTGTGTAAATCTGTCCAATCAGTGTTCAAAAAAACAAAATCATGAAATCTTTATCTTTCACTTTAGCAATCATTGTCCTTGCATCTTGCAACGATACTAAAAACACAGCCGCTTCAACAGCCGCTACGGATTCAAAAGCTATCAGCCTTTTCGATGGCACAACATTCAAAGGTTGGCACAACTACAACGACACAGGTGCGATTAAAAGTTGGACAATTGAAGACGGCGCATTGGTTTGTCTCGGCACAGCCAAAGATGCACACGGTGGCGATATTGTCACCGATAAGGAATACGAAAACTTTGAATTGAGTTGGGAATGGAAAATGACTCCGACAGGTAACAGTGGCGTTATGTACCACGTAGTTGAAGATGCAAAATACCAAGCACCTTATCATACAGGACCTGAATATCAGATGATTGATGATGTGGGTTTCCCTTCAAAATTGGAAGAATGGCAAAAAACAGGTGCAGATTATGCCATGAACTTGGCAAACGATAAGAAAAAAGTAAAACCTGTTGGCGAATGGAATACCAGTAAAATCATCTTCAACAAAGGTGCTGTTGAACATTGGCTCAATGGTGAATTGATTGTCTCTTTCCAAGCATGGGACGACAAATGGAACAACGAAAAAGCCACAGGCAAATGGAAAGATTTTCCCGATTATGGTTTAGCGAAAAAAGGACGTATTGCGCTTCAAGACCATGGGAATAAGGTTTATTTTAGGAATATTATGGTGAAGGAGTTGTGATTATAGTGAGCGGGTGACTTTGAGTCACCCGCTCACTTACGTTTTGCAATTGGAATATCTTTTGCTTAATATTGCTTTTTAATATTAAATCTCTGAACATGTCAAAAGCTACTTCCCATATCGCTATCAAAAAACCTTGTTCTGAAAATTGGGAAACCATGACACCCAATGAAAAAGGAAAACATTGCTTCTCCTGTCAAAAGACAGTTGTTGATTTTACAACGATGACAGACAGTCAAATCATCCATTATTTTCAAAATTATCAAGGCAAGACGTGTGGACGTTTCTTAGAAACACAATTGAATAGACCTATCTTGCCACCTGTTTTGCTGAAGAATCAAACACGTTGGGCGTGGTTGTTTTCTGTTTTGTTGTTGCCAATGAGTGCGAAAACACAGACCCCTCAGTATAATGCGGACTTTGTTGAGCATCAAGTAAATGATGTGGTGAAAACGCCACAAAAAGCGAAAACTTCAATAAAACATAAGATACATAAAGAAAATGAAACAATTAATCTTGAAAGTTTCATCATGGGTGATGCAATTCTTCAAACACCACCACCTGTTTCATTTAAAACTTCAGAAGAGATTTTACAGGACTGGGTTACGGGTTTAAAAAGTTTGTTTATGACTGTTTTATCGTTTTTTAAATAATTATCAAATCTATCACCCCCTCAGTATAAGAAAGCTAAGAACAATAACAGCAATCAGATAAATAAGGAAGGTGGGTAGGTATTTATTTCGAAACAAAACAGTCAGATGTAAGTATCTTAAAAATGAAAAGGCAGTTATTAAAAGACATAACAAAAACATAATCGGCTTTAATCCAGGCGTGCAAGGTCCTCCTGGTTCAGATACTGCAACTATGATTGTGATTATTGGATAGAAAAGGATGGCGCGGATGAGTCCTCTTGTTTCTATTTCTTTCATTTCAAAGACTGTTAAAGTTGTCATTTTTTTTAACGCAATTATAAAAGTATTGTTTTGCAAAAAAAGAGGGAAGCTGTTGCCCCCCTCAGTATTTGAACTTTCATAAACCATTTCACCTATCAGCATCCAAAGCCAAATACACCCCATTCGTCCAACCAAAACCATCTTGCAAAGGATATTCACCGCCACCTGCTTCAATGTCTTGGACATAGACATTGTATTTCTCTGTCATTTTACCCGTTTTTTGATAAATGGCTCGATTGGCAAGCAGCCAATGGTTTTTAATTTTATTAGCCAAATCATCAAAACCATAATTGCGCAAACCTTTGTACGTAATCCATTGCAACGGTGCCCAACCATTTGGCGCATCCCATTGTTGACCTGTGTTTTTTAGGGTTGTGGTAACGCCGCCTGTTTGTAGGAATTGCTCTTCTATAATGGCTGCTATTTTTGCTGCCTTTTTGGGAGAAGCCACATTGAAAAACAAAGGAAAAGCGGCTGCCAATGTGTAATGTTCCGTCTTTTTACCTTCTACAAAATCATAATCGAAGTAAAAACCTTTGTCGTTATCCCAACAATAGGTGTCGAGTGCATCTTGTCGTTTGGTCGCAGAACCGTGATAACCAGCCGCTTTAACAGCTTGCCCCGAAAGTTGGTATGCTTCTGCCAAAGTGATTTCCAAATGGAAAAGCAGACAATTTAAATCAACTGGAATAATATCAGTGGTGTGAATGGTCGAAAGGTTTTGACCATCTTTGAACCAACGACTGCTGAAATCCCAACCAGATTCGGCGGCAGCACGGATATGTCGGTACGTATCAATCTTAGGATTTTGAATCTTCCTAAGATTTTCCGCATCATGAACCGTTTCCACATCTTCTTTGTACGATTCAGGACGCGGCGTATCATTTTCATCCCAATAACGATTCAAAATAGAACCATTTGGTAGCCTTACAGAATGAAATGTAGCTTCATTGTCTTCTTTGAGTGTATCGCTGCCTTTCATCCAAAACGCATATTCTTTCTCTAATTCGGGTAAATAACGCACCAAAATATCTTTACCCTTTTCTTCGCTCAACAGTTTAACCATCAAAGCATAAAAAGGTGGTTGCGACCGACCTATATAATACGTGCGGTTGCCATTCGGTATATGTCCAACATTATTCAACAAAAAAGAGAAATTATTGACCATATTTTCAATCATATCCACCCGTCCAGAAACTTGCAAACCGAGCATCGTGAAGTAACTGTCCCAATAATAAATCTCTCGAAAACGACCACCGGGAACGATGTACGGATAGGGTAGTGGTATAAGCGAACTTTCCCCCGTATCAGGTGCGCGGGTGAGAATTTTCCAAAGGTCATTGATGTGTGTCGTGATGTCTTTGCTCATATCACTTTCAAAATCCGCCCCATTATTGGTTGGCAAATCGAAATGATTGTTTACGAAACCGATCAAATTGAACCCCTCAGTATCTTTGGCTTTTTCGTAGTTTTCTTGAATGATTTCCAAGGGGAATTTAGGCAAACAGTCTGGGAATGTTTTGCCATCGGAAAGGATGTTGTTCATTTGGACGGCTTCGAAAAGGTGTCCGAGTTCAAATATTTGCATATTGTTGTTTTTTGGAACACATTACTTTTTGTCATTCTGAACGAAGTGAAAGAACCTAAATACTCTGTTTATACAGATTCTTTCACTTCGTTCAGAATGACAAAAAGTAATGTGTTGAATTTTAAAATTATATAAATCCAATGTTTTAATGCCCACCCGAAGTAGCCTTTACAATCGTTTCGTTATCCGTGGGTTTATGCAATTTGTTGAAAAAGTATAAACAAATCAACAACAAACCAATCGGTAAAAGAGAGAAATAAAACGCCGATTCTCCACCATACCCTTCAAAGATATGTCCTGTAATGATAGAGCCTGTTGTGCCACCTAAAGCGGAAAAGACAACAATTAAACCCGACATCGTCGCATGTTTTTGTGCAGGTAAACTGCTCAATATCAATGAATTGATGGCAGGATAAATAGGTGCGAGTAATAAACCGATGAGTGGAAACACAAATGCACCCAATGGGGCGGTTGACCAACCCGTTACTTCCTTTGTACCCACGTTTTGAGCTAAAGGAATGGCGACTAAAACCAATGCCGCTGCTATCACTAAACAAACCGTCAAGACGAGGTACCAATGATATTCTCGTAAGACAAAACCTGCTAAAAAACGTCCAACGGCTGTGGAAATCGCTAAAATACTCGCCATTTGGATGCTTAAAGTGGTTGGTAAATGCAAAACTTGGCTGTTAAAAGTCGGTAGCCAACTCATGATGCTTTGTTCAATCAAAACATAGAGAAAGGCACTGGCGATGAAGACCATGACGATGGGCAAAACAGCTAATTTGAACATATCCGCGAAGTCTTCCAATAATGGTTTGGATGCTTCGACTTGCACAGACGACTCGTCAAGTGGCGCAGTAAACAATAGGAAAAAAGCGGCTAACGATATACCTGCCAAAAGATAATAAACATTCACCCAAGCGGTGGATTGCGGATTACTGTTGTCCACAAAAGAAGCGAAGACAAAATACCCCGTCAGTACACCGACCATAAAAAAGGATTCTAAGAAGTTCATAAAACTCGCGTGGTCTTTTTCATTGCTTGTGATGATGCCGATGGTCGCAAAAGCGGATACTTTTATCAAGGCAAAACTGGCACCGACAGCTGCAAAAAGCAATTTTGTCGTGCCAAAGCCTGGGAATATTGCCATCATGAGACAAGCAAAAGCGACAAAAGCTAAGGCAATCAGCATCGAGCGTTTGTAGCCAATTCTAACAATATATGAAGCCACTAAAAAGGAGACAATGGCAATAGTGAGGTCTTTATATGCCTCTAAAATGCTGGCATCGCCTTGAGAAATGCCATAATTGTTTTGTATTTGCAAGATAACAGTACCGACACTGTTGAGCAAAATCGCAAAAACGAAGTAATTGAGAAAGAGCGAGAGTTTGATTTTCCAGTTAGTCATAAGTTGGTAACGATTAGTTTTTATTTATACATTATTGTCGCTCAAAACTATCTTTTTCTGCTCAAATAATTTCTTTTTATAGCATTTTTTATTGCGGTGACACTTTTTCTTGATTTTGTCATGCTTTTAGATACCCCTCAGTATTTTTCGTGTTTTACCCAGTTTCAAGTATCTTTTTGTGAATGAGGAAGGAAAAAAATGGATATAAAAAGTATATTTGTCATTTCTTCCACCATAATTTAAAAGACCAATGACACTTCCAGAACTTCAAGGACTCATTTCCGCCAATAAAACGCAAGAAGCCATTGCCATCATGGCAAAAGCCATCGGAGACAAAAATAGTCAACTGCGTGACGACCTCGTGATGCTCAGTTCACAAATATCGCGGAACGAAACCCTCTTTATGCGCGGGTTGATTAAAACAGATGATTATGCGATGGCAGGCACGCAATCCATACGCGCTATTTTAGCCATTCTTGAAGAAGTACATCAGGAAGGTTATCTGAAAGACATGCCTTCTGACAATGCCGATATTGATAAAAACGTGCCTGTTTTCGTAGAGAAAAGAACGAAAATACAGTTTTTGGCAGCCAATCCCATTGACACATCTAAACTGGAATTGGAAAGAGAATACATTGAAATCAGAAAGATATTCAAACCATACCAAAGCGAATTTGTAATCGTCGAAGCATTTGATGTGACATTGGAATCGTTTTTTGAAGCCATTTTTCAAGAAAAGGCGCAGATTGTTCAGTTTTCAGGCATGGCAGACGTGACAGGATTGATACTCAATCGCAAAGATGGCACGTGTCATCCCATCTCTTATGAGTATTTGGCAGCGACTTTTAAACTCTTTCGCAACCATGTGGAATGTGTTTTTATCAATACCATGTATTCTGATATTTTTGCAAAGGTCGTTTCTCGATTCATTCCCTATGTTATAGGTATCAAAGACATGATTTCAGATATTGATGCCATTACCTTTGCAGGCGGTTTTTATACGGCTTTGGCATTCGAGAAAAATTACCTCAAAGCCTTTAATCAAGGCAAAGATTTATTGATTCAAACGAGAATACAAGCTTTGAATCCCGAAATTCCTCGTTCTTATGGCATTGTTGGTAAAGGCAAAACAGATGCCGAGCAAATGGCGGAATTGAAAAAGATACCTTATGTGTTGTTTATGAATGGCATTGCGGCAGATGAAAATGATACCACGCCTGATGATTTTCCAAAACCATCAAATGACCATAAAATAAAAGAACACCCCCTCAGTATAAACAGTGTTTTATAGCTCGTTCTCTGACAATTTTTGTGGTTCGATAAAATTACCCCTCAGTATTTCCATATAACAATACGTATCGGATACCTAAAAGGCTGTCCATACATCACAAGTTTCGACCCGATTATTAATATGTTTTTAAAAATTGTATTCTATATTGAATATCAACTATTTACATTTATAAGGT
>JAYSQG010000031.1:0-28640 GCA_043721685.1 Saprospiraceae bacterium | reverse complement strand
GTATATCAGGCAAAATGTCCAACAATCAATGAAAATCAATCTGCCAACTAATCACAGGTACGAGACTACCTTGCACCCAATCCACCCATTTATTCGTCGTCGGGTCGTATTCACGGCGCGTACCATCTATGTTTTTCATCAAAGCCACATTCTGCACGTCGAGAGCAATCGTATAAGCCGATTTTTTACCATCGTGGCGATAGGCGAGGCGTAAGTCAGGACGGAAATAGGTTTGGGTATTGACTGAATATGGCTTCGTTTCGTCCAAAGTCGGAATGCGCGAATAACCATCTTGAACACTTGCCAACGGCGAAATCGGTTGTCCACCATTAAAAATGATTTTACCACCCAATTGGAAAATACCTTTTGAACCCGCTTGCCACTCTTTGCCGCCAATGAAAGCGGCTGAAAACTTGGAATTGTATTGCGTCGAATACGTCTTACCATTCAAAGGCTGATAAGTCGAGTTGAAAACGGAAGTAGTAAGGATAAAGAAAGTGCCTTTTTGGAATATCTTTTCAAGAGCCACATCCAAACCCACGTTTTGACCTTTGCCGTCTGATACCAAAGCACGGTTTGCAAAACCTTGTAAATCATTGATATACGCATAAGTTGAATTAACGTCGGGACTAACAGGCACGTTTACTAAGCGTTGATAGTACCCCTCAGTATGGAAGCGGAAATTGTTGCCAAACAGTAGGTCATAAGCCGCAATAATATGGTGTGCTTTAATGGGTTTTAAATTCCGATTATTATTAGGAGTTGAAGAAGACAGAAAATTCTCATTGTAATAAACACCAATCGGCAACATCTTGCCATGTAAGCCATAACCTAAGCTAAAGGTTTGATTATCAGCGATTTGATACTGCATACCCAAACGGGGTTCTACGCTTGACGTTTTATTTAAAGCAAAATACAAAACATGAAGACCGCCATTCAAAGTCAATTTCGATGTTGCTCGATAACGAATTTGAGCATAAGGTTGCACCAAATAAGACCCCTCAGTACCCAGCGTATTAACATCTAAAAAATAGCTTTTTTTGAACTGTTGAATCATACTACTCTTTAAATTATAGAACAAACGGCTTGCTGTAAAACCCGCTTTTAAAGAGGCTTTCGCCCCTAATTTACGACTGTAATAACTTGCCAAACTCAAACGTCCTTCCGTAAAACTTTCTGTCAAAATACGGTTGTACTTGCCGCCTTCGCCTGTAATGGTATCTTCATCATTTGTTATTTTTTGATTCATAAAGGCTAAGGTTGTCTTTATAAATGATTGATTGTCAATGAGAAATGAATGGGTTAAGCCTGCTGCACCCATGTTTGTTTTAAACTCGTACTGTTCACGGTCGTCATACGTTTTAAGGGGTATTTCATTGATTTTTTCAAACTCCCGACTCATTCCACCGATACCCCACATGGTCCATATTGACTTCTTATTTTTAGAAGGCATATAGAGGTTGAAACTAAGGTCTTGAAAAGTATTGTCAATACGCGCACCGACGAGGTGAATGCCCAACTTATTCAAGATACCCAAAGTCGAATAACGGTAGTTGATGAGGTAAGAAGCCCCATTTTTACTGAGGGGTCCCTCTGTCGAAAAATCCAAGCCCAACAAGCCTGCTTTGAAGGTGTATTCCTTGCGTTCGGTATTGCCTTTGCGGAATTTCATGTCGAAAACACCTGAAAACGCATTGCCATACTCGGCAGGAAACGCCCCGCTTGAAAAGTCAGATGTGCCGAGCATCGAAGTTGAAAAAATGGTGATGCCACCACCCGAAGACCCTTTCCGTGCAAAGTGATTCGGATTGGGAATATCAATGCCTTCCAATCGCCACAACAAGCCGAAGCCCGCATTGCCACGGACAACAATATCGCTGCGACTGTCACGGCTCGGTTGCACGCCTGGGAAAGCCATCGCCATACGTCCAGGGTCATTGGCAGAGGCGGCAAAACGCTGCGTTTGTTCCGCCGTAAAAGACCTTGCAGAGACGATGCTGAGTTCATTGAGCGGTTCATTACCCGTCTTTTTGGCAGAAATGACAACGGTTTCAGTGGTCGTTGCCGCTTCGACGAGTTCAATGGTCAAGTCCAATTCTTTGGCAGCGTTTAAGATATTGTTGTCGCTCACGTATGTTTCATAACCAATATAAGTAACCTCAATACGATGCCGCCCAAGCGGTACGTTTTCGATGCGGTAGTTGCCGTCTAAATCGGCTGTTGCGCCCATAAGTGGTTGAATATCAGCGACTTTTACGGTTGCGCCCACAAGCGGTTGTTTGGTCACACGGTCAAGGACTGCGCCTTTGATGGTTTGTGTGGTTTGCGAAAAAGCGGCTGTTGCCGAGAGTAATTGAATGAGAACGAGGTTGCGTAGATTGTTAAATTTCATTTCTATGGTTATTTAGATGAAAAGAAGTGGTTTATTTTAGCATTGAGAATAGGATTGAGTCATCTCATTGGGGCAAAAGTGAAATAATACTGAGGGGGTCATGTAAGACCTACAATTCAGTCAAAACCTAAGGTTGGCTTCGATATTTTTTCACATTTGGACGATTATCTTCTTTGATGACACAAAGTTAGGATGTAGGCGAGTATGTATTTTGAGGGATTTCGATAAAGATAGATTTTGTTTTCTACAATATCAATAAAAAATAGATAAAAGCATTAGTCGCAGATTCTGCAAGTCCTTGATGGTTAATAAATTTAAGGATTCAAGACACCTGACTAATGCTCTTTTGTTTAGGTCGCAGCAATCATTGCCTCTTTTTTGATAGCAAAATATTTATACGTCCAAATTAGACAATAAACAGAATAAGCCACCAAAATGCCTAACCATACGGGTTTTTGTCCTAAGTCACTAAATACTAACACAGCAGGAAGTGTTAAAAAGATTCTGATAATTTCGGAAGTAAAAAGCCAGTGTTTTGATTCTAAAATGCCTGACCAATTGATGATTAAATGCCAAAGCAAAACGCTGCCGATGATACGTTCCCAAGTCGTCCAAACGGTTTGAGGGCTGATAATCAACATCATCAAAGCCACGCCGAAGAAGCAACTCAATATCAAATAGATTTTAGAATGAGGTAAAGCGTTGACAGTCAAACGTTTTTGATTTTGCACGGTTATCTCAACAAGGGGTGGCTTGGGTGGCAAATTTCTGGGTCTCCAACCTAACGGCATAAACCAAATGCGGATTTTGTCCCACCAATTATCTGCCGCCACAGCATCTTTCCAAAGCAAATGGTAGAAATGAAAATTAATGGCAATTGGATTCCACGTTTGCGGATGGCTGTACATGCCATAGACGACTTTGTCCGTTTCTTCTTCAAAAGTGCCAAAAAACCTATCCCATAAAATCAGAAATTCACCATAGTTTTTATCCAAATACTTGAAATTGACACCATGATGCACCCGATGATGCGAAGGCGTGGTGAAAATAAATTCAATCCAACGCCACAGTTTAGGGATTAATTCGGTATGGTGCAAAAAGGCAATAAACAAGTGAATCGCCACCATTATATATATGTGTAAAGGTGAAAAACCAATGATGGTAAGGGGCCAGAAGAAGAAAAACGAAAACAACCTTTGCGTAACACTGGCACGAACAGCGACGAAATAGTTCATTTCTTCAGCACTGTGATGCGGCGAATGGGCTGCCCACATGATATTGATTTCATGCCCCCACCGATGAACCCAATAGAAAATGAAATCAATGCCCAACAACAGGAGTACGATATTGTACCACGTCATCGGGATATTATCAATCAAGCGATAATGTTCCCACAAATAGCCATAGACGACATAAACGCCCGCTGCAACCAAGACATTCATGGTTTGATTGCCCAATGCAGTGCCGAAATTGGCAATCGCTTCTGAAAAAGTGATATAGTTTTTCTTTAAAATAAGGCATAAGCCTATTTCAATCAAAATGAAAAACAGAGCAACAGGGGTGATAATTGCGTAAATGTTTTGCGTTGAGAAAATGAGCAGATGCGTCATGTCATTGAGTTTTAGAATGTGAGAAAACGAGTTGTTGTTTTCGATATTTTGGCTTTACAGTTGATACAAATTTCAATCATAAAAACCTTAAAAGCAGCTTGTTTTTGTTGCTTTTTTTGAGAAAACTCAACTTTTTTTCCTTTTCGTAGAAATATTAATAATCATATCTACTCAAAATTACCGCTTAGCGGGAATTATATAAATAGACTTTCGATGAATGGGTTTTAATCTCAATTAAGAAACTGAAATCCAAAATTTACTGAGGAGGTGTATTTTATCAACCTTTCATTTGTTCAATGCTTTTGGTCTTAGCACAAAAAAAGCTCTAACTAATTTTTCAATTAGTTAGAGCTTTAAAGGCTTCATAAAGACAACTATATTTTATTCAAAATTAACCTCTGTCAATATCATTTTAGTCAATGAATTGTCTTTCATCTCCAAATTTGAATGACCCATCAAGAACTCATCAACGGCACGAGCAGCTTCACGACCTTCCGACATCGCCCAAACGACGAGTGATTGTCCACGACGCATATCGCCCGCAGCAAATACTTTTGGGTTATTGGTTTGGTAATTATTATCAGCCACATTGCCACGTCCATCGAGTTTGATGCCGAGTTGCTCCAACATACCATCGTGTTGTGGATGTAAGAAACCAGCAGCGATGAACACCATATCGCAAGGCAATTCTTGTTCTGTGCCTTCAATTTCGACCATTTTGCCGTCTTTCCATTCGATATTGACAATTTTCATAGCTGTTAAATTGCCATCTTCGTCGCCAATAAACGCTTTTGTATTGATAGCCCATTGACGTTCGCAACCTTCGATGTGCGAAGTAGAAGTCCGCAACATCATTGGCCAATTGGGCCAAGGCGTAGAAGCAGCCCTTTCGAGCGGCGGTTTGCCCATGACTTCAATTTGAGTAACAGAAGCTGCACCATGACGATTGGATGTACCAACACAGTCAGCACCTGTATCGCCACCACCAATGACAACGACGTGTTTGCCCGTTGCCAAAATCGGTTCGCCCAATTTTGCAGGGTCATCGCCAGCGACACGTTTATTGTTTTGCTCTAAAAATTGCATTGCAAAATAAACGCCGTTCAGTTCACGTCCCGGAATCAACAAATTGCGTGGAATCGTTGAGCCACCTGTCAAAACCACAGCATCGTATTCTTCTAAAATGAGTTGTGGATCTACATTGAAACCGACATTTGCATTCACTTTGAATTTAATGCCAGAATCCTCCATTACTTTTTGGCGGCGGTCAATAACCCATTTTTCCATCTTGAAATCAGGAATACCGTAGCGCAACAAACCTCCGATGCGTGTATTGCGTTCAAACACCGTTGCCCAATGTCCCGCCCTGTTCAGTTGTGCAGCCGCTGCCATACCAGCAGGTCCACCGCCGATAACAGCTACTTTTTTACCCGTTCTTACTGAGGGGGGTGTTGGTTGGACAAGACCATTCGCAAAGGCGTGTTCGATGATGGATTTTTCGATGTGCTCAATCGCCACAGGTGGTTGATTGATGCCCAAAACGCAAGCAGATTCGCAGGGTGCGGGGCAAATACGACCTGTAAATTCAGGAAAATTGTTCGTACTACTCAATATTTCGTAAGCCTCTGACCAATTTTTGCGATAAACAGCATCATTAAATTCTGGAATAATATTGCCTAATGGACAACCATTGTGGCAAAAAGGTACGCCGCAGTCCATGCAACGTGCCGCTTGTTCGTTTGTTTTTTCTTCTGCAAAAGGTTGATATAACTCTTTATAATCTTGTTTACGCGCTTCTACAGGTCGTGTTTTTGGCAATTCACGTGTGAATTTCAAAAAGCCTTTCGGATCTCCCATTTATTTGATAATTGAATTGGTCTAAAATTTAAACTAACTGGAGTGCGAAGTTACACTTTTTTTCAGAAATGGAAAGGATATGTGCTTATCAGTCTTAGAATCTCAAACGGAAACGTCTGTTTTTTTTAAGAAAACAAAATTAAATATTGAATATAGTGAATAATTTGAATTTTAATTCTGTTTTTTGAAATTGACAAAATGAAACTGTATTATGTAAAAACGGTATAAAAAAACTCTTCCTTGCTTGACAAGGAAGAGCTACAATACAAAAAAGCATGAAAAATTTTACTAAATAGTTTTTATAAATGTGTCTGTTTGATAAGTAATAGGTATAGTTAGACATACTGCGTATGACTTATTGACTACTTCAATCATTCAGAAAGATGTATGCAAGGGAATTGTTGTATTAGATTTGACAATAAATCTAAACGTAGGAATGGACTTGAGTATCGTTTTCATTTTTAGTTTATTGTTTTCGATAAAGTTATTGGCTAAGGTAATTGTAAAACTATGCAGCAAATATATTGACTTTCAAAGTGTTACGCAAAAATATGCTCATAAATTTAAACATATTTTTAAGAAAAATGAGAAAAATAGCTATCTATTAGACTTGTCAAAAATAATTTTTCGTCATGTTTTTTTTGCCCTGCTGAGCGCAGCGAAAGCATCTAAATTTACATATCTAGGTCATTCAGATGCTTTCGCTGCGCTCCGCAGGGCAAAAAAAAGGTTATTCAATGACGATGCAAAGCCGCTTTTGCAAGCATTTGTTGCATTAAAGCCACGTCTAACTTGCGTATATACACTAACGGTTTTGCAATTTTGTAATGTTCCCCCCCCCTCCCGATAGTCTCGGGATTTCGTACCTCCACAGTATTTTCAATAGAAATAACCGTTTCCGCATGAACACAACTCGATTCAGAGCATTGATGCTCAACGATGTCTATTTTTACAGCAGCATCAAGTTTGAAACGGTCAATTACCCATTGCCGAATCGCTTTTTTTATCTCAATATTCTCTGGATCGAGTGGATTGGTAAATGTGGTCATATCGTTATTGGTTGATTTGTTATTCGTTAATGGTTATTCGTCAATGAGCAACAAATAAACGAATAACCAATAACGAATAACTACAATGGAATAATCTCAACGATTTCAAGTCCGTAACCGATTAAACCGACGCGGCGTGTTTGCGACCGTGTAATTGATCGAATTTTAGAAACACCCAAATCATGTAAAATCTGCGCACCAACACCATAGTCACGTGCATCTATGGTAGATTTAGGCGACTTCTGACCATCTTGTTGCGTTTTGTAAGTCTGCAAACGTTCCAAAATTGAATGACCTTTTTCTGCTTGTCGGATATACAGAAACACACCTTTTTCTTCTTTTGCAATAATTTCAAAGGCTTTGTGCAACGTTGAATCGGTGTTTTCGAAAAGGTTACCTAAAATATCATTCGGTTCGGTTGAGCTTTGAACACGTACCGCTACGGGTTCATTGGGTGTCCAATCGCCTTTTTTTATGGCTAAATGAATGTCACCAGAAGTGAGTTGTTTGTAAGCGAAAACCTCTAATTCCCCATATTTTGAAGGCAATTTGACGCTCATTTCACGCTTAATGAGGCTTTCCGTTTGCATACGATAGGCGACTAAATCATCAATTGAGACGATTTTCATATCAAATCTTTCTGCTATTTTAAGCAATTGAGGTAAACGTGCCATCGTGCCGTCTTCATTCAATATTTCGACCAAAACACCTGCGGGGTACAAACCTGCCATACGTGCAAAATCAATGGCTGCCTCCGTATGTCCTGTGCGCCGTAAAACGCCACCCGTTTTTGCTCTTAATGGAAAAATATGCCCAGGTCGAGCGAAATCACTGCCTTTTGCTTCAGGATTTGTCATCCAACGTATGCCCGTTGAACGGTCGTAAGCACTGATGCCCGTCGAGCAATCATGCCCCAAAAGGTCAATTGAAATGGTGAAAGCTGTTTCGTGGAGAGCCGTATTTTCAGGCACCATCGGCTTCAATTCGAGTTCATCGGCACGACTTTCTTCAATCGGTGTGCAGATTAAACCACGTCCATGCGTTGCCATGAAATTTATCATTTCAGGGGTAACCAACTCGGCAGCGCAGATAAAATCGCCTTCATTTTCGCGGTCTTCATCGTCCACAACAATGATGATTTTTCCAGCCTTTATGTCCGCTATGGCTTCTTCGATGGTATTTAAACTGGTTATTTCTTCCATACTTGGTAAGAGTGTTGTCTCTATCATACTTTAATTTAGAATTTATTATCCAAACAAACCAAATTTAGTTTGGTTGTTTTTCAAGCGTTTTTTCATTCAATAAGTCCATAAAAAGTTGGGTCGAATGTTGCCATGAGTAATTTTCTTGAACGAATATC
This sequence comes from Saprospiraceae bacterium, assembly GCA_043721685.1. Taxonomy (GTDB): domain Bacteria; phylum Bacteroidota; class Bacteroidia; order Chitinophagales; family Saprospiraceae; genus JAAFJT01. The sequence goes on along the minus strand of JAYSQG010000031.1, from coordinate 20,372 downwards.
CGCCCATTTTCACTTATAACTTTTTGTAAATCAATATCTTGTAACAAGCGTAAAATTTGTTCTGCAAACACCCCCTCAGTATCAGCGAGTAAAATATCTTTTTCAGATGTTGAGCCAATAGCATTGTTCACACGGGTTGTTGTAACAACAGGCACGTGCATCGCCATAGCCTCTAATATTTTATTTTGTTGACCAATGCCGTGCATTAAAGGAGCGACTAAAATGCGGGATTGGGCATACGCCTCACGAATATCGTCAAGCCAACCAATGACTTTAACATGGTCGTTTTCGAAGCCCCAAATCTCTGAGGTCGGTCTTGCACCTGCCAATAAAACCGTCACGTCGGGCTTTTGCGCTTTCACCAAAGGCACTATTTTTTGGATTAAAAACCGAACTGCCTCGACATTAGAATAATAACCCAAGTTACCAACAAAACAGATGTCGTATTTTTTTTCTATTGTATTATTTTGATTTTGAAAATCAGACCTATCAAAAAAATCAACATCTACGCCATTAGGAATGACATGTAGGGTTTTAGAGGTTGCTGCGAAAGGCAAACGTGCTTTATCTTGGGTGGAAATAATGGTCGAAAAGTCGAATTTTGAAGCAATATCTTGTTCATAACGTTGCATCAAACGTGCTTCAATACGCCAAAAAGGGCGAATATAAAAAGGGGAAATATCGGCTCGACGCATGGTTCCAGCCCCAAAAGCATCCATAAAATCAAGGGTTTTGGGTAATGTTTTATGCTCAACATAGGCACTCATGCGGGCAAGGTGGCAATGAATGTGGTCAGGTTTTTCTGTTTCAATGATTTGATCGATCGCATTTTTGATGCTAAAATCATAGAAATAAGCCACTTGAAAAGGACGTTTTATGCCTTTCAGTATATTAACAACAGCGTGTATAAATACCGAAAAACGCGTAATTCGAAAGACAGATATTTTAGAACAAAAAGCCTTAACTTGTTGATAATCAACCTTTTTGACTTTCTCTTCTGTCAGTGATACCAATTGAACTTCGTAGCCCGCACGATGCAGTTCACGAATCTGATAATAGATACGCAACTTGTCGCCTTTTTCAAGCGGATAGGGGAATCGAGAAGTCAATACAAGTATTTTCACGCCGCAAAATTAGTAATAGTTATTCGTTATTCGGTATTCGTTACTGGTTATTCGTTATTCGTTATTGATGATTAGGTTTTACGAATAACCAATAACGAGTAACGAATAACCAGTAACGAATACCGATTAACCAACAAGGTGAGCGATAAAATAGTAGTTCTTAGAGTAGTTAAATTGGTGTTCAAAGGCTTCGATACTGAGGGGGGGCTTTTTCGATAACCAATCGCGCATGAGAGAGATGTGCATATTGTTTTTTTCAAAAAATGTAAAAATTTGACGTGGCGTAGTGCCATAAACATCAGATGCACCGAGTCCATGCTCAAAAACGACAATGGGTTTGCAACGATTAATCGTTTTTTGTGCGCCTTCCAAAACGAGCATTTCTGCGCCTTCAACGTCTATTTTGATGAAATCTATGGATTTATCAATCGGGATTATATTGTCAAGCAATTCGGTTTTTACTGTTATAATTGTGTCCTCTTCATTCGGGCGGTCATATCGGCGGCGTAAAATGCCACTGTATGAAGGATTCGAGACGACATAATTGAAACTGGTTGAACCCGATTCACGGCTCAAAGCCAATTCATGGAAATGGCAATTGGGTGGGTATTTTTTTTGAATCAAACCTGCAAATAGGTCGGGTAGGGGTTCGAAACAGTCGTGTTGTCCATGTGGTGCAAATTTCAGAATGAGGTCAAGCATTTCACCTTTATGACAACCCACATCAATGCAATTTGAGTCATTGCGACATATCTTTTTCAAAATTTTGACCGTCTGTGCATCGTACTGTTGATTTTTTGTAATGGCGATGGGTAGCTTTTTTAAAAGCGATTTTACGGTAGAAAGCATTGATTACCAATATTTTAAATTAAATAAAAAAAGTGCCATACAGATTAGCTGGCACTCTTGGGGCTTCAGTTTCAATTTGAAGCGGCAAAGTTAAGACGCGCTATTGATAATTAATGGATTAAATATTAACCTTTCTTTTTTCCAAAAACGATTCATAAGCTGACATAACGTGCGCAGCTATTTCTAAACTGTCAAAATGGTCAATAGCGAAACGTTGGGCTTGCTCGCCGATACCTCGTAGTAAATCGGATCGTTTGCGGCAAAATTCTATTTTTTCAATAAAATCATAATCTGAATTAGCAATTAATACCTCTACTCCATCTTGTGCTGGAATACCTTCGAGACCCATGGACGTGGTTAGTACAACACGCCCCAACATCATCGCTTCTAAAATTTTAACACGGATACCCGAACCACTGAATAAGGGTACTATGGCGACCGAATGTTGATTCATAAATCGTTGAGCATCAGGTACTTCTCCATGAAAAATAACATTATCGGCTTTGAGGTTTTTCAACCAACTCGGTGCATTTCGACCTGCAATATGGAGCTGAAAATGAGGCTTTTTAGGGTCTTGATTGGCTGAAATCTGGGACCATACTTTGTCCAAAAACCAGCGTAAACCTTCTTGATTGGGCATCCAATCGAGTGCGCCGATGAATCCAAGGGTAACAGGACGTTCAAAACTCCGAACATTGGGCGCATAATCGCGGCTGTGTAAACCAACAGGCGTAACGACAGAAGTGCCACGAAAACCCAACAAGCGGAAAATGCGTTGATCTCTTTCGGTTATGGGTAACAGAATATCACATTTTTTCGTGTTTTCAAGCTCGAAACGACGCAGCTTTTTATTCAAAAAGTTGAGATACCAACGTTTGGGCAAAAAATTTGTCACCTCTGCGACACGCTTCCATATTTCATGTTCAACATTGTGTGACCGCAAAGCAATGACTGCGTTTGAATTTTCACGGATGATGTCTATATAAGGTGCTAAAAAAACGGTTTCGAGTTGAACAACATCAAATTGCTCCCCCCTCAGTATTTCGACCAATTTTTTTGAAAAATCGTCACTGACAAACCGCGTAACGTGATAAGATTCCTTTTCAAAAAGGTTTTTGAGTGCACCCAAAGCCGTGATATGATTATAAATAGGTACATCATACACCGTTTTATAGGTTTTTTTGAATTCTGCGGGCAAGTCTGCGACGTTGACTGGATGCTTGCTCGTATTCATCGTAAGCAAAGTCACTTCTGCACCTAATGCGGTAAGAGATTTGCTCAAAGTGTTAATAGCTATAACCTCGCCGTCTTTTGGAGGAAAGGGGAATTTCTTGCAAAGTTGTAAAATCTTCATATATGTCGTTTACAGAGAAACAAGTTTGGTTGAATTTGGAAATTAGTGTAATTGCAAAAATAGTTGTTGGTTTTGTAACAACGTTTTTTTTAACAAAAGATTGAATTGAATTAAAAAAAAATAAAAAAATAAAAAGCCGTCTTGAAAGGTTCAAAACGGCTGATATATAATAAAAATTGTCATTCTCTGAAAAAGCATCAAACGACTTTGTCTGCGCAGCTTGAAGAGGCAAAAGCGTCAGGTTTGGCTTTAAAAGTGAAGCCCATACCTAAAATATAGCCCATTGCTTCACGCAAAGCAATATTTGATTGGAAATACGGGTCGGTATTGATATCTGCGTGGACTTCAAGCGGGATGTCATATTTGTCTAATAATGAACAAAGTGCATAAGCCACTTCCACAGATTTATTAACCTCCGTAATCATACGTTCACGCAAACTCATCTCTTTTTTGCTGAGGTCGTGGTGGATAAACATAAACCCTCCTTTGCGTTCGCGCAAGAAGACAATGACCGTAGCGAAGTGAATATCTTCGCCACGCACCTGTGAGTCGGTGCCAATACAGACTTTCAATCGGTTACCCAACGCCGTTTCTTCGACGATTGTGCGCTCAACGGCTTGTTTTATGGGCAACTCGATGCGTTGTCCGTTGAGCCTACGCCATTCTTTCTCCATTGGTCAAGAATTTAATAATTTTAAAATCTGATTGAATGAAAATTTGCTGATTAAACATAAATGTAAAGCAATATTGCGAATATATGAGGCTAGTTGAAGTAAAATTTTTAAAAACTACTTGTTTGCAAATTTTAAATAATCGTAAAAACTGAATTGAACAACAGTCCTATTGCTAATAAAGTTCAAATAGGGAATGATAAAAAGTTGGTAGGTGATGTGATTTTATAAAAGTGGGTTGAAATAGGGGCATAAAAAAACCGCCTCGGGAGCGAGACGGTTCCAAAACAACAAATTATAATCACATGAACTTTCAAAACCACATTAGGGGGGATTCTGTATGACAAAAAAATGTAAATAGTAAAACGAAATCCCAATTTAAGTAAGAATAAAAAAAGGTTGTATTAGTCTTTAGTGCCTTACTTGCCAAACAAAGTTAGTTCTTTGTCAAAGAATATACAAAGTATTCACAAGAATTTATTTTAATTGTTTCAACATTTATTTTTTTGTGCTCATTTTGTATTTTAATAAAATATTGACTGTTAACTGTTTATCTATATGATGTAGCTTTTTGTCGAAAATGTGACACAGTAAATCTTAATAAAATGTTAATGAATTTTGTAGACTGGACTACTCGTTTTTTAAAAAGAAAGCCTAATTTTAGGTTTCAATTACCTTTAAACCTTTCCAATATATTAAAAAATAAGTTTTTATGAAATACAAAAGTATTTACGTTGCTGCCACTTCACAGCATGTTGGCAAAACGACTTCAACTCTTGGGCTTGTTTCCGCCTTTCGTAATAGAGGTATAAATGTTGGTTATTGTAAGCCGGTTGGACAACGTTATGTCCTTCACAACGGTTTGAATGTTGACAAAGATGTGCTTCTTTTTGCTGATTTATTAGGTTTTGAAGTGAACCCTTTTTTACACAGCCCCGTTATTTTAGGTCAAGGTGCAACTTCTGAATATCTTGAAAACCCACAAAATTATCATTATGAAAAAGATATTCTTTCTGCCGCTCATGAGTTGAATAAACTTCACGACCTTGTTATTTTTGAAGGAACGGGGCATCCTGGAGTCGGTTCTGTGGTCGAAATGTCGAATGCAGATGTCGCAAAACTGAACGGTTCGGGCTTGATTATGGTCGCAGAAGGTGGTATTGGCAACACGATTGATATGATGAGTATGTGCCTTGAGAAATTTTATCGTCTAGATATTCCTATTATTGGTGTCATTTTGAATAAAGTTATTGAAGAAAAAAGAGAAAGGGTGCAGTATTACGTCTCTAAATGGCTTGAAAAACACAATATTCCTTTGATTGGTACTTTACCTTTTGACAAATCTATGGGTTATCCGAATTTGAATATTATTGCTGACAGCGTGAAAGGGCGAGTCGAATACAATAAAGACAGAGTGTTTAATACCGTAGAGGGCATTTTGGCGGGTTCATTGATTTCAAATGAAGAGTTAGTTGGTAAGGAACGCAATACTTTACTTGTGGTTGGGGCGACGCGGCTGGATTTGGCGATTGATGATACTAAAAAAATTATGGAAACGAATGGCTGGACTGAAGCTCCTTTTTCGGGCATCATCTCGACGGGTTACGGTGAGTTTAACTCTGACTCAATTGAATTTATCGAAAAATTTAAAATTCCGCTTGTAAGAACCATGTTAGAGACATATCCTGCGGTCTTGAAAATTTCACGCATTGAAGTTAAAATCAATTTACAAACCCCTTGGAAAGTACGACGAGCTGTTGACATGATTGAGAACAATGTAAACCTTGATTATATTCTTGAAAAATCACGCCTTTGAGGTCTTTTACTGAGGGGGTAGTAGTCTTTTGTCAGTAATCAAATTTTAAAAAAATGAAACAATACGTCATACACGCTTTTGATGGCACAGATTCAGAAGCCTTGAACCGCCGATTAGCTGTTCGCCAAGCACATTTTGAGAATATGTCGCAATATAAATCCGCAGGAAATTTCATTTTGGGTGGCGCTATGCTCGACGATGAGGACAAAATGATAGGCTCTACGGTAGTGATGCAATTTGAGTCAGATGCTGACTTGCAGTCATATCTCAATTCAGAACCGTATGTTCAAAGCAAGGTTTGGCTGGATATTAAGATTTTTCCTTTCAAGACAGCGACGGTCTTGTCGTCTTCTGAAAAATAGGATTGGCAAACTACTAAGGCAATATAAAATTCGCCATAGCATCTGCCGCTAGTCGCCAATTCTTTTCTAGAAACAAATTATGCGCTTCATGTTCATATATGAAAGCCGTTGTGCCATAAGCAATGGCTGTTTTATGGACATCAATGGGCGGAAAAATATAATCTGCACTACCTCCGAGTACGAGTAATGGTGTTTTGATTTTAGATACTTTTGGTAAATTTAAAAACAACATATCGAGGAAAGCTAAAAATGATTCGTCTTGGGTTTGCACATAAAGTTCGTTCAACTCAGTTTCAGATACCCCCTCAGTATAAAAGTGCATACGGAACAATTTGAGTGTACTGATAAATGGTTTTAAAGTCCAAAATAGGTTGGCTTTCAAGAATTGTAAAGGAAAATGAAGCGCATTTTTCAAGGTCACGCGCCAAACTCCGTGCGGTGGCACGCTACACAACAATACAGCTTTTTCGATGCGATTCGGAAATTGCTCTAAGTATTTTTGAACAACCAAACCACCCATAGAGTGACCTAAGAGAAAGACCTTCCCTTCTATATTTTCTATAACTGATTGAATATCAGCAACATATTCACTGATGCACCGAAATTTTAAAGAGCCGACGGATTCACTTTTGCCATGATTCCGATAACTCGGTGCGATGCAATCATAGCCGATTTCTGCAAAATAAGGCATCAACGTTGGTTGCCAACAACGTGCATCGTGCCATGCGCCATGACAAAAAACGATAGTGCCTTTTTTCTCACTTTTTACTGAGGGGGTCATAAGGATTTCAAGTTTCATATCTCATTGATTTTAAGCCACTAATGTCTCAAAATAACGCCAACGATTACTTATCTTGCTCTAAAAAAATCATGTAATTTATGAAATAAGTGTCAACATATTAGGACAGCGCAAACTCAAATGTCTTTTTTCGCCAATGATAAAGTTCCATTTTGACACTTCTGGGTGCGTCTAAATACCGTTCCAACATGGTTATTAAAACGATTTTCATTGTTTCTGCTTCGCTGATATTGCGTTTTTTACTATTGGGTATTTGCCAACGAATCTCACAACTGATTCGATAAATAGCTTCGTGTGCTCTCAACCGCAAAAAATAATTCAACGCTTGTTGCTCGGAAAAGGGGATGAGCATGATAGCCGTTTCGGGGTCACGTTGTGCCAATGGTTTGAGATAAATAAAATCGGCAGTGAGGCGTTTGAGCTGCCTTTTTCCAACCTTTACTTTTTCGAGTTTACATTCAATAGCCAAACCCTCCGCCAAATCTGCGATGAGTGCGCCTTTTAAATAATAGTATTTCATTGTGCAAAAACAGGGTTTAAGAAATTTAGGGTACAAAAATAAAACAAAATAGTTTATTTTAAAAACTTATTGTTTTATTTTAGAGTTTTTATTACAAAAAATAAACGCTCCATGAAAATCAAATTCATGGAGCGTTTATTCATCATTCATACTTCATCATTAAAGCGGAATATTCCCATGCTTCTTCTTCGGCAAATGCGCTACTTTGTTTTCCAACATCGCAAACGATTTGATGAGTTTACGACGAGTTTCGCGTGGGTCAATGACTTCGTCAATAAAGCCACGAGCCGCGGCACGGTATGGATTTGCGAATTTTTCAGCATATTCACGCTCTTTTTCAAGCAATTTTACTGAGGGGTCTGCAGCTTCCGAAATTTCTTTTTTGAAAATAATTTCCGATGCGCCTTTTGCACCCATCACCGCAATTTCGGCAGAGGGCCAAGCGAAATTCATGTCCGCACCAATGTGTTTTGAGTTCATCACATCATACGCTCCACCATAAGCTTTTCGGGTGATAACTGTTATGCGTGGTACAGTCGCTTCACTGAACGCATATAAAAGTTTTGCACCATTTGTAATGATGCCATGCCACTCTTGGTCAGTACCCGGCAAGAAGCCTGGCACGTCAACGAGTACCAAAAGAGGAATGTTAAACGAATCGCAAAAGCGAACAAAACGCGCGCCTTTTTTAGAACTGTCAACGTCCAAAACACCTGCCAACGAAGCGGGTTGATTGGCGACAATGCCAATGGAGCGACCAGCAAGACGTGCAAAACCGACGACGATGTTTTCAGCATAATGCTCATGGATTTCCATAAACGATTCAGTATCAGTGATTCCCGCAATGACTTCGCGCATATCGTAAGGCTGATTCGGGTTTTCAGGAATCAAAGCAGTCAATTCATCCCTAAATTCATCGCCGATTTCGTAAGGATACTGAGGGGGCTTCTCTTCGCAATTTTGCGGCATATAGGAAATCAAACGCTTGATTTTTTCGATACATTCGAGGTCGTTTGCAGCGGTCAAGTGTGTCACGCCTGACTTCGTGGCGTGGGTCATAGCACCACCCAATTCTTCTGATGTAACGGTTTCGTTAGTGACTGTTTTCACAACATTTGGGCCCGTAACGAACATATATGAGGTGTTTTCGACCATCAAAATAAAGTCCGTCATGGCAGGTGAATACACCGCACCACCCGCACAAGGTCCCATAATCGCTGAAATCTGTGGCACAACGCCTGACGACAGAACATTGCGATAAAAAATATCGGCATAACCACCCAACGAATTAACGCCTTCTTGAATACGTGCACCTCCAGAATCATTCAGTCCAAGACAAGGCGCACCGTTTTTCATGGCTAAATCCATGATTTTACAAATTTTTTCAGCGTGTGTTTCCGATAATGAACCGCCGAAAACAGTAAAATCCTGTGAAAAAACATAGACCATACGCCCATTTACTGTCCCGTAACCTGTAATGACACCATCGCCGTAATATTGCTCATTTTCAAGACCAAAATCAACGCTGCGGTGCGTGACGAGTGCCCCTATTTCTTCAAAACTATCGGGGTCAAGCAAGAAGTGAATGCGCTCACGAGCTGATAGTTTACCTTTTTTATGCTGTGCGTCAATGCGCCTTTGACCGCCACCGAGCTTAGCGAGGTCTTTTTTATGTTGTAATTCTGCGAGTTCTTTTTCCATTATCCTTGGTTAGTTATTTGGTAATCAATGAATTATAAAATTGATTTTGTGATAAAAACAACTTTTGAGGCAAATATATAGATTTCTATATTTGTTCGAGCTTTTTTATTGAAAAAAAGGATGTGAATTAGTTTTGATTCAGCGATAGCTTAATTTGTAGAACAAAAACAAATGTGGTTTTCTAATTTATTTGTAATAAAATTTTATATTTGAGGGTAATTATAAAATATAGTTTCGTAACGCAATCAAAATTTAAAATAATGAAACCACATTTCCTTAATCTTGTCAATGCTCTTGTGCTCATTATCCTTGGGGGTTGGGCATATATGGAAAAAGGTAGCCCAACGGCGTTGATTCCCGTTTTTATGGGTGCTATTCTTTGGATTCTCACGCCAAAAATGCGTGAAGGCGATAAAAATGCGAGCCATACGGCTACCATTTTAACGCTATTGATTATAATCGGTTTATTTATGCCGCTTCGTCGCGAGTTGAGACTGGATGATACGATGGGTGTATTAAGGAGCCTTACTATGCTCGGTTCGTCTCTATTAGCCTTGTCGGTATTTGTAAAATCGTTTATGGATGCACGTAAAACAGCTTAGTATTTTAGTCTAAATACTGAGGGGGTATATTTTCATTTAGAAAAACAAAAGCCTTGCAATTGTCTGATTGCAAGGCTTTTATGTATGTGGATATTGACTGAAATAATATTTTTAATGCTTTTGTTTAGCATATTTGTCAATAACGGATTGGATGTATTCAACAGAAAAATCCGTCATATTGGCTATCTGTTCGGCAGAAAAGCCCATTTTGTCATGAATATTCATGATGAGTTCTTCACGTCCTTTTTCGATACCTTTTTCGGCGGCTTCTTCACGGATTTCATCAATGGCTTTTTCAATGCCAAAATAAACTGAATATGTTTCTAAAAATTCTTTATTAGCTTCCATCTTTTCTTGAATTTTAGGTTGATGAGCGAATTGTTTAAATTCTATTTCCAAGTTCTTTGGGAGAACGACTAATTGTTGTACAAAGTTAATCAATCTGTACAATTTTGCAAGGTCAAAGTTCTTTGTTCGGGCTATCTCAATGAGTTTTTTCTTGTATGCTAATTTTAGATTAGGTTCTTTACCTGCCTTTATCAAATACAAACTGGCTAAAACAGCCAATGCGAAAGGGTTGTCCGATTTCAAAAGTTCATCTTCTTTTTGCTCCCGTACAGTGTATGTGTTGAACTCATAACTCAACTTTGTACCAAACACCGAAATACTAAAAGTGCTGAACGTTTTCGGGCGCGATGCACCTGTATGTAATGCTAAAGCTGTAACGTCAGTACTTTCATATTTTATATAAATATAAACAAAATATCGGAACATACGCTCTGCAAAATCCTTTTCGGACTTGCCTTGAAACTCAATGTGGATGATGATAAATCGGTACTGTCCGTTTTTTAACCGATAGCGCACAATTTTATCAGTTATTTTTTTATTAGGTTCATTGGCTGTAAATGTTTCATTTAGCTCTTGTTCCAAAAATTCTGGCTTTATTGAAAAGTCAATAGAATCATGCAGCTTTTTGCCGAAAAAGAAGTGTATGAACTCTGCATCAAATTCTGCAAGTAAGTCTTTCCAAAGCAGATCGGGTTTGCTTTTTGTTTTTTTCATTTTCAAATAATATGCTTTTAATTAATTGATTTACAAGACGTTGCAAGATAAATCATGCTTTAATCCTTTCAAATTTTTTGAACATCTTTTTGGCATTTTTATTTGTTCAATCAATTAAATCAAAATATAAATGACGATATGATGTGAAATCATACCGTCATTTATTACTGAATTTAACCTTTATTTTCTACAATGCTATTTATTCGTTCAATCGCCAATCATAGTCGTTAAAACTGACTTTCGCCGTTTTACTGACTTTTGTATTGGCATATTTGCTGACAAAAGAAGCGACATTGCCAAAGTCCTTTCCATACCAATCAAAGATTTTAGATATTTTTATCTCATTGCTTTTCAAAGTATTAGCTGATGAATTGATAAATTGTTTTGTCCGTAATTCAAGACAGTCGTTTAAGTTATCTGCTGTAAATGCTTGATTGAATAATGGCGGACAACTTTTCGCCGCACAGTTTATAGCAAAATGAATACGTGCGTCACCCATCGGTCTAAGGATTTGGTTTTCGATGTCATTGAGCGATAGTTTTTTGCCGCTCAATGTGTTACGCTTGACATCCCAAGTCTTTCCACCGTCTAAATCAGTGATTTTACTGAGGGGGTAGTTTTGAATTATAAGCTTGATAGTCAATGCATTGTAAGCATTTATCCAATAAGCCATTTTATCATTTTTTGACCAATTGTCTTGCGGTGCATCGTCAGACAATGTTTTGATATAACTGTCCAAAGCGGCTTTTTCAGATTTGAAATTTTTATAATTAACCTTGCCATCTGAACTGACGTATTTTTTTAAAAGAGCGTCGAAAGCCTCATGTGAAGGTTGGGCGGCGACAAAAAAGGCAGTGCATATAAAAAAGAAAGAAACCAATAGGTGCTTTATCATAATTGAAATTTTTTATTAAAAGAAACGTTTGTGATTGTCATACTATACGCAAAATTACCTCCAGTATATCACCAAAAAATCACGATTCGGTAGGTTTAACTAAACTTTAAGGAGATCTGTTAATTTGGACACGCTTTTTTCTTAATTTTGTCGCTTAAAGCCATTCAAAACCATTTATCATTCACCATTCATCATTATTCATGTCAGTAAAAGTTCAAAATCTTACGAAAATATACGGCACACAACGTGCCCTCGATAATATCAGCTTTGAAGCCAAAGCAGGTGAAATTTTAGGTTTCTTAGGACCAAACGGTGCAGGAAAGACCACAACAATGAAAATTCTTACCTGTTTTGTTCCTCAAACCGAAGGAAAAGCAGAAGTTTGTGGTTTTGATGTCGAAACGCAAGCACTTGAGGTGCGGGAACAAATCGGTTATTTGCCCGAACATAATCCACTTTACAAGGATATGTATGTGCGTGAATACCTCGAATTTGTCGCAGGATTGCACAAATTGCCTAAGAAAAAGCAGCGTGTGGCGGATATGATTGAACGTGTGGGTTTGGGTATTGAACAAAATAAACCGATTCATGCGCTTTCAAAAGGCTATCGGCAACGTGTCGGTTTGGCGCAAGCGATGATGCATGACCCCTCAGTATTGATACTCGATGAGCCAACTTCTGGACTTGACCCAAATCAATTGGTCGAAATTCGGAAACTCATAAAGGATTTAGGTAAAGAAAAAACGGTCATTTTCTCAACACATATTATGCAAGAAGTACAGGCATTGTGCGACCGTGTAATGATTATCAACAAAGGCGAAATCGTTGCAAATGATACAATGGACAGTTTGCAAAGCCGTATGAGTGGTGAAAATATCGTAACGGTTGAATTTTTACAAGAGGTTGATAAAAATGTATTGATGAAAATTAAAAATATCACAAAAGTAACACCTTTGACTAAAACAACATTCAGCCTGTCATCGTCTTTAAAAAATGATATTCGAGCCGATGTTTTCAACTTTGCAGTTGAACAAAAATTAGTGATTTTGGAAATGCGGAAAGAGGTGTACAGCGTTGCTGATGTGTTCCAAGAATTGACAAAATCCTCAAACTAAGAGATAAAAATTTTATGATAAAAGACTTTAAGATAAAATGAAAATTCAACTCGTTTGGCTCTTTGTTTTTGCCACAATACTGAGCGGTTTTGCTCAAAAACCAACAGTTATCACTAAGAATTTCAAATTCCGTGATGGTGTTTACGCCACTTATACCGATTGGCAAGCGAACAAACCGACTGTTGTTTGGGACAGCCTTGAAACCAATTTGGCAGTCAACCCAAAGACGCTTTTTATGCAAATGGAGTTTGCGAAGTATAAAAAAACGCATCACATTGTTTCACTTGATTCTGTTTGGGGCGTAGTTGTTGACGGTATTCCGTATGTACGTTTGCCAAGAAATGAATTGGAAAAAACGGCTTACTGTTTTGCGGGTTTGATACTGAGGGGGCGCTTGTGTTATTTCAATTATGAAACAATTGCACATTCAAAAGTGCCGATTACAGCTTATATTCCTCAAACAGGTGAGCCATACATTACAAAAAATGTCTCAAAAGAAGAAATCGTTGTGCGTGAAAAACTGATGAATTACGAAACAGGAGAGGTTTATGATCTAACACTCAACTCGTTCAAAAGACTCATTTCGGATGATAAAGAACTCGTCTCAACGGTTGATGACTTAAAAACGCATGAGTTAAAAGAAAAACTCTTCAAGTGTGTTTTGATTTACAACGATAGAAATCCCGTTTATTTAAAATAATGGCGAATGGTGAATGGCGAATGGTGAATGGTGAATTCCCTATTTGCGATTCACCATTCGCCATTCACCATTATGTGATATGCTTTCCATTTTCAAAAAAGAAATCAATACTTTTTTCTCGTCGCTCATTGGCTATGTCGTCATTGCGATTTTCTTGTTATTAACAGGTTTGTTGTTGTGGGTTTTTCCCGACACAAGCCTTTTGAGTCAAAATGTCGCTTCCCTTGACCAATTATTTGACCTTGCGCCGATGATATTTACCTTCCTCATTCCAGCCGTGACAATGCGCCTTTTTGCAGAAGAAAACCAAACAGGAACAATTGAGTTTTTGACAACAAAACCGCTTCGTGATTGGGAGATCATCGTTGGAAAATACCTCGCAGGTGTCACTTTAGTCGCTGCCGCTTTGTTACCGACCTTGATTTATTATATCACAATGTATCAATTAGGTTCGCCAAAAGGCAATTTGGATAGTGGCGCGATTGCAGGCAGTTACATCGGTTTACTTTTGTTAGGCAGCGTGTTTGTTGCCATCGGTTTATTCGCCTCGAGTTTGACGAACAACCAAATCGTTTCCTTTTTAGTCGCTGCTTTTTTATGTTTTTTTGTGCATTGGGGCTTCGATTTCATGTCGCGTTTGCCCTTTTTAGTGGGCAAAGGAGACGATATTGTACAGATGTTTGGCATCGCTTTTCATTACTCATCCATATCACGTGGCGTTGTTGTTATCGGTGATGTTGTCTATTTTTTATCTATCATTGGTTTCTTTCTTTTGTTGTGTAAAACGGCTTTGGAAAAACGGAAATGGTAGTTTTCACTACTATTTTTTACCTAAAAGGCACAAAAAAGCCGTCTCGATATGTCAGGACGGCTTTTTTACTGAGGGGTATATGTTCTTTAATTCTGATTTTTCTTGAATAAATCAAATAAATAGTGTACTTCTTGTTAAAAATAGATTTTAATAAGAAAGATATTTTATAAATCATTGATTGTCAATAGTAATAAAAAAAACATAATACTTAAACTTGATGTTAGATAAAACGAATCGAGCCTTTTTTTACCTCAACAGCGGGACGCATTTACTCGACCTTGCGGGTGCGGTGCAAACATTTCATGAAGCCTCCAACTATGGTATCGAGTATGAGATACATTACGTTTCTGACAATCCTAATCAAAAAAGCTCTGCCAATTTGGGCTTTTCTAATTTGGATATTTTTTCTAATATTGAGATAAAACAAAGCGATATTCTCATTATTGCTGGATTTCGGATTAACCAATTAAACAAAGAAAATACGGCGTTATTTGACTGGTTAAAACAAGTAGATGCTGTAAAAGCGACGATTTGCTCTGTTTGTACAGGTGCATTTATGTTAGCTGAATCGGGTTTGTTGGATGGAAAGGAATGTACAACGCATTGGGATTTTACGGACACGTTGCAAAAAGAATATCCACGACTCAAGGTTTTGAAAAACCGTCTTTTTGTCCAAAGCGGTCATATATATACGAGTGCAGGTGTGACGACAGGCATAGATTTGGCTCTTTTTCTCTTAGAAAAACGACATGGTGCAAAGTTTTATTACCAAATTGCCCGTGAATTGGTTGTTTATATTCGCAGAGATGGCAGTGCGCCGCAAGACAGTATTTATCTCCAAAATAGACAACACATCAACAACAGTGTCCATGAAATTCAAGATTGGATAATTCATTATTTGGACGAAAAAATCAAAATTGAACAACTTGCAGAACTTGTTTTCACAAGTTCGCGAAACTTGACAAGGTTTTTTAAAACGACAACAGGCATTACGATTGGTGAATATATCGAGGCATTACGTGGTGAAAAAGATCTACAGTTGTTGAAGGAAAACCATAAAGTCGATGCCGTTGCCCAAGCCTGTGGTTTTCAAAGTAGCAACCAACTGCGCACCATTCTCAAAAAACGTTTGGGCATTTTACCTTCTGCGCCCGCTGATTTGTCTTGAAACTGCGTTCTTATGTCCTTGTTGATAACCGAGAGAGCGGGTAACTTTGTGCCAGTTTTTAACAATAATTAAAATCTGTAACTATGAAAAATGCCGTTTTAGGGCTCGTTTTATGCCTGTTTTTTACAACATATATAAACGCACAGACCCCTCAGTATAAAAGCACTTTCGCTTATTTTTGCCCGCCTTGTGGCAATGATTGCGACAATCTGAAGTTTGAAAAAGAAGGAAAATGTACCCATTGTGGGATGGCTTTATTGAAACAAAATATTGCCGAAAGGCAAGCAAAACTTAAAGAAAATAAGATGACTATTGCTTTTTATTTACAAGACGGCGTTGAAGTTTTAGACTTCGCAGGACCGATGGAAGTGTTTACTTATGCAGGTTTCGAGGTCTTTACTGTTTCAAAAAAGAAAGAATTTATTACATCACAAGGCGTTTTGAAAGTGATGCCAGAATTCAGTATTGACGATGCACCGCCATCGGATATTCTTGCTTTTTTCGGTGGCAATTCGGGTGCTGCCAGCAATGATGAAGCCGTGATTGATTGGATAAAAGCGCGAAAAGCGTCCACTAAATACCATTTTTCAGTCTGCACAGGTGCATTTGTCTTAGGCAAAGCAGGTCTTTTGGACAGCTTGACAGTTACGACTTTTCATTTGAGTATAGATGCTTTGAAAAAAGCAGTACCTAATGCTAAGGTCTTGTCCGATGTCCGTTTTGTTGACAATGGTCGGGTCATTACAACTGCGGGTATTTCGGCAGGTATTGATGGTGCATTGTATTTGGTTTCTAAATTGAAAGGCGAACAAGCTGCCAAAGATGCCGCTTTCTATATGGAATATGACAAATGGGTGCCGAATCAGGGTTTGATAATGGCGGAAAAGCATTGAACGATACCTCCTCAGTAAAAAAGCCATCTCGACCTTAATTGGGATGGCTTTTGCATTTTCTGCCTAATCTATTCTCCTGCTACTTTTATTTAGTTTTCAATTTGTTTCTATTGTTCAATATGTTCATTAAGCATTTCAACGAGTTCAAAAACGGTCGTTATTGGATTTTTTTCATGCGGTTTGGTAATATCTTTATGTTTTTCTAGAAGCCTTTTGGCTCTTTCAATAGCCATTTGTTGGCTTGAATTAAGGTCATCTTTCAGTTTTCTATAAATACTTTTAGAAAACTCTTGCTTTTTACCCTCTCTTTCATAAGACATATCCCAAATATTGCTTAATCGTTCATAATAAAACTGTCTCAAATTTGACTGTTCCGTAAATTGATAATGCAAGTAAAACCACAACTCAAAGGCATCATTAGAATAGGCACAACGGATTTTTTTTTCTTTATCATCAGCAAAAACTGCATTGTTGTAATCTTCGAATTGTCCATTCTGTTCAGCATTAAAATCCAAATCAAAAACACACCAAACTTCGTCGTACTTATCTTGCTTTGAACGTTTTTTCGTTTCTTCGATGACTTTAAAATGCGTCATTCCAAGTCCCAAGCTTATGACTTCTGCGGTAACAACAGGGAATTGTCTAAAATACCATTCTTCAGTTTGCCCTTCACAAACGATGAGATATTTCTTTCTTTTCTCTCTTGTTTCCAAGCGGATTTTTTGACAATTGCTTATGTGTGTTCCAAGCTTTGTTCGAGTCGCTTTTCTTAATATTTCTGGTTTTACTCGGCATAATCCAAATCTAATTTTCAAAAACAGGTGAAAAGTTATTCAAAAAAGGGACTGCCCCATACCGACCATCTAAATAGTCTTTTTCAAATGATGCATCGTTGCGCACACCTTTAAATTCGGCTAAAGAATAAATTCGGCTCGCATCATTTTTATCTTTTTCAACAAATAGAATTTGGTCACGTCGGAAAGTTTTTGCTGAAAGCAAGTTTGTGTCATGTGAAACCACTAAAATTTGAGCATTTTTAGGATTGGTTTTAGGATTGTTGAATAAATCTATGATTTTTTGAGAAAGTTTAGGATGGAATCGTGCATCGAATTCGTCAATTATAAGCATTGTCCCAAATTTTAATGTATAAAATACAAATGGATAAATTTCATACATTTTCCGTGTCCCTTCCGATCCATGAATATCCAAGTAAAGCATAACTTCTTCATTGCTATTACCATTTTTTTTGTGAAATGTAGTCAAAATTTTTCTATCTCCTGCTTTGGCAATATTATTATAATTTTTTGCTGTTTCAATATCCATATTTAGTTCAGAAGGCTCAAATGCTTTTATATTTATAATATTTGTATCTGATTCTTTCAACATTTTTAAAACTTCATCTTTTAGTTCTAAATCGTTCGTAATGAGTTCATCAACGTTTTGTCTTAATAATCTATCGCTCAAACCAACCAAAGCAGCTATATTGTTGAAGTAATTTATGAAACTTTTTGATAAGTCTTCATTAAATGTTGACAATGCTGTTAAAAAGAGAGCGTTCTTTCTGAAAAATGGTTTGTCATTATTGATTAAACTTTTAAATTTTCGGATACTTTTTAAAGCTTTATCATTTATATCTAACAATTGTTTTCCTCGTGTAAAAATAAAAGACTCCCTACTTGTTATTTTATGATTTTTTGAAAATAACCATTCTGAAATAATTTCTTCCGATGTCGCTTCAAATCCATATCTGTAAGTCATATCATTTAATACAAATACTACTTGAAAATAAGAAGGCTTATTTGCTGTTTCATCAGATAATAAAAAAGGATTGATATTCCCTAATAATGCTTCTTCGGTTTTTACAGACGACAACACTATATTGATAAATGCTCTAATAGCCCAAATAAAATTACTTTTACCACTCGCATTAGCTCCGTAAATAGCAAGGCTTTTCAATAACCTTATTTTATCAGTCGCTTGAAAAGTATTATTTTCATCCACTTCCTTGTATTTAGAAATAACAGAAGATGCAACAAAGCTGATAGTTTGTATATCTTTTATTGAACGGAAATTGCTAATACTGAATTCAAGTATCATTTTTATACGTTTTTAGATTAATATTTACGAAATAATCACAAATATAACACTTGATGTGAATTTTTGTTGCCATTAGACAAACTTATTCGGATTTAAAATGCCCTTCGGGTCAAAAACTTTTTTGATACCCCTCAGTATCGCACGATGTGTTTCGTTAAAAAAGACATCTAAATAAGGTGTTTGTATAAAACCAACGCCATGTTCAGCTGATAGCATACCATTGAGCGACTTTGTCAATTCAAATATTTCGCGCTTGGCTTGTTTGGCTTTGGCGTACCATTCTTCTGTTGGAACAATGTCTGACATGATATTGATGTGCATATTGCCATCGCCCAGATGTCCGAGATTGATAATTTCAAGACCGTATTTTTTACTGATTTGTCTTATACCGTGTAGTTGTTGAGGCAAAGCAGCGCGTGGAACTACCGTATCTTCGCTCCATTTTTCTTTTGACAGTACATCCATAGCATTTCCAGCGTTGCGGCGTAGTTTCCAAATCTCTGTTTTTTGTGCTTCGTTGTCTGCAAAAAGAATGTCACCAACTTTGAAATCCTGCAAAACGGTGGCTATTTTTTCACAATCTTCAAGCAAAACATCCATATTTGAACCGTCAACCTCGATGATTAGGTAAGCATCATGGTCTTTACTGTCCGAGGGACTCCCTTTGGAGAGGGGTTCGACACCGAGATAACGGGCTGAATAGGCGACTACCGCATGTTCCATATACTCCAAACCCGATGGCATAACGCCCGCTTGAAAAACAGCTGCCACAGCCGCACACGCATCTTCGGCATCTGGAAATGAAGCGAGCATCAATAAGTTAAATGTCGGCAAGGGCAGAAGTTTTAAAACGATTTTAGTCACCACTGCCAGCGTACCTTCCGAGCCGATGATAAGGTGTGTCAAATTATAACCTGTCGAAAATTTCAAAGTATTCGCGCCTGTCCACATCACTTCACCTGTCGTCAATACGATTTCGAGATTTAAAACATAGTCGCGGGTAACACCATATTTGACGCATTTCGGACCGCCCGCATTCGTGTTGACATTGCCACCGATGAATGACCAACCTCTACCTTGTGGGTCGGGTGGATAGAATAAACCCTCGTCTTTCAATATATTCTGCAAATGTTCTGTAATCACACCCGGTTCAGTAGTGACTTGAAAATTGGCTTTGTCAATGTTTAAAATTTTATCAAAACGCGCCATCGAAAGGGCAACACCGCCTAAAACAGGTAACGCTGCACCCGACACGCCAGACAAACCACCTTGAACAGTCACGGGAATTTGATGCTCATTACAGATTTTGAGCAACTGCGATACCCCCTCAGTATTGTGCGGTTTGACAACAACTTCAGGTAGAAAGAGTGGACTTTTAGATTGGTCTTGACTGTGTTTTTCGAGCGTTTCGGTATCCGTAAAAACGCAATCGTTGCCCAAAGCTGCTTGTATTTCAAGCAATACTGAGGGAGTGATTTTAGTGAAATTCATTTCTGGAAAATGCTTTTTGATTTTTTTTTAATGCTAAATTATTCATAAGAGCTTACCATTTAAACATAATATCGTGTCCATACTTGCCAAACACCATACAGTAAAGTTAGCCACAACCACGCGGCTATCCATTTTTCAGACGTAAAAAAACGATATTTTTTTAAATCAAAGGACGGTAATGCCAGGAAAAACAAGGGAAAAATAGGGATAAAATATTTGCCACTTAGGTTTTCGATAAAATCGCTGCCAACGGGACACCATAGTAGATACATCGCTGTCGCTAAAGCAATGCTCATCATCAATCCGACAATAAGAATTTTTAATTTGATGGCTTTTGGAAAG
>JAYSQG010000030.1:0-2200 GCA_043721685.1 Saprospiraceae bacterium | reverse complement strand
TGCATCGTGCCATAGTTTTCATAACTACTCGTCACCACTTTATCGTTTGGATTCAAGCCTTGCAAAACCTCATAATAATCAGGACTTTGACGACCCAATTGTATATCCACTTTGTAAGCAATATCGCCTTTTTCACTCACTTTAAAAATCCAATTACCGCCTGTTTGCTGATAAAAACCGCCACGAGGTAACAAAATAGCTTGCGTTTCGTCGCTCAAAGCCAAGCGAATTTGCAGCGTTTGTCCGCGCCGAATGCCTTCGGGAACTTTACCTTCAAAGACCATATCTACTTGAAAACGTCCGCCCGTTACTTGAGTATAGACCTTTTTTATACTCAAATTAAAGTCCTTACCCGCCAAACTAAACGTCCCTTTCAAACCTGGATAAATACGGCTGATATAGTGTTCATCAATATCCGCCCTTACTTTAAAACCTGTTGTCATATCGATTTGACCTAAGCGCACACCTCTATTAATAGACTGTCCAATTTCCGCATCTAATGAGGTTAATTGCCCATCAATCGGCGAGCGAACAACTAAATCTCCCACTTTTCGACGCATCAAAGCGAGCGTGTTTTGCATTCTTTTCAAGGACTCTTTGTCCTGTTTACCCATCAAATTGACGGATTCTGTGTCTTGGCTTAAAATATCTTCTGTCAATTTTTTACGCCGAACTTGATAGTTATAGTTGTTTTCTGCTTGCTTAAAGTCTTGAGAACCAATGACTTTGTCTTCGTATAGTTTTTTATTCAAATTATAAACCCGTTCAGCTTCTGCCAAAGCATTGTCCACTTCTGCCAATTGATTGAGTTGTCGAATCGTGTTTTGTGTTGCCGAATTTTTAGAAATATTCATTTGCGTCAACACATTAAAAACCTGTGTTTCTTGATTGGCAAGGCTCAATTCGAGATCGGTATTCGATAAGCGCAAAATGGCTTGTCCGCGCTTCATCATTGCCCCATCTTCGACGTATTTTTCTTCCACACGACCCCCTTCCAAAGCATCTAAATAGATTGTTGTTTGCGGCAAAACCGTTCCATTTACGGGTATCGTTTCTTGAAAAGCGCCTTTTTTAATTTCACTAATCGTAATGCGTTCGGTATCAAGATTCAACCGGCTTTTGCCCGATGTCATCACATAACTCGCCACGATGAGGGCAATGATTGCAATAATTCCCCCAATGGTTAAAAGGCGTTTGGTTGACCATTTTTTTTCTCAATAACTCTGTCCATAAAATTTCGTTTTTTTAATAGCCCGCTTTTAGTTGATGGCTCACTATCTTTAGTAAAAAGGTAGTGCCACGGAGTAGTTTGTTGATTGTCAATTGTTTAAATAATGTAATTATAGAAACATGTTCGCTTTTGATACAGTAGGTGTTCGGTTTTGATACACTTATGAGTAAAAATGAAAATGGCTAACACCGAGAATTAACTCTGTGTTAGCCATAATACTGAGGGGTACTATTGTCTCTCGACAATCATCAAAAAATGAATCGTGTCGAAAGGAAATTCGACAAATCTTCCTTGATAATTTCGTTGAACAGTTCTTTATTTGCTTCAATATCCTTTGTTGCCACAACCGACCGAATCGAAAACGAGCGCAAGGCATCGAGTATCGAAAGTGTGCCTTGTGCCGAATCTTTACGACCAGTAAATGGAAACGTATCTGGACCCCGTTGACATTGCGCATTGACATTGACGCGGGTGACTTGATTCACAAGCGGGTCTATGAGTTGCGCAATTTGTGCAGGGTCTGTGCCAAAAATCGAACATTGTTGACCATGGTCGCTTTCGATTAAGTATTGAATCGGTTGCTCCAAATCATCAAAAACGGCAACAGGAACGACGGGACCAAATTGTTCCTCTGTATAAAGCGTCATGCCTGCCGAAACTGGATAAACAACTGTTGGAAAAACAAAAGAGTGGCTGCCTGTGCCCCCCTCAGTATTGACGATTTTTGCGCCTTTTGAAACGGCATCTTCAATCACCGCATTAAGGTAAGCCGGTTTTTCAGGCTCTGCAACAGGCGTGATATTGACGCCTTTTTCCCAAGGCATACCAACTTTTAGGTTTTGGATAGCGACATTCAATTTTTCAATAAAACTATCTGCTATACTTTTATGTACAAAAACGATTTTTATAGCCGTACAACGTTGTCCATTGAAGGACAAAGAACCTAAAACGACTTCTTTAACCGTCATA
>JAYSQG010000029.1:0-2956 GCA_043721685.1 Saprospiraceae bacterium | reverse complement strand
GTTGCTGAAACGACAACACTGCCATTGCTACCACCATTGCAACTAACGTTCGTTACTGAGGGGGTGCCAAAAACAATGGCTGTTGGTTGTGTTACCATTGCAGTCGTTGTTTTGGTACAGCCACTCGCATCTGTTGCCGTAAATGTATATGTCTGTGCCGTCAAACCACTGAAACTACCGCCACTTTGCGCACCAACACTGGGTGTAATCGAATATGAAATCGCACCTGTGCCACCTGTTGCCGATACGACAACACTGCCATTGCTACCACCATTACATGTTACGTTCGTTACTGAGGGGGTGCCAAAAGCTATGGCATTTGGTTGTGTTACCGCTGCTGTCGTTGTTTTGGTAGAACCACTTGCATCTGTTGCTGTAAAGGTATAAGTCTGTGCCGTTAAACCACTGAATGTACCCGTTGGACTTTGGGTACCGACACTCGGAGATATCGAATACGAAATAGCCCCTGAACCACCAGTTGCTGAAACCGTAACACTGCCATTGCTACCACCATTACAACCTACATTGGTTACTGAGGGGGTACCAAAGACAGGTGATGTATTCGAACTAATATTACCTGTTCCAGCCGTTAATGTCAGGGCAAAATCGTCGGCAGTACCAAATAAACCGACGACGGCAAAAGTATAAGTGGTATTAGCTGTCGCTGAAAAAGTCAAATTAGACCCCATTGGGTCATTACAAATTTTACTAAAATTGGTACACCCTGCCGCTGGAGTGAATGTACCAGTGTACCAAAAAAGACCCGTATCGTCTGTACTACCACCTGCATCAATAACATTGGTGATATTTATGGTAATCGTTGTTGACATATCACATGTGATTGTATAAAGACGATAAGGTTCAGCCGTTGGATTGAGGCTACAACTACCCGACGTAGAACCCAATAACGGGAACTTTGCCGTCGGTGCACCTACGGTCGTACCTGTAATATTTAAGGTACTGCCCATTGGCGGGAGTGCGAGGAGTTGAACCGGTAGGAGAACTACAAGCAGTAGTTTTATCCAATTGATTATTTTCATGATTATTTTGACTATTTCGTTTGATTAATTACACTTTATATGATGCACATAAAGAATAGTGCTTCATAAATTGTCTCAACTACGGCTTGGAAATATACCTTGTAATGCAATGACATAATTGATAGCCAGATATGGCGGCATATTATTCAGGGCTTGCGTACTATTCGTTTTGGCTAAAACGGTATTCGTTGAGCCATTAGCTCCGCCATCTGTTACTCCTGAGCCTTGTGTACCCGTCGTTCGAATTACGACTTTACTCGTTGCAGTACTAAGCCCGGGGATGTTGGCAGCTGTTAATGTTATCGTTTCAGAGCCACTACGCTGACCTAAAACAAAATTATTTCCAACACCAACGACCATGCGACCACGCAAGTCAGGTAGTGCAAAATTTGTTTGTCCATTGCCGCCAAAAGTTGTCCCAAGCAAACTAAATAATGGCTGATTTTGATTAATGGGCAAAAGTTGTCCTGCACAAAAAGCCCAACCTCTTGGCGCGAAATTGCCAGCAAAAATCATGATTTCGCCTATAAATGGTTCTGAATCTAAAGGAGCACTATTTGATAACGAGGTTGTTGTGCTCTTGCCAATTAAAGGCACAGCCGTCAAACCTGCTAATAGAGCAAGGCTGCGTTGTAAAAAAGAGCGACGATTTGGTAAGTATTGATTCATTTTGTCAATATTTATAAATTAACTTTTTTTAAAATAAAATATGCCCCATGTGGAACAGTTGTATTTGCTTTTTTAGCTGCCTAGTGGAAAAACCCCTTGAACAGCGATGACATAATTCAAGCACAAATAAGGCGGCGTATTATCAATAGCCGTAGGCGTTTGTGAAGCCGCTAAAGCACCCGCACCTGCTGCCGCACCTTTGGCAAGACCAAAACCTTGTGTACCGCCAGTACCGCGCACCATGATTTCATTGACTGATACAGTCTGTGTTGGTATTTGGCTGGTCGTCAATGTTACAGTACTAACTCCCCCTGTTTCACCAAGGTTAATTGGTGACGACCCAGGACCCTGCCCAACACCCATAGCTACACTACCATTCAAATTGGGTAAGGCAAAAGTTGTACGACCATCACCACCATACGTTGTACCCAATATCGAGAACAAAGCCGTATTTTGAGCAATGGACAAGAGCTGTCCACTACAAAATGCCCAACCACGTGGTGCAAAATTGTAGAGTACAACTATAACTTCGCCTATAAATGGTTCAGCACCAAGTGAACGAAAAGAAATCGATGGCTGCTCATTGGGCGTTTCTACGGTTTGAGATTCCGTTTTTTTAGAAAACCGTTGAAAAAAATGACGACGTGTAATATTCATTCGAAAAGAATTTTAATGTGTTATTAGATGCCCCATACTGAGGGGGTATGCTTGAATATTTAATTTTGGGATGGAAAAATGCCATATAGCGCAATGCAGAAGTTCAAACCCAGGAAAGGCGGTATATTGGTATGCGATTGCCCGCCACCCGTTACAGTCAAACTTCTTGTCGCGTCTATTCTGCCTTCGACAACACCCGTTGTGGCTGTACCAACCGCTCTGTTTTTAACAATGGGAACCGTTTGACCAATAGTAGGCATATTATTAGCCTCTATCGTGACACTTTCAGTGCCTGCTTGCTCGCCAAGTACGCGGCTTGACAATCCTGGACCCTGACCGATGCCAATAGGAATACGACTTCTTAAATCTGGTAAGCCAAAAGTTGTCTGACCATCGCCGCCATAAGTTGTGCCTATCAAAGCAAACAAAGCATCATTTTCAGCAATCGGTATAAGCTGTCCTTGACAAAAAGCCCAGCCTTGAGGTGCGAAATTGCCCGCAAAAAGCATCACTTCTGCGATATATGGTGAACTGCCCAGCGCATCTGTTTCCAAAAGATGACCTGCTTGGTCATAACATTTACCTGAGTA
>JAYSQG010000028.1:0-8750 GCA_043721685.1 Saprospiraceae bacterium | reverse complement strand
AAGATAAAGTCAGGATTTGGATTCCCGATGATTTGATTGCTTGGCTCATAAACGGTCAAACCCGTATTCTTATCAATCAAATATTTACCATCATCGCTGCGCGCGATTTTTGTACCAAAGATTTGACCGTATTGCTCACCTACCCGGTGAATTGTACCGAATGAAGTACCCGGAACACCCAAAACGATTTCCTTTGGTGCATCAGCACCTGTACCTAAGTTAACAATCAAAGAACGGATGCGTGTGAAGTTGACATAAGCATTCCAAGTTAAGCCACCAGCCGTTTTGATAGGTGTGATGTCTAAACCCAACTCGATACCTTTGTTTTGAATCTCACCTGCATTGATAATCGCTCTTGTAAAACCTGAAGAGTTTGGTAAGTCCGCAGAAGTAATTTGGTTGAGTGAATTACGCTTGAACCACGTAAAGTCAACGCCCAAACGGTTGCGGAAGAAACGTAGGTCAGTACCCAATTCAATTTCTTTAGTCAACTCGTTTATCAAATCAGCATTTCCTAATGTATTGCCTACACTTGCACGGTTGATACGTCCACCTGTTGATGTTACAAAAGGCGTATTCAAAGAGTAATTACTTGATGTTTGGTATGGCGATGCTTCGTTACCTACTTGTGTGTAAGCCGCACGGATTTTACCAAAGCTCAATATATTGTTGCTGATACCAAAAGCATCCGTAAAAACAAATGAGGTATTTACACCTGGATAGAAATATTTGTTATTACCTGTTCCGTCAGGACGCAAAAGCGTTGAAGTCCAGTCATTACGCGCCACAACACCTAAGTAAAGGTAGTTTTTATAGCTCAATTGCGCATCCATATACGCCGCATATAAACGTTGCAATCTTCTTGTATTGGAAACGATTTGAGTCGTTGTTGCATTCGCGTTCAAAAGAGACGAGGTAATGATCCCTGTTGCATCAACAAACTGAGAAGAAAAACTTCTTTGATTGTTATTCATACCAGCCATAACACGTAAATCGAGGTCTGGCGACAATTTGTGAGAGAAAGTAGCGATATAGTTCATATCAATCTCTGTATTCACTAAATCATCAGTCCAAATACGTCCAATTGGATAAAATACACCACCACTACGTAAAACACTTTTACGAGCCTCGTGGTAAGTATTGATACCACCTTTTGCCATCAAGTTAAGCCAAGGCGTAACATCATAGCTTAAAGTTAAGTTACCAAATGCACGATTGACATCCGAATTATAACGGCTGTATTTCGCTAACCAAATCGGATTGTCCAATGCACGATAAAACACGTTGTCACGGCTAACTGGGTTCTCAAATGGAAAACCGGTTAAATTGTAGTTACGTGGCAAGTAGAACAAACGAGAGAAAAGTGATGCATCACCCGAAGTACCATAGTCAGCAAAATAAGAAGGCGCAACAGGTGGTGTTTCTTGCGTCGTGTTGACGTAGTTAACGTTACCAATTATCGTTAAACCATTTGCCAACTTTGCATTACCACCAAAACTCAATGATGTCCGTGAAGCATTGGCATTTGACCAGTTATCACTGCCCCAGTCATTTGCAACGTCCGTAGAACTACCCAATTTGTTCGCTTTGTACATCGGTAAGATACCTTTGTTATCCATACGCGAAATTGTAGCACTCAAGCCTGTGTTTTCACCACCTGCATTGAATGTCATTGAATTTTCAGTCAAAAGACCTGTTCTGAAAAAGTCATTGATGAAATTATACGGTTTCAAAGGAATCGCAACGGCAGCTGTACCGTTCATCAATTCTGGAAAAACCGCTTGATAACGTGCTGCACCGAAAGGAACACCTGTCAAAGGGTGAGGCACAGTCCCTTCTGGATATCCAGAAGCATAAACTTTTGAGTAACGTGATTCGCCACCAAAGTTTTTTGTGTTAATCTCGTCAACATACTCAGGGAATGGAGAGCCCCAGTTACCGATGAAACCACCGTTGTAGGTCTGGCTTGAACCTTGAGTATATTTGTTTTGATACTCAGGTAAATTAGCCACTTTTTCAACAGAAGAAGATGAGTTGAAAGTCACTTCTAAGCCTTTACGGTTTTTCTTACCTGTTTTTGTTGTGATAACAACAACACCATTCGTTGCACGAGAACCGTAAAGAGCCGCCGCAGCCGCACCCTTCAAAATTGTCATACTTTCGATGTTGTTCGGGTCAATGTCAAATGCACGGTTTGAGAATTGAGTACCACCATTTGAGTTAGTTGACGGATTGACAGAGTTGTCAAAAGGAATACCATCCACAACAAACAAAGGCTGTGTGTTTCCTGTCAATGATGAAATACCACGAATGTTGATTTTCGTAGATTGTCCAGGTGCACCACCACCACCTACAACATTGACACCTGCCACTTTTGATGTCAGTGCCCGTAATGGGTCACTTTCAGATCTTTGTGCGATGTCCTCCGCTTTAATGTCAGAAGCCGAGTAACCAAGGGCTTTCTTTTCCCTTTGGATACCGATAGCTGTTACAACAAGCTCTTGAAGGAATGCTTCAGCCAAATTGACATTAATCGCGTTCGATGCGCCTAATGTAACTTCTTGGCTTTGGTAACCTGCGAAACTGAATACCAAAGTTTTGGCATCTGCAGGTACACTTAGAGAGAATTTGCCATCAATGTCAGTAACCGTACCAGTAGAAGTTCCTTTTACAAGGACGCTTGAGCCTACCATGGGTTCACCTTTTGCATCGGCGACTGCTCCCGTTATGGTTCTTTGCGCGACTGCGAAGCCGGCGATGAGTAGAACCATCGTCAAAACTAGTGAGAGTTTTTTCATACTAATTTGATTTTAGATGAATAAATATTTGAAAAATGAAAATTCGACCCAAATTTAGAAATATTTTAACATTTCTATCTTTTTTTAAAAAAAAAAATTTAACACCCCCTCAGTAAAAAATGACTAAAAGGGCAGTTTTCTGGACTTTTAAGGTATGAAATTATAGTAGAAAGGACTTTATAACCGTTGAGTATCAATGAATAGTAAAGTAAATGTTAAAATTGCGTTAAGAAAAAGTTAAGCATAAATATACGCGTTAACAACGTTTCAATATATATTCTGCTGCCTAATTTTTTAAAAAAGTTTCGACAAACCTTTACAACACTCATACAAGGGGTTGTTTTTTCCCGATAAACCAACTCAAAAGGCTTTCTAATAAGTTGAAAATTAGGTTATTCGATGTTACAAAAAATAAGTTGCGTTATATACAAAGGTTTTGTACCTCAAACAATATAATTTTGAACTTCTGCCGCACAAAACTATGCAGTGAAATTGTCTATTTAGGCATATTGTTTTTTATATTTTTTTCAAACCTCCTAAAACATTGTATTGCTGCAATAATTTACGATTTTGGAAATTTTATTCTTCATAAATACAAAATGCGTTTATATTATTTTGATTGCCCCCCCCTCAGTAAAAACACCAATATTAACCCAAAAACCTTCAAAATAATATTATTAGACGGGTAATATACTGAGGGGGGTAATTTTGATGATTCCTCAACAAAAAAAAGGCATTCCCAAAAACTGGAATGCCCTACCGTGAGGGGTGTGTTTTGATTTTCGACGAACGACAATTCGGAATTTGATATTAAAAAAGCCGCCCTCAAAAAGAGAGCGGCTTGTCGGAATAGTTTTCACTATTTCATTCATCTAATTTTATTTCTTATCCCACCAAACACGCGTGTCTTGGTTATCCGCACCTTGACGAGCTATAACAGCATCGTAGTTTATTTTATTGAGCGTTGCTTCAGTTGTTTGATAAGCCATTCTACGCGGTATTTGACCACTTGTATTAAGCGGTTTTGCTGCTGGTGTCAATACAGGATAACCTGTTCTGCGCCATTCAGCCCAAGATTCGTAGCCCATATAGAATAAAGCAACCCATTTCTGAGTACCAATCAATTCCAATGCTTTTGCATCTGTGTAAAGGACATCTGTGCCTAAAAGGTAAGTTGCAAATGCAGCATCCGTCGTATAAACGCCCCATTGTTGCATCGAAGCTTTGATAGCATCTTGGTATAGAAGCTGAGCACTGCCTGTTATCCAACCCAATTTAGCGGCTTCTGCTTGTGAGAAAAGCAATTGAGCATAAGTTGCAACAGGTACGGCTGCATCTTGAGCCGCTAATTTAGCTGCTGCAACCAAAGAAACATCTTGAGCTTTAACAGCTGCTGGGAAGACAGCATAAGGCACACCTTTGTATGTCTGTGTCGCTGTTGCTTTGTCTGCGTAAGCAGCGATACGCGGGTCATTTGTTTTGACCAAATAATTGATCATCACATCACTGACGGCAAAGTCTTTACGATTACCTGTAACGTAGTTACTGTAAAGTGGGCTTTCGTAGTTTGCATCTTTCAAATATTTGAAAGAAACATTGTCGGCGTTAGATGTGAATGCACCGTCTGCAAGAGCTGCGACAAATTCTGCTTTACCTTTGGTTGGATCAATTTTTGACAAACGCAATGCCATGACAGCACGGAGTGTATTCGCAAATTTCTTCCAACGAGCCGTATTACCTGACAGCATGATATCACCTACAATTGTCTTACCACCATCGAATTGTGCTTGCGCTTCTTTCAATTCCTTGAAAAGGTCGGTATAAATAGCTTGTTGTGTATCAAAAGCAGGAGAGAAATTGTCTTTACCTTTCAATGCTTGTGAATAAGGTGCGTCACCCCAACGGTCAGTGATATTCAAAAAGAAATAGGCTTTCAAGATACGTGCAAGTGCAATCTGATTCGCATTTGAACCATTGGCTGCTGCTGCATTTTTAGTCGCTTCATCTGTATTCAACTTGATGATATAATTCAACGAATTGAGGGGCGATGTATAAAAACCGCCATAGGAGAAATTAACTGTTTTGTAGCGAGATTCCTCGATATACGTGACATCACCTAATTGTTGTGTATATAAGCAAGGCACTTGGCTCGTTGCAACACCACCCACATTTGTTATAGCACCTGTCAACAAACTGGCTGTACTGGCTATTGATGGGTTGTTTGGGCTAAGGTTGATATCCCCAAACTCTGTGAAATCTTTACAAGCACCTGTCGCCAATAAAGCAACGATAAGGCTTGATTTTAATATTTTAGAAACTATTTTCATTTTAATAGTTATTATTTAGTTTAAGAATGATGAAAATACTGAGGGGTCGTATTTTCATGTGTTTTTTGACTTATTGTTGATAAAACGGATTATTAGAAACCGAATTTAACATTCAAACCAAACGAACGAACGGAAGGTAATTGACCGCCTTCTGTCCAATATGATTCAGCTTCTGAGATATCAAGACCTTTACCCACTGCACTGTAAATCATCAATGGATTACGTATCAATAAACCAACATAAACTGATTTTACAGGCATATTGCCAAGCGTTTTCTTAGGAACATTGTAGCCTAATGCTACTTCTCTTAACTTAACAAACGTTTGGTCGAACATCCAGTAATCATGTAATGCAAATGAAGCATCTTCATAGAACGATTGCGTTTCAACACGTGTTGTATTGGGCTTACCGTCTGCTGTAACACCATCAAGGATAATACCACCGCCGCTGGCAACTGGGTCACGTTTTGGTTTACCTAACTCATTCAAACCTGCTGTTTCAGCAGCCAAACCTGAATAAGCATTGAACATACGTGTTACTGAGAAGAATTTACCACCCACAATGAAGTCAATATTGAAACGAAGCACTAAATCTTTATACTTCAATGTATTGACCATACCACCTTTAAATTCTGGTAAAACAGAACCCAGATTTTTATTCAAATCAAAAACATATTGACCATCTGCACCTACAATACGTTTTCCAGAAGCAGCGTCAATTTGAATCTTACGACCATTGAACAAGCCCCATTCTTCACCTTCACGTGCATTGATAGTCAAACCGCGCCATGTGCTACCCAATTGGTAGTTTGTCAAACCGGGTGCTAACTCTACAACTTTTGAACGGCTTCTGTCTAAGTTGATATCAAAATTCCAATCAAAGTCATTTGTTTGAATAGGATTCACGAAAATGTGCAATTCAAGACCTTTGGTTTGAATATTACCCGCATTAATGATGGCATTACTGAATCCACTTGTTGGCGATACTGCCAAAGGAATAATTTGATCCTTATTATCATTTTGGTAAGCTGTAAATTCGATTCCTAATTTATTCTTAAAGAATTTCAAGTCAATACCCCCTTCATACGAAGAAGAAAGACCCGGTTTCAAGTCTTGATTCAACAAAGTGCTCGGAATTACTTGAACTGGGTTTGAACCATAAGGGTTGCCCGTACCAAAAATTGGATTGATATTGTATGGTCCAACGTCAGTACCCACTTTTGCAAAACCTGCTCTGATTTTACCAAATGACAAGATATCATTTTGTGGCAAAAGCTCTGTGAATACAAAACTCCCTGAAATAGATGGATAGAAATAAGAGTTATTTGCTGCAGGTAATGTTGAAGACCAGTCATTACGTGCAGACACATCAACATAAGCAAAATTACCATAACCAAAGCTGGCGTTGGCAAAAACGCTGTTCACTTTTCTATTGAACAAACGATTGCTGATATTAGGTCTGTCTTTAGAAGCTGCAATATTGTAAAAACCAGGCGTTGTCAAACCACCAACTGTTTGCTGGAAATATGTTCTAACCTCATCATTCCGCATATTACCGCCCGCAGTTGCAGAAACAGAAATTTTATCACCTGCAAAGTTTTGATTATAGCTCAATATCCCTTCGTAGTTATCTTCCTTTGAAGTTGTTGTATAAGTGGACATGCCACCTTTTCCACCTTCATTAAGCGTACCATAAGCGATACGACCTTCACCATTGTAAGTATCTAAATCACGACGTGCTGTAACTGTCGCTTTCAAGAAATCCGTAAACTTATAAGTCAAACCAAAATCACCGAACAAACGCTCTTGTTTTTGGTTGTTCGTACTTTCGTACATCTGCGTATAAGGGCTGTCCCAATATTTTGGTTTTGGGTCAGTCGGACCACCGATATTCCAACTTCTGAAAGTACCATCCGCATTCTTATAGTTTTTCAAATCATCAATACTCAACTGACGTTGAAACCATTGGTTGAAAGAGCCAATGGTTTGGTTCCAACCATCCAATGTATTACCCGATCCACCATATTGGTCAGCAGGACGGTTCAAGGTATTGGTGTTTGTATAATTGATATTTAAGTTAACAGAAAAGTTTTTTGTGACATTAACAGAGTTTTTAGCACTGATAAAATCTTTTTTCTGATTGCTGTTCGGCATGATACCGTTTGTATTGATGTGCGTATATGATATACGCGTCGAGAACAATTCTGTCGCTCTTGAAAAAGCAATATTTGTATTGTGACTCAAAGGCTTTTCAAAAAAGTCCCGAACATTGTTTGGATTTGGCGAAAAAGGTGTCAATTGACCAAATCCAGGGCCTTGCTGCCAAGAGGCCGCAGAACGGTGTGGTGAACCATCCATCTTAGGTCCCCAGCTTTCGTCTGCCGAGTAATCTAAAATCTTTTGACCGTTGTAAGAACTCCATGCAGCAGGATGAACTGCTGGATTGTAAGTAAATGTCTCCCAGTCTTGTGAATAACCACCACCGTATTCATTCTGATATTCTGGCAATGCACCCACTGCATCATAAGTCGTACTGTGATTGATTTCAAAACCACCTGAACCTACTTTTGCTCTTTTTGTCGTGATAATGACAACACCTGCAGCAGCACGATTACCATATAAGGCAGTTGCAGCAGGTCCTTTCAAAACAGACAAATTGTCAACATCGTCCATATTGACTTGGCTGATGTCAGTTGGCGTACCGTCAACAACATAAAGTGGATCACCACCTGTCAATGAGTTCACACCACGAATACGAATATTAGGTGTACCGAATTTAGCACCCGATTGACCCAATACTTGGACACCTGCTACTTTACCCGCAAGGGCATTTGCAACATTGGCATCACGCGCCAAGG
Organism: Saprospiraceae bacterium; assembly: GCA_043721685.1. Lineage (GTDB taxonomy): Bacteria > Bacteroidota > Bacteroidia > Chitinophagales > Saprospiraceae > JAAFJT01. Next base: position 768 of record JAYSQG010000028.1, on the reverse strand, counting down.
TCAAGTTTTCACCTTTGACATCTTGGACTGAATAGCCCAACGATTTTTTTGAGCGCGAAATATTCAACGCTGTAACAACGACTTCACTCAGAACGGAAGCGTCTTCTAAAAGAATCGCATTAATAGCATCAGAAGAACCGATTGGAATTTCTTTTGATATCGATCCGACATAACTGTAAACCAATGTAGCCGCATTTTTCGGCACTTGGAGGGTATAATTACCGTCCAAGTCAGTTACAGCACCATTTGTCGTGCCTTTCACAACAACACTAACACCAACGAGCGGTTCACCATTTTTAGCAGTTACCGTCCCTTTGATTGTTCTTTGTGCTGCCGCAAAACCGACGAAGCAAATAAGCGCAATTAGAGTAAAAAGAACTTTTTTCATACAAAATTTTGATTTTAAGATGAAGAAATATAAAAAAAAATGATTGGTAGTTACCAATAATATCTTAGTGTCTGTATGCACAGGCATCAGAGCAGGTTTTCCCAAATTTATATATCAGCTGTGATAGGAACAACCCTCAGTATAAGAGGCGTTGAAGAATAGAGGTGGGCTTAAAAAAACACTAAACATCCCAAACGTAATACCCCTCAGTATTACAGGATAGTTTGAGTAGCTGTGCTTTTAAACACACTTAAAAAAAGAGCCGATGGAAATTAGAAACCGTCTGACAGCTGCATACAGCAATCACAGTATTTGTAAATTTTTAAAACATTATCCGACAATTTGGACAACGGCAAGGCATATAGTAATGGCAGGAAAAA
>JAYSQG010000027.1:0-39685 GCA_043721685.1 Saprospiraceae bacterium | reverse complement strand
AAATGAGTTTCATTAATTGCAGCGTCATTAGGCGCATCAAACAAGACGAGTTCAAGACGTTCGCCGACATCGTCTATGACAACATGAACGGCAATCCCGTTTATGTTCTTTTCCAACCCGCCGTAACCGCCATGAATGTCAGCGCAGAAGCATTCCAAACGGCATTGATTAAAAGTAAAAGCCGAGCAAAGGAAGCGATAGATGCGAAAAACGCAGCCCAAGAAGCTCTTTACAATGCCTTGGTGCGCATCGCCAAATTGATGGATGCCGAATGGACAACCAATCAGCAAGACAAATTGAAAACAGATGCGGGTTTCACGCTCAACAAAACGCCTGAGCATCAAAACATCACTTACGTAGCACCGCCCACGAATTTGAGAGCCTATAATGACCCCCGTAGAGGCGTTATCATAGTGGAATGGGATAAAGCCCAATACGCTGTCACCACTGCCTTTGAAGTGCAGATTGATGGTGGCGCATGGCAAAACGGCTTGTACAATGAAACTCGAAAAATGGAACTGACCTATCCTTTTGGTGTCAAACTGTTGATACATGGTAAGACCATTGGACCAGATATGAAGACAAGCGAATACACGCAGCCTGTGGAAGTAATGGTATCGTAATTTTTTTAGACCACAGAAGATTGGGATGTGAGGGATTTGCGCTGATTCTTTAGTTCCCTATTTTAGCTTAAGTGAAAAAGCCGATGTTTCAAAGTGAAGCATCGGCTTTTTGTATAAGGAACGTGTAAAAAGCAAAGTCGCTTTTTGTCATTCTGAGGACAATCCCCTCGCAAGCGTCGGTGTTTAAAACGGAATGAACAATGTATTAACGTTGGCAGGGTTGCGAACCCTGCCAACGTTTAGGATGCGGTTCATTAGTAACGCAGTTAAAGAATCTATATAAAACATTTTAAATCAACAGTTTATACAGATTCTTTCACTGCGTTCAGAATGACAAAAAGGCATGTTATTATTTTGGCGTTCCTAAGGTAATATCAGTTTCTGTCCTGCTTGTCATGCTTTTGTTTAGCAATCCGTTTGCTGGCTCTTTTTTGTTCTTTATGCAATTTAGCCTTTTCAGCAGGTGTCACAACGCCATCAGATTTCGCTTTGGCTTCTGTGCGTTTGATGTGTCTTTGGTTTTTGACCAACCGTTTGGTTTCTGCTTTGTTCAATTCACCACTTTTCACGCCGTCTTTGATGCGTTCTTTTTGGTTTGCTTCACGTTTGTCAACGACAGGTGTGGATTGTGCATTAGAGGCGATGGTGAAACCGCAAACAAAGAGTGCTGCTACAAGAATCTTTTTCATATTTTTTGTTTTTAAAAATTAGATAAAAAAATAAGGTTTATACTGATCCAAAGAATTCCTTCGGAAGGGGGTGTTAGGTCAAATTGTCGGGGTGATTTGAAATCACCCCGACAATAGCCGTTGGTGTTTGCTTCTCTTTTGAAGCCATGTAGAAATAGACTTAGAGATATAGATTAAGTTTATTCCGACCTTAGAGGTTTATGATTTCTTTAACAAAACACCCATTTATGGCTTGAAATTTAACATTTTTTAACCAAAAATGCAAATTAACCTTGCTTTTCAAACACAACCATATCTTCAAACTCCTCCGTCATTTTCAACAATTGAATGTGTTCATCATATTCCGCATTGAACATAAAAGGCTTACCTTCAACGACATATTTATAGACTTGAAAATCGGTTTCAGGTGTTGGTACAGTCAGAATGTCGTCGTGTTCAATCCATTCCAATGTGCCTTCGGGGCAGGGTGGAGGCGGCACTTTTGGAATATCCGCCAAATAGATAAACACAGTCCAATTGTATTTTGCAGGCGATGACTCAACCAAAATGCCACAGAACTTAGGATTGTCAATCGTGAAACCTGTTTCTTCAAACGTCTCCCGCATAGCCGCTTTTATTGGACTTTCATGCGGTTCAACTTTTCCACCCACAGGCACATAATGTCCGATAAAAGGCTCTTTATTGCGTTTTAGTAACAAATAAGACGTGCCATTCCGCAAAATGACCATCGAAGCGTTGGTTTTATAGCCCATTTTTTTAATGGTGAATGGTGAATGATGAATGGTGAATAGGGAATGGTGAATAGTGAGGCGAATTTAAGGAAATTAAAAGTAATACATCATTCACCATTAAAATATTCACCATTCACCATTAAAATTCACCATTCACCATTCGCCATTCACCATTACTTAACTAACTTTGCGGCATGAACGAAAAAATTGTCATCCTCGATTTTGGCTCGCAATACACTCAGTTGATTGCCCGCCGTGTCCGCGAATTGAATGTCTATTCTGAAATCATTCCGTACAACAAATTACCCGATACCCTTGACCCCTCAGTAAAAGCGGTCATTTTGAGTGGGAGTCCCTTCTCTGTCCGTGATGCGAATGCGTTGACAATGGATTTAGACAAAATTATGGGGAAAATCCCTGTTTTGGGTGTCTGTTATGGCGCACAAATGATTGCCAAACACTGCGGTGGTTTGGTCGAAAAATCAGGCAAACGGGAATATGGCAAGCAAGCTATCAGCACTATTCTGAAAGAAGATGCTTTTTTTGAAGGTATAAAAACAGGTTCGCAAGTCTGGATGTCGCATTCCGATTCGATTACAAAGCTGCCAGAAGGTTTTGAGTTGTTGGCAAATTCAGAAGGTGGTGTGACGGCAGCCTATAAAAAAACGGCTGTTGACGGCGAAGCACCTGTTTATTGTATTCAATTTCACCCAGAAGTCACGCATAGTTTAGACGGTCTGCAATTGCTCAAAAACTTCATTCTCGGTATTGCAGGTTGTGAAGGCGATTGGACTCCAGCGCATTTTGTAGAAGAAACAGTAGCAGATTTGCAGAAAAAAGTAGGTGATGAACACGTTTTACTCGCATTGTCAGGTGGTGTGGATTCAAGCGTTGCTGCCTTGTTATTGCACAAAGCCATTGGAAAAAACTTGTATTGCTTCTTTATTGACAATGGTTTGCTCCGCAAAAACGAATATGAAGAGGTTTTAGAATCCTATAAAGGAATGGGTTTGAACGTCTCTGGCGTTGATGCAAAGCAAAAATTCTACGATGCACTGAGGGGTCTCTCTGACCCTGAAGCAAAACGTAAAGCGATTGGCGGCATGTTTATCGAAGTTTTTGACATCGAAGCTAAGTTGTTTCCATATATAAAATGGTTGGCACAAGGCACGATTTATCCTGATGTCATTGAGTCCGTCAGCGTTCATGGTCCTTCAGTCACGATAAAATCGCACCACAACGTAGGCGGTTTGCCTGCAAAGATGGGTTTAAAAATCGTTGAACCTTTGCGCTTTTTGTTCAAAGACGAAGTGCGTCGCGTTGGACGTGAATTGGGTTTGGCAGAGAATATTTTGATGCGCCATCCTTTCCCTGGACCGGGTTTAGGCATTCGCATTTTGGGTGACATTACACCTGAAAAAGTAGCAATGTTGCAAGAAGCGGACGCTATTTATATCAATGGCTTGAAAAAATGGGGACTTTACAGCGAAGTTTGGCAAGCAGGCACAATCCTTTTACCGGTTCAATCGGTCGGTGTTATGGGCGACGAAAGGACTTATGAAAAGACGATTGCGTTGCGTGCCGTGAGTTCTACGGACGGTATGACAGCCGAATGGTCGCATTTGCCACATGCGTTTTTAGCTGAGATTTCGACGGATATTATCAACAATGTTCGGGGCATCAACCGCGTTGTTTATGATATTTCAACTAAGCCACCCGCGACTATCGAATGGGAGTAAATAAGAAAAAAACGGTTTATTCGTAAAGTTTTGTTAGGAAAAACTTTAAAAAGTGCAAAAAAATATAGAAGTTTGACACAATTTCAAACGAATCTTAGATTCATTCAATCTTTTTCAACTATGAAACAACCTAAAAATATGAGGAACGTACTCACAGGCCTTTTACTTTTAGTTGCGATGTCGCTCACAACGATATCCTGCGACCTTTTTAAGAAAGCAGATACAACCAGACTGCCGTCGAAAAAGCCAGATCAAACGAATGGTCAAGGTCAAACCAATCCAAATTCAACAGTTTTGGTGGACACCATCAGTTGGAAAACTGATCCAATGGCTAAGCCGCCCATTACATCAACAACGCCCCCAAGTGGTGGTGTCATAAGCGGCAATACTCCGGGGGCAGGTGGTGTTGTATCTGACCCGAAATCAACAGGTAATCTCAAAAATAGCTATGAGTTAGCCATGATTTTACCATTTTTCACGGCCCAATATGTAGAAGGGCGTGAAAGTCCTTCTAAAGCGCAATTTGCTCTGGACTTTTATGCGGGTGCAAAAATCGCCTTAGATTCTCTTTCAACTCAAGCTTTCAACCTAAAAGTAACGGTTCTGGACTCTCGGGGAGACTTCAATAACCTCATATCACGCTATGAAGTGAGCCGTGCAGATGTACTTTTAGGACCTGTTGAAAAGGAAAATGTACCTACTACGATGGAATTTGCCAATCGTATGAAAAAGATTTACGTTTCGCCTTATTTTCCGACAGGAGACGTTAATGGTGCAAATCCATATTTCGTTCAAGTTAAACCCAGTTTGAAAACGCACTGCGATAATATTGTTAAGCATTTACGTACCCGCTACAAAACAGAGCAAGTCGTTTTGGTTGGGCGTAGAACGGATTATGAAACCTCACGTTTCAAACTCTTTCAAGATGCCAACTCCGCCCTCAATCAATCCCTTTATGGCGGTCGTTTTGACGAATGGTCAATAGAAAATGAATCCAATTTTACAATTGAACCCTATTTACGCGCATCAGGTCAAACCGTTTTTGTTGTACCCTCTTGGGATGAGCCATTTGTCGCTGCATTTTTGCAGAAATTAGCCGCTTCTCCACGCCGAGGTAGTGTCGCTGTTTATGGTATGCCGCAGTGGATGGATTTTAACGGCTCATTGTCAAGCCTATATCAAACATTGGATGTTAGGATTACTAGTTCGACCTTTATCGAAGGAAATAACCTAGATGTTGGCTATTTCCGTTCAAAGTTTTTCAGCAAATTCAATAAAATGCCTAACTCTGATTCATTTTTAGGTTATGATTGTATGCTTTATACTGGAAAAATGTTGCAACGATATGGCACAGCATTTCCATATTACATGCAAAATGAACCTGTGAAACTCCTGCATACGAGATTCAATTTTTCACCCATTTTCAGGACAGTTGTTAATGACAACGAACCGCAAGGCAATATTTCAAAATATGAAAATCAGTATGTTAATATACTTCGATACCAAGGCGGATCTTTCCGTTTAGACGATTAATTTTTTTTTCCCAAAGATTCACTACTTTAATTACCTCTAAATGAAGCAAAACAGTTTTACTGAAAAACGATAAGCTACATTTAGAGGTATTTTTTAACCAATTTTTATCAAATAGGTATGAAAACAATCATTATTGACGATGAACAGCTTTCTTGTGATGTCCTTGTAAATCTGATTAAGGTTTTTTGCCCGACTATACAAATTGTTGATGTTTGTAATAATGCCCAAGATGGAATCAATGCGATCAAAAAATTAAAACCCGAATTGGTGTTTTTAGATGTTGATTTGCAAACCATGACAGGGTTTGAATTACTCGACAAATTGGGTTTTCCAAATATTCCTTTTGATGTCATTTTTTGTACAGCACATAACCATTATGCTGTGCAAGCATTTAGGTATAGTGCGGTTGACTTTTTGCTGAAACCTATTCCGCATAAAGACTTGACAGCATCTGTGATGAAAGCTCAGAAACATATTTTTGATAAACACAAAATAGCGCAATATGAAATTTTAAAAGAAAACTTAATTTCTAATACCAATCCGCGCATTGTTTTACCAACCCTGGATGGTATCTATATCGTTCAAGTCAACGAAATCATCAGAATGAGTTCTGTAAAAGAAAAGACCTCGACTGAGTTCGTCTTAACCGAACATAGGCAAATTTCAGTAGGTAAAAATCTCGGAGAATTTGATGATTTAAAGCCTTTCATCCGTGTGCACAGGTCTGACTCAGTTAATCCGAACCACATTGTCCGCTATCAAAAAGGCGGTGTACTTGTGTTGACAGACGGTTTTGAAATTGAAGTGGCAGCCTCAAAACGTGAAGTGGTGACCCATTGGTTGAACAATGTTAAATCATCTTTAAATTTTTAACTAAAAAGTTAAATTTTATGGTCAAATATTTCTTCGTTTCAAAACGACTGAATACTTTTGTGCCATCATTAATTTTTTAGTTAAAACTTTTAGTTAAAACTTTTAGTTAAATGGCTGTACCCTTAGATTTATCAACTGAACAAAAAATTCTGGAAGCTGCTAAAAAGGTCTTTATTCAAAAAGGATTAGATGGCGCACGCCTTGACGAAATCGCAACAGAGGCAGGTATCAACAAAGCCCTTCTACATTATTACTTCCGTTCAAAAGAAAATCTTTTTGAAACAATTTTTGACCAAATGATTGCTAAAATCGCTCCTGACTTTACCGCTATTGTTGAATCAAATAAAACCATTGAAGAGAAAATCGAGCATTTTGTGCATCGTTATATAGATTTTGTGAGTGAAAACCCACGATTACCTGTTTTTATGATAACGGAAGTGAATAGAAACCCCGAAAGGATGAAAGACATTTTGGGGCATACCCAAAACTTTGCTAAAATGCAGCAGTTCGCTTTTCAGATGATTACCGAAATGCAGGTCGGGCGTATCAAATCGTTCAATCCACTACATTTAATCCTCAATATTATTTCTCTTTGCGTTTTTCCTTTTATTGCTAAGCCAGTTATTCAAGCTGTTTTACAAATCAAAGATGATGATTTATCTATTATCTTACAACAGCGAAAAGAGGAAGTGAGCAGCTTTTTGCGGGAAGCATTGCGTCCATAATTGTAAATTTGTAATTTTGACTATTTAGTTAAATCTTTTAGTAGAAAATATTATCTAATGAAAAAGATACTTCTTTTTTTTATCCTTCTTTCCAATATTGCTTTTGGGCAAAACATCGAGCGTATTACACTTGATGAATGTTATCGTTTAGCACAAGACAATTTTCCTATGGTTCGGCAACGGGGCTTGATTCGTGAAGCTAATGCCTTGAATATCAATAGTTTAAAAAATAACTATTTGCCTCAAATCGAACTCAATGCACAAGCGACCTATCAATCGGACGTGACTGAGTTTCCCGCTAAATTGCCAAATGTCGAAATCATCCCCCTCAGTAAAGACCAGTATAAAGCGACTCTTGAAGTTAAACAAATCCTTTGGGATGGTGGTATTATCAAAATGCAAGAAAAAGTATTGAATACATCGGCTGATGTGGACATGCAAAAAGTCGAAGTTGAAATTGCTAAGTTAAAAGAACGTATTAATCAGCTCTATTTCAATGTTTTACAATTAGACGAAAATGAGAAACTGATAGATTTACTCAAGTCTGACCTCTCTGCACGCATTAAGAAAATAGAAGGGGCTGTTGCCAATGGTGTGGCTTTAAAAATGAGTTTACAAACCCTTCAAGCAGAGGATTTGAAAGCTGATCAACGCATTATTGAGTTGAAATCGGCACGATCCGCTTCTATTGAGATGCTCAATCTGTTGATAGCCAAAGAGTTAGACGATAAAACCGTTTTTGAAAAACCGACCCCTCAGTACGAGAACCTCGTTGGCGTACAAATCAGCCGTCCTGAACTCACGCTTTTTGATTTGCAAAAAAAACAAATTGACCAAACAGTCAAAGTCGCTTCTTTGAAAAACTATCCACGTTTGTTTGCTTTTGCGACAGGCGGTTATGGTCGCCCAGGTTTAAATTTTTTGAAAAATGATTTTGCTTTCTTTGGTATTGGAGGCGTTTCTTTTAAATGGAATTTAGCTGATTTGTATTCAAAAACCTTGAAAAATGATTTGCAGGTTTTGAAAAACAATACACAAACCATTGATATTCAAAAAGATATATTTTTGTTGAATACAAATGTTGTTGTTAAGCAGCAGTCTTCAGAGATGAGTAAATTAGAGAAATTAATAGATAAAGATCGTCAGATATTGAGCCTTAGAGAAAAAATAAAACAAACAGCTTCTGCGCAATTAGAGAACGGCGTGATGACGGCCAATGACTATCTCATCGAACTAAATGCTGAAAGCCAAGCGCGCCAAAATTTGGTTTTGCATGAACTACAATTGCTCAATGCTCAAGTTAATTTGAAAACAACTTTAGGTAAATAGTCAACAATTTTTATTTATAGTTTTATATAAAAACTTGAAAATCAAATAATTATGAAAAAGAATATTTTCGATTCAAAAATACTGAGGGGGTGTTTATTACTCCTTTCCGTTGCGGCATGTAAAGACTCAACTCAAAAATTTGATGCCTCCGGTACTTTTGAAGCGACTGAGATCATCGTTTCTGCCGAGTCAACGGGTAAAATTTTAACACTCGACATCAAAGAAGGTGATTCTGTTTCGAAAGGTAAAATCGTGGGTACGATTGACCCCCTTAGTATTGAACTTCAAAAAGAGCAAATTGTAGCAAGTATGACTGCTTTAACTGAAAAGTCAAATGATGCAGCTCCGCAAATCTCTGTTTACAAGGAACAAATTGATGTGCAACGCAGTCAAATTGATGTGCAAAAACAGCAATTAATGGTGCTTCAAAAAGAGCAAAAACGCCTTGAAAATCTTGTCAAGGCAGAAGCCGCAACGCAAAAACAACTCGATGATGTCAACGGTCAAGTTCAAATTTTGAAAAAGCAGATTGAAGCGTCTGAATCGTCCATAAAAGTCTTTGAAAGACAGATTTCGGCACAAACTTCAGTTGTTGGTATACAAAATCGCGGCATTATGAGTGAAAAACTTCCCCTTGAAAAGCGTATGAAACAACTGGATGAACAACTGAATCGCACTAAAATTACAAACCCGATTGATGGCACTATCTTGTCTAAATATGCCGAATCTGGTGAGATAACGGCTGCGGGGAAAGCCATTTATAAAATTGCGGATATGTCAGAAATGACGCTACGTGCCTACATAACAGGCGACCAATTGGGGCAAATAAAGATTAACCAAAAAGTCAAAGTTATGATTGATGAGGGCAAGGATAAATACCGCGAATTGCAAGGCAATATCTTCTGGGTTTCTGATAAAGCCGAGTTTACACCAAAAACTGTTCAGACAAAAGATGAACGTGCAAATCTCGTTTATGCTGTCAAAATTAAAGTCAAAAATGATGGCACTTTGAAAATCGGTATGTACGGAGAAGTTCTTTTTAATTAGTTAATCGTTAACAAAAATGAAACCTGTTGTTGTTAAAAATATAGTCAGAACTTATGACAAAGGAAAGGTTACAGCCTTGAATGATATCAGTTTTGAAGTCGAAGAAGGAGAACTGTTTGGACTCATTGGCCCAGACGGAGCGGGTAAAACGTCGCTTTTTCGGATTTTGACTACTTTGTTAATACCTGATAGTGGTACAGCGGAAGTGGGCGGCTTTGATGTGGTCAAAAATTATAAAGATATCAGAAAAAGTGTCGGTTATATGCCAGGACGTTTTTCACTGTATCAAGACTTAACTGTTGAAGAAAATCTGTCCTTTTTTGCGACGATTTTTAATACAACTATCGAAGAGAATTATGAATTGATACGGGATATTTATGTTCAGATTGAGCCTTTTAAAACCCGTCGATCAGGTAAATTGTCAGGCGGTATGAAGCAGAAATTGGCTCTCTGTTGTGCTTTAATTCACAGACCGAGCGTTCTTTTTTTGGATGAACCGACGACGGGGGTTGATGCTGTTAGTCGCAAAGAATTTTGGGAAATGCTTAAAAGACTTAAAGAAAAGAACATTACTATCATTGTTTCGACACCTTATATGGATGAAGCGAGCTTATGCGACCGTGTGGCTTTGATGCAAAATGGTCATATATTGGACATGGATACCCCCCTCAGTATTATTCAAAATTTTGACCGCCCGCTATGGTCTGTACGTTCTTCAAATATGTTTTCTTTATTGAATGATTTAAGGCTTTATGAAAACACAGAATCCTGTTTTGCTTTCGGTGATGCCCATCATTTGACGTTGAAAAATACTATTTTGGAAGAAACAGATATTAAAGGTTTTTTACAAAAGAAAGGGCATAATAACATTGATGTCGCAAAAATAGAACCGACAATTGAGGACTGTTTTATGGCTTTGATGAAAAATTAGATATTTGCATTATTTAACTAAAAAGTCAAAATCAAATGAATCAAGCAGAAGAGATATTAATACTCATTCACAATCAAAATAAATACTAAGTGACCTCTGAAATTGTCATAAAGACTGATAAGCTAACGAAACGTTTTGGCGATTTCGTAGCAACCAACGCCGTCACTTTTGAGGTGTATAAAGGTGAAGTTTTTGGCTTTCTCGGTGCAAACGGGGCAGGCAAAACGACAGCGATGCGCATGCTTTGTGGTTTGAGTATCCCTTCAAGTGGAAAAGCAACGGTCGCAGGGTTTGACGTCTATACTCAGACAGAAGACATCAAGCGGAATATTGGTTATATGAGTCAAAAATTTAGCTTATATGATGACTTGACGGTGCGTGAAAATATCCGTTTTTATGGTGGTGTATATGGTTTAGGTCGGGTAGAATTGAAGGAAAAAATAGATTATTTGCTTCATCATCTCCAATTAGAGGACTTAGCTAAGACAAAAGTGAAGTCGTTGCCTTTGGGTTGGAAGCAAAAATTGGCGTTTTCAATTGCCATCATACATGAGCCCAAAATTGTATTTTTAGATGAACCAACGGGTGGTGTTGACCCTGTGACACGCCGCCAATTTTGGGAAATGATATACGAAGCGGCTGAACGTGGGACGACTGTTTTTGTCACTACCCACTATATGGATGAGGCTGAATATTGTCACCGAGTTTCGATTATGGTGGATGGTGTGATTAAGGCTTTAGATACACCCGCGGGCTTGAAAAAAACATATAATGCAGACTCGATGGACGAAGTATTTTTGAAATTGGCGAGAGATGCCAAACGTTCAGAATGACAGTGTTTAAATAAAAAGTCAATTATTCACAACTTACTTTACAATTGACAGTGCCTGAGTCCTCTAAATTGGTGTTTATATTGGCATATTGTTCAAAAAAAGTTTTGACGTTGACAGTGGCGCCTTCGGGAATGACTAAACTTGTTTCAAATGGAAAATCACGGGTTGAACGCCGAAAACGGAAAATATTGTTGATATAAATATTGACTCTAAATCCATAGTAATCTCTATTGAAATTGTCGCTTTTGAAATTGAAGGTAAAGGTTTTTTCAGAGTTCGTTTTAATGTCTTTTTGGATATAATTCTGGCTGAAACTGCACTGCCAACTGAAATACCGATTTTTTTCATCACAAATTATTTTTTCAATTGTATAGACACGGTCTTCCATAATGGGTAAATGATAATCTCTATTTTTTTTTTCACAAGAAGTAGAAAAGAGGAAGCAAGATACAGCTAGAATGAAATATATTTTATTATTCATTTGTCACATTATTTAAGAAATGAAGAAGTGGATGTTTTTAGAACTATAAAGTTACATAAAATATGATACAATTTTTCTCTCTCGTTAAAAAAGAATTTTATCACATCCTGCGTGATACGCGTTCGATGTTTGTACTATTTGGGATGCCGATAGCACAGATTCTGATATTTGGTTTTGCCCTGTCAAACGAGGTGAAAGATACACGAATTGCGATTCTCGATAATTCAAAAGATATTGATACCGAAGGTATTATCCATAAAATAGAAGCGAGTCGTTATTTTGATGTCGAACGCAATTTGATGACGCTTTCAGATATAGAAGCGGCTTTTAAATCTGGAAAAATCAAATTAGCCATTATTTTTCAACCCAATTTTAGAGACAATTTGCATCATGTCGGAAAAGGGCAAATACAACTTATTGCCGATGCAAGCGACCCAAACACAGCAACAACGGTGGTCAATTATGCTTCGGCTATCATTGCGGACTATCAACTACAGATTAATGAAACGGTCAAATTACCCCTCAATATTGGCGTCGAAACACGCATGAAGTACAATCCGCAGCTCAAAGGCGAATACAATTTTGTTCCTGGTGTAATGGCGATGATTTTGATGCTGATTTCAGCAATGATGACTTCGGTGGCGATTGTCCGAGAAAAAGAAATGGGAACGATGGAAATCCTTCTGGTCTCGCCGATGAAACCGTTGTGGTTGGTTATTTCTAAAATGATACCGTATCTGACACTTTCAATTATCAATTTTGCTGTTATTGTCTTGTTGAGTATCTATGTCTTAGGTGTACCTGTTCGTGGAAGCATGTTTCTATTGTTCATGGTGAGCGTGTTGTATATCATTTGTTCATTGGCTTTGGGTTTGATGATTTCGTCAATAACGGAATCACAACAAGTGGCTTTATTGATTTCACTTATGGGTTTGATGATGCCGACAATTTTGTTCAGCGGTTTTATGTTTCCGATTGAAAATCTGCCGCTACCGATGCAAATTATTTCAAACATTGTGCCTGCCAAATGGTATTTTATCATTGTTAAAAATGTGATGATAAAGGGTTTAGATCTACATTCTATCATAAGAGAAGTCAGTATTTTAGTGGGTATGACCTTGTTTTTGTTGGCTGTTAGTTTGAGAATGTTTAAAGTACGTTTAGAATGATGAATGATAAACTATGAATGATGAATAGCGACCCCCTCAGTATAGAAAGTCGCTATTCATAGTTTATCATTCATCATTCATCATTAAATAATCCGCTTTAGCCCTATTTGTATGCCGAGTCGGACAAGAGGTATTATTTTATCGCCATTCAAAGGAATGAGCAAGCCTGTAGCGGCGAAGGTATTCCAAACATAACGGTCAAGCAATTTGCCTTGCCAACCGATTTTGAGGTCAGTCAATGCCTCGCCAAAAATGTTGAGTTGAGGTCTGCCATTGGGCAAAATACCATAAGTTCTGCCTTGACCTGCGACGATACCGATACCGCTGCCGATATAAAAACGGTGCAAAACACCTGTTGGATAGTAGCGGAAATCGGGATGAATAGCAAAACGGACTTGATAAGACCCGCGTGTATCGGGCGGTAAAGCGAGTTCAATAGGAGTCATCATCACGTCAAAATTGGCTGTCCACGATAGATGTTTACTGACGGGGGCTTCGCAATTAAAAGAAATGTTGCCACCTGTGGGTCTAATACCAAAAAGTTGCTGTCCACCAACGCCGACACGAAAAACCATCATGGGTTCAGGCGTGATTTTAATGATTTTTTGGGCTTTTACTGAGGGGGGGCTTGAAAATGAAAAAAGACAGACGCTTAAGACAATTGTTAATGTACGCGGTGTAAAACGGTTTTCATTCATGCTTTTACGATGTTAATATTTCGTGTAAAAAGTTGATTATTAGATAGATAAAAAATATAACGTCTGTTAACAGTTTTATGTGACAGATAAAAAAAAATTAACAATGCGGACGCTTGGATTTTTATTACAAAAGGAATTTATACAGATTTTCCGCGACCCTGCCATCTTGCGGATTATCTTTATGATGCCCATTATGCAGCTTATCATTTTGCCATTTGCGGCTGATTATGAAGTCAAAAATATCAATTTAAGTGTGGTTGACAACGATCATTCAACTTATTCACATCGATTAATAGACAAAATGACGGCTTCGGGTTATTTTCGTTTGACCGATTATTCAAATTCCTATGAACAGGCGATGAAAACGATTGAGCATGAGAAATCGGACTTAATTTTGGTCATTCCCAATAATTTTGAACGAGATCTGGTACGCGAAAATAGTGCAAAAGTTCAATTAGCTGTGGATGCAGTGAATGGTGTCAAAGGCGGTTTGGCGGGTGCTTATGCGGCAAATATTATCAGAGAAGTCAATGCCGATATTCGCAAGGACTGGATTACGTCGCAAAAAATCAACCCCTCAGTATCGAGCATAGAAATTACCTCCGCCTATTGGTACAATCCACACATGGACTATAAATTGTTTATGGTGCCAGGCATTCTTGTCATTTTGGTAACGATGGTGGGCGCGTTTTTATCTGCATTGAACATTGTTAGAGAGAAAGAAATTGGTACTATCGAGCAGTTAAACGTTACACCGATAGCCAAATGGCAGTTTTTATTGGGCAAATTAATCCCGTTTTGGGTTTTAGGTCTTTTAGTCTTGTGCATCGGCTTGTTGATGGCACGACTGATATTTGGCATTGTGCCTTTGGGGTCTATCTTTTTAATTTTGGCTTATGCGGCGGTCTATTTATTGGCTTTTTTAGGTTGGGGTTTGCTTATTTCGACATTTGTAGATACTCAGCAACAAGCGATGTTTATATCCTTTTTCTTTATGATGATTTTCATTATGCTCGGTGGGCTTTACACCAATATAGATTCGATGCCCCATTGGGCAAAAGTCGTGTCGCAGTTCAATCCCGCAACTTATTTTATAGAGGTCATACGCATGATTGTCTTAAAAGGCAGTGGTTTTCATGATATAAAAGAGCAATTTATCAAAATGGTAGGTTTTGCAGTATTTTTTAACGCTTATGCGGTTTGGAATTATCGGAAACGGAGTTAAAAGAGCGGTGTCATTTCAAACCTTTTGCGCAGTTTTAAAAGAAACCCAACATTTTTTTCTCATTTTATACATGCGTTTGCAAAATAATTTTAAATTTGTAGGATACAGTTTGAATCTTTTCTTTAACAAACTAAAATCCGTCTATCATGCGCGCTATTTCAATCAAAATGGGTCTTTTGATGTTGGCAGGATTTGTATCTTTTTTCTTGCTGATGTACGTCTTGGGGTTAGGTCATCGTATCGAACTCCGAGTGTTTAACGGTGTCATTCATCTCTACTTCTTAAATCGGGCGATTCGAGCTTACTATGAACTTTATCCCGAAAAAATTGGCAATTATATGTCAGGTTTAGCCCAAGGAATGAGTGCTTCGGTCATTGGTGTTGTCGGGTTCACCTTATTTATGACCATTTTTCTATCGTTCAGTCCTACTTTAATGGCTACTATTCGTCAAGATTCTCAAATGGGGGCATATCTATATCCTTTTACTGCCAGCCTTTTTATTTTAGCAGAGGGACTTGTCATCAGTCTCATTGGTTCTTATATTTTGACACGCATGATGGATTTATCGCCTAACAAAGGATGATGTTCAGTTTTGGTCATAACTTTAAATATGAAGAAGTCAGATTTAATATCGCAGTATTTGTCTTACGCGTAAGACAAATACTGAGGGGGTGCTTTTTGCACCTTTTTTTTTGCTCTTTGCCGATATTTTCATTCTTGAAATATACCGAAGATTAAACAATCCAAAACAAGAGGTATATTGAGGGCTTCTTTTTTAAACTAAACAATTTAATCAAACTTTAATTTTTTAAAATTATGAAAAATTTTCACTTGAAAAGTGCCTTGGTTGTACTTTTCTTCTTGCAGCTTTCGACTTCTATTTTTGCACAACAATTCAAAGTCTTGTTGTTTACCAAAACAGATGGTTTTCACCACGAATCCATTAATGAAGGTGTGGCAGCCATCAAACAATTAGCTGTGCGCAATACTTTTTCTGTTGATTGGCAAGAAGATGCTAAATTGATAAATGACAAAAACTTGGAGAAATACCAAGCGGTCATTTTTTTGAACACTACAGGTAATATCCTCAACGAAGAACAACAAGCTGCTTTTGAAAAATTCATTCGGGCGGGTAAAGGTTTTGTCGGTATCCACAGCGCAAGCGATACGGAGTACGATTGGCCTTGGTACACCAAAATGGTCGGCAATACTTTCAAGATTCATCCACAACAACAAACGGCTTATTTGAAAGTTGAAGACAGCAATTTCCCGGGCATGGAGCGTTTTCCTAAAAAACTATTGTGGACAGACGAATGGTATGAATTCACAACACCTGCAAAGTCAACGGATTTAAAGTTTTTGGTGTCTGTAGATGAAAACTCTTATGACCCAAAAGTGAAATGGGGCACGAACGAAGGAAAAGGCATGGGCAGTTTCCACCCGATTTCTTGGTATCACAATTATGATGGTGGACGTGCTTTTTATACCGCTTTGGGGCATATTCCTTTGACGTTTTCTGACCAAACCTTTTTAGACCATATTTATGGTGGGATTTATTGGGCAGCGACTGGAAAAGGGCTTTAAAAAGGCTTAAATACTGAGGGGGTTGAATTGGGGATTGTCCTAATTCAACCCCTTTCTTTTATAGCAGAGTCACCCTATTTTTTCTACGCTCAATAGGGCAAAAAAGGTTTATAGCTAAAATAGCTGGAGGACAT
Source organism: Saprospiraceae bacterium (assembly GCA_043721685.1). Lineage (GTDB taxonomy): Bacteria > Bacteroidota > Bacteroidia > Chitinophagales > Saprospiraceae > JAAFJT01. The sequence goes on along the minus strand of JAYSQG010000027.1, from coordinate 23,340 downwards.
CATAAAGTTGATTAAATTTAGGGGATGAATTGAGCGTTCTTTATCATAAAACTACCTGCCATGAAAAAAAGAATATGTCTAATTATTATCTCCTACTTTAGTCTTATCTCTTTAAACGCGGCCTATATCCTTTTGCCAATGGATGGGAAGCAAAAAGACCATTTGAAAGCCTATGGCATCACCTATTTGGTATTACAAAAAGACTTGGAAGCGCACTGGCTTTTGAATTATCGGGGTGGTAGTTTTGCTTTTCCGCATCGTTTAGAGTTTGAAAGAGAATGTAAAGCACGCGGTGTGTCTTACGAAGTTCTTTCAGATGCTCAATTTAAGGGTATTCAAGACGAAATTCAGAATCCTAACATCAATATGGAGGATATGAAACTCGAAGTCGCGCCCAAAATAGCTGTTTATACACCTGATGCGGAAACAAAGGGTAGGGGACTTGAAAGATGGAACGATGCTGTTTTGGTGGTTTTGAAGTATGCCGAAATCCCTTTTGATATGATTTATGATAAAGAAGTGTTGGAAGGTAAATTATTGAAATACAATTGGTTACACTTGCACCATGAAGATTTTACGGGACAGCATGGTCGCTATACGATGTGGCGTGGCAATGGTCAAGAGTATGAATTGAAAAAACGAAAAGCGGAGTTATTAGCGCGTGAATTTGGTTTTGCGAAAGTGTCTCAATGCAAATTAGCTGTTGCCAAAACGATAAAAGAGTTTGCTGTAGGCGGTGGGTTTATGTTCGCAATGTGTTCTGCCACAGAGAGTTATGATGTGGCTTTGGCAGCAGAAGGCATTGATATATGTGCTTCTATGTTCGACGGTGATGCTGTTGACCCAGACGCACAAGAGCATTTGGATTTTTCTAAAACCTTTGCTTTCCAAGATTTTGTCATAAATACCAATCCTATGGGTATGGATTTTTCGAACATTGACAACAGTATGCGGCGTTATAGAAACATCAATATTGATTATTTCACACTCTTTGACTTTTCTGCAAAATGGGATCCTGTGCCGACCATGTTGACCCAAAACCATACAAAAACGATTAAAGGTTTTATGGGGCAAACAACTTCCTTTAAAAAAGCCTGTATTAAACCCGAGGTTTTGGTTTTAGGTGAGACAAAACCGTTTGATGAGGCACGTTATATACATGGTGTCATCGGTCAAGGCTTTTTTAGCTTTTATGGTGGACATGACCCCGAAGACTATCAACACCGTTTTACTGACCCCGATACTGATTTGGCATTACATCCCAATTCTCCAGGCTATCGGTTGATATTGAACAATGTGCTTTTTCCTGCGGCGAAGAAAAAGAAGCGGAAGACGTGAGTGAATATACTGAGAAACTGTTTTAAAACCTATTAAACACTGTTTCTCGTTACACTCGAAAAGCGTGCTTCGCTCCATAAAAAAACTATTATAGTACGCTTTTTTTTGCTTGCAAAAAAACAGTCAGAAATATTATTTAAAGGTTTTAAAACAGTTACTGAGGGAGTATAAAAAAAAAGTGCGGATACTATAATCGTTTCAGTACCCGCACTTTCGTCTGTTAAATGGCACAAAGAGCTTAATTGCCTTTATGAGTTTTATTTTAGAAATCAAAAATTCATAAAGGTCTCAATCAATTTGTTGAAGCAAGAGTCTCCATTTTTGCAGCTTCTTTTGCTATTTTTTCAGCTGCCTTTTCTTCTTTTGATTTAGCTGGTGAAGCTTTGCGATACAGCGGGGCATCTTTCAATGCTTGTTTGCAAATGGCATCGCTCGAAATTTCAAACGATTTTCTGGCATCTGTTGCGTAACGCAAAACATCTTTAGCCAAGATGTCATACGGAGCGTCTAAGATAGCAGCTGCGGCATTGTGTCCATTATATACCTTTACAAAGAAAGGAAACAAGGTGGCTTTGACATCGAAATCGAGGATATCGAACTCTCCCGTCACGGCTTTTGGCGATTTTTTGACTGCACTGAGCCAATATTGGGCATAAGAAACGTTCTTCTCGCCCAAAAAAGCACCACCGTCTGTGTTTTTGTAAATGTCTCCAGCGGCTTCTTCATAAAGTGCTTGGAGTTCTGCTTGTTTTGTTTCAATACGTGTCCAAATATCAGGATTTGGCGCAACAGTTGTTTGACGACTCATTGTTATTTGAATTTAAAAATTAATTAATTTAGTTTCTAATTTATGAGTAAGATTTGCGTCAAGTTTTCCTCAAACTCATAAATGAAAAACAACAAATACTGTGCCATTTATATATGAATTTAATAAACTGTGACGATGGAATTATCGTTGAGCCGATAGAGACCATCTTTGAGCCGACATATTTATCGCTGAAATGGAAAAATTATCATTGAGTTGATAGAGTTCATCTTTGAGAGTATAAAATTATCGTTGAGGTGATAGAGTCCATCTTTGAGAGTATAAAATTATCGTTGAGGTGATAGAGACCGTATTTGAGAGTATAAAATTATCGTTGAGCCGATAGAATCCATCTTTGAGTCGATAAAATTATCGCTGGGAGGATAAAATTATTGTTTGAAAGTTTCTTTATGAGCATCTACAATGATTTCTTCATGAGTGCGGTGTTCGCGTTCTTCATCGTGTTCTCTTGCCATTTTTTATTTTTTTTGATTAGTTTTGAGGGAAATTGGATAAAAATACTGCGGGAAGTAGGCTCAATCATTTTGGCGGATGAACCCCGAGTTTCAAAAGCGCACGACGAAAATTAATAAGCCCAGTACGGTTTAAATTCAATGCTTCGACAGTCGCACGACCTATTTCTGTAATGCCAATGATATAAAGAAAATCGGGCGACCAAATAAAATGGTCATACCAAGACATTTTGCGCGGATGAAATAAAGGGACAATTTTCCCATCGAAAGGGTCAGCAGCATGAATTTTGTTGTATTTGCTGCCATTACAGCCACCACAGGCACAAGCCAAATTCTCTACATCGTCGTCGCCATCTTTACTTTCAGGTATGACATGCTCTCCATTAAAAGGTTGTGGACAGTAAGCCAATAAAGCTAAACAATATTCGCACATGAAGCCTGCGCGTTCAAAAACAAATTGCTTTATCTTTTTGCTAATCATTTTCAAGGGGATTGAGGTGTAGTTGTTTCATAAGTGCATCCAATGAAATATTGCGAATACGTGATAATTCGATTAGGTTTTCAAGGCGTTCTGCATTTTTAATCTCTACTTTATCAATGATTTTTAGCAACTCATCATGCTCAATCGGCGTAATGTTTTCTTCTCGGTTTTTTATCAGTAAGTCTTCATAACGTTTCTGCAAAGTAGTCGGAATCGCCTTATTGATTTTCATCAACAGTTGACTTTCGCGCTCTGGCAGATGTGCAACTTTGCGGCGAGCAATCAAATGCCCTATGCGTTGCATAAACTTTTCTAAATCTTTTGTCTCCAATTCAGAAATGCCGTTTAGTATGTCATCCAATCCTAAATCAACTTGTTTTGTTATTTTGATACTATTTGCGGTATGAGCCATAAGACATTTTTTTTAATCAGTGAAAATATGTAAACATTCACTTTGTTTTATTTTTGACAAAAATAACGCTTTTTATGAAATTATAGTGAAAATACTGATCCAAAGGATTCCTTCGGAAGGGGGGTATTCTCAAAGCACAGGATGCCCATTCCAATACAACCAATCATTCAAAATCTCCAAATTTTCATCGGTCGTCTGGATACCAACTATGTCTTCGGGGCTGATGTATTGAACACGGTCGCTTTTGCCTTCCGTCATACCCAAACGCAAAGTGAGAGACGTTTCGCATTTAGGGTCAACTTCAACAATTTGCACCTCTTCTTCTTCTGTTTTGCCGCCGCGCAAGCGCAATTTAACTTTAGCTTTTATCGGGAACTCTAAATTGTCATTCGTATGAATGTACCAACCCATTGCCTGCCCCTACTCATCATAAGCATCTACGATGATTTCGTAATGGATGCGGTGTTCGCGTTCTTTGTCGTGGTCTCTTGTCATTTTTTATTCTTTTTGATTGGATTTGGTGAAAAATGGGGAAAATACTGAGGGGTACTTTTATGGCTAAACACGCTCTTTGAGAATAGATTTGTCGCGTTTATTATGTAAAACGGCAGCAACTCGTATGAGCGTGTTGGTTTCGTCATAGTTGTAGTAAATCGTAAAAGGGAATTTTTTTAATTGTACACCACGAAAACGTTTGTCCAAAAAAGAGGTTGCTTCAGGATGAGTCTGTATAAATTTCAATCGCTCCATTAAGGCTTTATGAAAGCGTTGTTCAAGTCCTGTACTTTGCGATTCGTACCAATCGAGGGCATTTTGTATGTCGTCTAAGGCAGATTGTATGACATGAAGTGTATTGCTCATAGTATTGTAGGGTTTAGTGAGTGGCTTTGTTTTTGAGCAATTTATCTACGTCTTCCAAAGTATAAAAAGGAGCATCGGGATTATTCATTTCGGCCCAACGCTCGTTCAAGATAGCGATATGTTCTTCGATATAATCGGCTTCTAAACGCTCATTAGAACCGTTTTTAAAAACAGGAACGTTAAATCTTTTTAAGATTTCAAGAATAATAACCGCTTCCTTTCGGTCATTCGGCAATACGATAGTTGCTGTCATTTTTCAATATTTATGAAGTGAAAACTGTTAAGAATTACAAACACAAAGTTATATTTTTTAGAATTAGGATAGGTAGAATTTTTGCAGATTTAATAGACTTTTTGCTACTCACGTAAAAAAATCCTATTAAATCGGCATAATTCCAGAAATCCTACTTCAACAAAACAAAAATACTGAGGGGGTGCTTTCAAAGCAAAGGATGCCCATGCAAATACAACCAATCATTCAAAACCGCCTAATTTCCCTCCGAAGTGTTGATACGCACGATGTCTTCGGGGCTGATGTATTGCACACGGTCGCTTTTGCCTTCCGTCATACCCAAACGCAAAGTGAGAGAAGTTTCACTTTTAGGGTCAACTTCGACAATTTTCACTGCTTTTTCTTCTGTTTTGCCACTGCGCAAGCGCAATTGGGCTTTGGCATTCATCGGAAATGTTAAGTTTTCTGCCATGTAGTAGTACCAACTCATGGCTTGTTCATATTCATCATAAGCATCTACGATGATTTCGTAATGGATACGGTGGTCGTGTTCTTTATCGTGGTCTCTTGCCATTTTTTATTCTTTTTGATTGGGTTTATGATGATTGGATGAAAATACTGAGGGCTATTTGTATTTTACTAATGCTTCTACTAATTTAAACACAGTGGTTGAAGATTCTGCTTTCTCTGGAGAAGTACTATTATCTGTATGAAAATTCAAAATACGCTTTGCACGACTTATCGCTTCATCTTGCCGCCTTATCTTTTCACCTTCTCTTGCTGTTCGAACAATAGACAGCATCCTGTCAAAAAAATTAGCGTCAATGATTTTTGAATTTTTACCATCATAGTAACAACCAAGCGGGTTTAAATAGTCATTAATTTTATCATGATAGTCAGTTCTTGGCATAGCACCGCCTTGATGATCTTCAAAATGAAGAATAAGCCAATATTCAAATGCTTGATTTGAATAGGCTACTTTCACATCATTTTGTTCAGAAAGGTGAATACCTTTAATAAAATTTATCAATTGGTGCGGATTATCAGGCTTAGGGTCGGCATCAAAAACGCACCAAACAAAATCGAAAGGCTCTTTTCGTTCTCTTATCCGTTTCTCATTTTCTTCATTTCTAATTCTGATAGCTTTTTCTACTAATGAAAAAGTATTATCTCCTACACCAATTGCTTTTATTTCAGCATTGGGCAATTTAAAATGCTCAAAATAACTCGGCTCTGTATTTTTTCCTTCAGTAATAATGAGAAAACTCCTTTTCTCTGGTTTTAATGCGACATCTTCATCACGGTCAAAGTTCGGCGTACCTCTTTTACGTGCTTGCGCTGCTTTCATCTGAGCTATATGGGCTTCTTTATTTTTGGCATCCTTTTCTTTTTTATTTTGCATTTTCATGGACAACTTCTTTTTGATTTAAGAAAAGTTTGTCAAAATCATTCAAATAGGGAATTGCACCATATTTACCTCGAATATAATTCCGTGCATAATCTTCTTCTTTACGTGGTTTTTCACCATTTTCATTGCGAAAACTATCCAATGAAAATAAAGTAGCTGCCCCATATCTATCTTTTTCGGTAAACCAAATTTGGTCTCGCCGAAAAATGCCAGAACTCAATAGATTATCATCGTGCGTATTAAAAATAAGTTGAGCGTTATTAGGGTTCGTCTCAATAGAATTAAATGTTTCGGCAATTTTGAACACTAAATTGGGGTGCAATTTTGCATCTAATTCATCAATCATGAGCGTATTACCCTCTTCAATAGCTTTAATTAGACGCCCTGCAAAAGAAAAATATTTCCTTGTTCCCGCAGACTCTTCTTTATCCATTGAAAATCTCTGATTCACATTGACAGAAATTCTATTTTCATCATATTTTTTGTGAAAAACGGAAACATCTGAAAAGAAAAAATCTTGCCCATCTTTGATTGTTTTAGTAATAAATTCTTTCATTTCTGGAGGCATTTCTTTGGGTAAGTCCTCAAGATTAACTGTAACAGGCTTTAAATCTTCAATATTAAAGTCTGCTCCTTTCATAAATTGCAAAACCTTTGCTTTAGATTGCTCTTCTCTTAACATACCGATTGAATCACCCATATATCGAGATTCCTGTAAGCCAAACAATACCTTAAATTTATCAAGCCATACAAGAATTTTCTTCGCGATTTTATCATTAAACTGTGCAGCTACCGACAATAAAAGCGCATTTTCTCTAACAGTATCATTTGAGACAATGAATTTAGCTTGTTTATATTTGGGGTGAATATCAAAATTTTGATAATCCCGATAAAACATTTCTACCTCTTTTGTATTGGCACGCATATACAACCATTCTGAAACAACTTCTTTTTCCGTCACTTCAAATCCATAACGATAAAGTTCGTCTTCAAAAATAAAATTAATCTCAAATAAGGAAGGTGCATTTTCGGTTTCTGTACTCAATCGGAAAGGGTCTGTTTTAATCGGCTCGATTGCTTGCGTTTCTTTCGAAGAGGTTAAGATAAACGAGCGCATAAAGTCCATTGCTTCCAATAGCTTACTTTTTCCACTTGCATTTGCCCCATAAATAACGGCACTGCGTAATAATTTCAAATGGAATTTAGGTACGTCAATAACGTTATCCGCCATACGTGTCTTGTCAGAATTCGAGGCTACCATGCTCAATTTGACTTCGTCTTTAAAAGACTTATAATTTTTAACAGAGAATTGAATTAGCATAATAAATCTAATTTTTACAAAATAAACGTAAATAACGGACTTATTATTTCAATTTATAAAATTAAAAGTAAATATTTTAATTTATAGTTCAAAAAAGAGAAAATACTGAGGGGGTACTACCGACAATTCCCTAATGATATTTCGTCTATCTGCCTTTGCAAATCCGCATCCGTTGGATATTTCGTTTTCATGTCTTTCATCTTTTGCAATTGTTCAGGTGTCGGGCAATTGCCACTGCCGTTTAAAATCTGCTTAATACGTCCTAATTCTACATTAAATTCTGTGAGTTCCTTTGATTTTTGCGCTTCTAACAAGTCATTTAAAGTTTTTTTAGTTCTCTCTTTTTCAGACTCAACGATTTTTAACGTTTCTTGCAGCTCGTTATTTGATTTAACAGAATTGCTGTAAGAGAAAATAGCAACCAATATTCCAATAAATAGAAATACTGAAAGGTAATTTGCCATTATTGAATTACGTTCCGCTTTAAGTTGCATTTTTATTGCATTGGTTGCATTTTCTTGTGATTCTTTCTCCAAACTTTCAAGAAGAAGTGTTTTTATTTTAGATTCTAAAAGTGCATTTTCCAATTCTTCATTTCGCTTTTTCTCTCTTTCTGATTCTTCTGCAAGTCTTAATCGCTCAATCTCTTTTTCAGCTTCTTCAATTTTTAAACGTTCCTGTTCCTCAATAGCATTACGCTCCGCTTTCGATGCCAAAATAGGCGCAATCAAAGTATCATGACTCACTTCATAACTAACCCCACCCAAAGAATTGACTTCACGGCGCAACAGAAAATTACTTTCCAAATCATTCAACAGCTTTTGCGTGATGCCTTCTTTGTCCAACAATCTGCCCGAATCGCGGCTTTCGCGCCTTGAATCGCCTGTTTTTTCATTGTGGTATATCAAACCTTCTTCAATCAGCAACTGCGCTGCCTTGCGTACTGAGGGGTCAAGTTTATCAATCAACCACTGATAATACCCTTCATATATCTCGTCAATTTTATCTTCAAAATAGGCGGGTTCAATCCGATTGTTCGGTATTTCGCCTTTGATGATTTTATCCTCCAAATACTCGCACAGGATTTGCAATTGAAATGCCTCAATGCCTGAGCGTTGCGACACTTTGGTTTCTGATAATTTTTGTGTCATTACCCTTAGCGCAGCATCGCTGTATGTGAATGGCGGCGATGCGAAGGCTTGCGTAGTGAGGTGGTGACTTGAAGTCACCGCCTCACTTGCTGACGCAGGTTTTTGAATCGCTTCTTTCGCTTGTTCTTCCGTCAACCCCTTCAATTCATACCGTTTTTGCAGAATCGCAGGCAATTTATCTTTCATCGAATCCAATAAACTCATGCGGTCGGCGCGAATCGCAAACAGCACTTTGGCATCGAAAGGCGTGGCGATAAACGTCTGTTGGCTGTCGGTCAATGTGTCGTTGATGTTCCGCACGGCTTGTGGCACTTCGGTATAAAGCAAATCCGCTCTTTGTAAAAATCTTATTCAAATGACTATCACCATTTCAACATCAGAGGAATCTTCTAAATTTGAGAAACTCCTAAAATTCCTTTACAAAGAGCGCATAGCCTTTGACTTTGTGCCAACCACACCTGTAACAGCCGAAGATTTAGCGATTCGTGAACGGCTGCGCGCCAAATACGTTCATTCAGGAGAATGGGAAAACATGAACTTGGATGAAAAAGAAGACGCAGCTCTTTTAGAAACCATGCTTTATGACAAAGAAAACGGTGCGGAACTATTGCCACCTACTGAACAAGCCGCATTTTTAAAAGAATTGCGTGATTTGGCTTAAAACGCTCTAATTTGCAATTGAAAACAAACATCAACTATGGAAATCTTCCTTTCTCGCAACTTTCAAAAAGAAAAGCACCCCTCAGTATTATTCTTCATTGTCCTCATCTTCATCTTGTATTTCGTTATTTTCTATATCATCATCTGCCTCTTCCAAATCAGGGTCAAAATAATAGCCATAAGGCACACGCGGCGGTTTAACTGGTTTTCGGACAGGCTGTGGACCCAATGCGTTTTGACCCGTTCGAATGACCCAAAAGTTGCGCCAATGGTCGTAGGTTCTTTCCAAATATCGGGATTCGATATAAGCCGCTTCTTCAGAGTGAAATCTCTTGCGCTTGTGAACTTTGATAATCATGATTTTGTCATCTCCTAAATCCCAATGCGCCAATTCTGGAATCCCTTGCAGTTCATATTTGCTGCCATACCATTTTGGGGTGGTCATGGAGACACCAAAATACACTTCTTCTTTGGTTTGATTAAAAGACTTGAATACCAACCAAGTGGGTGGTTTGGGTTCTCTTTTGACTCTTTTTTTTCTTCTTTTTGCCATGATATTCTATTTTAAAATGAACAACAACAGATTAAAGGTGCTTTCGCCCAAGAGATTGAAACAGCAGAATGGGGTTTGATTGGGCATCCTTCTTTTGATGATATAGAATTGTGACAAATATAATATAAGTTTTTATTGTAGGGTGTGTCCTGGGGTGTTATTTGTTGAAGAGTAGGCTATTTTTTGTTTGCTCCCTTAAGTCTAACGGACTTCCATTTAAGTCTAACAGACTTCCGTTTGAGTCTAATGAACATTCATTTAAGCCTAACGGACTTCCGTTTGGGTCTAACGGACTTCCGTTTGGCTTAAACGGACGTTCGTTCAAGACAAGAAGGCGGTATTTTGAATGGGTTTGAAGCGTAAAAATACTGAGGGGTGCAATTATTGTTGTTAAAGTGCATCACTGTCTTTCTCTCCTCTGGCTATTTTAATAACTTTCATCGTTTTTGCTCGGAGCAATTCCCAATCAGATTGCACTCTTTTCCACTGCGGGTCGTTGTTTGCCATGACTTCTAAAAGTGTATCAATGAAGACATCAAAATGATTGAGTGTATAGCTTTGATGTTGGGTATTTGTCAATAAAGCATGGAGCAAAGGCTGTTTTTGTTCAATATCAATCAATAAATCAACGCCCATTTGCAACATAGCTAATTGCCTTTTGGGGTTTTGAAAATCCGCTTTTATATCTGGTAGTTTTTCAAATAACAATGCATAGAAATCACTGATCAACATGCGGTTTTTTGCCAAACAACGCCGATAACTGTCTCGTACGTTGCTGGTGACATCTATTTTCTTTGTTCGATGGGTATAAGAATGTAAAGCCACTACAACTTCGTGTAAATTGGTATATCGTTTTGACGCATCTTCATTGAGCAATTTTCTAAGAATTTGACCCAAAGCACCTGATGGAAAGACCGACAATTTCGCCGCTCGATATAGCTTATCGGTGCTGAATCGGTGTCTGTTTTTAATAATATCAACAACCGAAGTACCTTCAAATAACTCATTGCCCGTCAATACTTTATAAGCAACCAAACCCAAAGAATATTGATCCGAAACGCACATCTCATTGAGCGAAAAAGGCTCTCCATCCGATTGCAATAGTTCGGGACTACCATAATAACATACGTCTTGGTAACGAAAAAACGTCCTGTCTTCTTTATTGGATTTATTAAAATCGAAAGGAGAAATCATCGCATTTAATTCTTCATCAATAAATACTTTTGATGGACGCACGTTTGTGTGCAATATGCCTTTGTGTCGCATATAATCCAGCGCATCGGCTAATTGATACAACCAATCCACGACTTGAGCGATGGGACGCGGACCTGTTCGTTTTATGGCTTTGGCTAAATTTTCCCCATGTACAAATTCTGTTATCACAAAAAAAGGAAAACTATTGAGTTCATAATCAAGGAGTTTAACAACATTGCGGTGTCTTAATTCAGCAATTTTAATATACTCATCTTTTGTATCGGAAGACAATTCAGGGTTTTTAAGAACTAAAGCGATGGCTTCTTGACCTGTATGGGATTTTTTCAATTTAAAGACAATAGAAGAGTTACCATCTTTTATTTGGGTCTGAATCAAGTATTGCCTATCCGTTACGCGCGGTTCTAAGGCTTTCAAGATGATGTCATCTCTGCTTTTAATCTTTTCAAAAAAGACTTTGCTATCGCCAACACCGAAATAATTGGATAGTTTACTTCTAAAATCTGCGATTTCAGAAATAAAACTCAAGGTGATTCTGTTGCGTTCTATGTCGCCATCGCGAGTCAATGTGCCAGCGTTGTATTCTTGTTGTAAGAAAGACGTTCTGGCTTGGGTTTGAAGCAAATCCTCTTTTTTGTCATTACAAAACTCTAAGAATTCATTAAAACGTTTTTGAGCATCCATTAAGTTGGCTTCGCTAATGAGCGTTTCAATACTACTTTCAACTGCTGACATTATGTTTGGTTTTTGATTGTTTAGAAATGAGCTTATTAAGTGCGCTTATTCATTATCATATCCGTTTATTGTTCATAGATAATTGTGACAAATATACCCCAAAATCAAACAAAAAAAGCGACCCCTCAGTATGGAATCGCTTTTTTTTTATCTAAATCTGTATTTTAAAAAATTAATGCTGAACAGTTAACTTCTCAGTTGCAATGACACCATCAACAGATAGGCGCACCATGTACATACCATTTGGCAAACCCGTATTGATTTCATCTTGATAGCTGCCCGTAGCACGTTGTTGTAATGCAGAACCTGTCATTTTTTGACCGGCCATATTATAGACTTCCCACATCACTGCACTGTGTTTACGAAGGCTGTAACCGATAAAAGTTTTGCCTGATACTGAGGGGTTCGGATAAACGCTGTATTGATTAACCAAATCTGTAAACTCTTGTGTACCAACTGTTCCAGTGATATAGCCCATTGGCGGACGCGGTTGTTTGACCGATGTATAGATGTGGTATTCTCCGGGCAGCATGGTCATAGTCGCTTGCGTATTGGTGACATTGATGCTGTCGCCTGTCATGTAGTCATACCATTTGCCCGTTGAAGGGAAGTTAGGATAGGCAGTTTCAGCAGCTAAATAAAAGTTGCCGAGTACAACGACTTTCATAGACGGGTCATTGAGCAATTGGAAGCTGCGGGTGCGTCCCGGATTCAACCCATTTTCATCGTAATTGATGTTTTTGAAAGCGGGTTGAGTGGTTCTTAAATAAATCAAATTGGCATTGACATTATAGAGTCGGCGGCGGTCTGTTTCTGTAAAGTAGTTCCAAAGAATGGGTTTATTGCCAATTCGACCGTTTTGATTGATGGAAATATCGTAACCCATTTCGCCAAACTGCCACAACATTTTAGGTCCCGGAATGGTGTAAAAGAAAGCAGAAACCAATTCTTGACGACGCAAAGCTGTTTTTAAAGTTTTAACATTATAGTTGCCCAAAGACAAACCTTCGTTTATGTTGCGCACCATGACGCGTTCTTCGTCATGACTTTCCATATAGGCAATGTGTGCATCGTGCAGCATTTGTGTTGTCCAACCTCTATTCCTTGCAGATACAAAAGCCAGCGTGAAAGTGGTGTTGCCAATCGCATGTTGGGCATATCTATCGTTATAATTAGCCCAAACCATCATGCCCGCTTCTGCCATTTCTGTTTCTTCTTGGTTTTGACCAAAAAATTCCATGATTGAATAGGCGCCTGGTGTCGTCGCTTGAACAACAGAATGATAATGCTTCATAATGGCAACACGACTGGCATCATAACGGCTGATACAACCTTCGTCGGTTTGGCTGCCGCCACAATTCGCATTTTGTGTAAAGCCTTTTACCAAGTCAAAACGATAACCGTCGAGGTTGTATTCTTTCAATAAAAACGCCAAACAACGGTCAACATAAGCCTTGGTGAAAGCACTTTCGTGGTTCATATCGTAGCCGACATTATAAGGATGTTTGGCATCAGGGTTGAGCCAAGGATTGTCAGCTGCGGGTTTGCCATTTTCAAAATACAAGGCAGAAAGTGGCGTACCACCACCCCAAACATGGTTGAAAACAACGTCCACAATAACTGCAATGCCGTTTTGGTGGCATAAGTCAATAAACTGTTTGAACTTTTCAGGTGTGCCATAATATTTGTCCAAAGCCATGTGGAAAGTCGGATTGTAGCCCCAACTTTCGTTGTTGTCGAATTCTGTAACAGGCATTAATTCGATGGCATTGATACCTAAATTTTTGAAATATTGAATGGTGTCAATGAGTGTTTGATAGTTGTGTTTGACAACAAAATCACGCGTCAGCAATTCATATATCACTAAATTGCCTTTTGCAGGACGTTGAAAATTAGGCACTTGCCAATTATATGCCGCTTTGCCCGGTGTAATGACGGATACATAACCTGTAGTCTTTCCTGTTGGATAAGGCAACGGATTAGGATAGGTTTCGGTAGGAATATTTTTGTCATTATTGGGGTCAAGCACCAAAATACTGAGGGGGTCTGCGACACGTAAACTTCCGTCCACAATGTATTGATAAGTATAGGTTTGTCCTTTAGTTAAACCACCGATTTTGACCCACCAAGTATTGCCATCTACGGATTTATTCATCAAATATTTAGTGTCAATCAAATAATCATTGAAGCTGCCGACGACAAAAACATTTTGTTTACGAGGTGCTTGAAGGAGGAAAGTGATAGAATCACCTGTGGCATTGACATTTGCACCCAACTCCATACCTGCGGGAGGATTAGCAATCGTAATCGTTGGCACGACGACATAGGAAAAAACGGCGGAATCCGAAACGCCATTAGCCGTAGCTTTGAACACCATTCGATGTGAGCCGTCTGCATTGGGTGCTGTGATGTTTGTCAATAGTTCTTTCGTATTAGATGCTGTGGCTATTTGTACGCTATTGTCCGTAAGCGTCAACGTTGAAAGTAGAGACGCTGCACCGCTGAAGGTAATGGTTGCGTTTCGTTGTACAAATTGCGATGATACTGAGGGGGTGATGATGCGTGTCCGCAAAGGCGAATTCGGTTGAATGATGTCGTTGTAGAAAATATCCAAACCACCCGTAGCTCTACCAGACTGTGTGTTGACCGTTGTGCCATTGTGAAATACAAAAGACACCGCTGTAATCGGTTCACCTGCTGCAACACCATAGGCTTGACGAATAGAAGGGCTTAAAGTGAATTTATATGTGCCATCTGCTTGACGTGTCAATTTTCGAGCGGGTAGTTGTGCTCCCCAAGTTGCGTTTACGTTTTGCCAAGCACCTGCGCTGGTTGTTACGCCCGTGTGTGCGTAAATGTCGCCTGTCCAATTGGCCAAACCACGGTCGCCTTCTTGAGGGTTGTAGGTAACGGTTACGGGTTCATCGGCTGTTGGAAAAACGGGACTGAAATAAACTTGTGCTGTCGTTTGAGCAATAAAAGCGGCAAAGGCAAGTGCGAAGCCATAGAATCTTCTTTTCATACTTCTGGTTGTTTAAGTTAAAAATTAATACCCTTTGAAATTGGATATGACAAAAATAAGGAAATAGCTACGTTTGTAGGATACCACTTTTTAGGAAAGGGTAGTATTTGGAGTTAAATTATTGAACATCAATGTTTTAAAATTGAAAATTTAATGTACCACTTTGGAAAAAGGGCTTATGTAATGGCAACTGCCTTTTTACTGTGGGGAAGAACTTCTTTCGATATTATCTCATAAACCCTTCCGCCAACCAAGTCGCTATGGCTTGCCGATTGTTTTTAATCATAATACGTTTACGGTCAAACTCGTTGCGCAAATTGCCTAATTCGACATAAACAGTGTTTGGCTTACACTCACGCAGCATGTGCAGGTCGCGAGTAGATAGAGTCCCTTTGTAGTCACGATACCGTTTGTATTTGCTTTCGAGCGTTTGTTGCATTCTTTTGGCAATCTTGTAACTCTCGTCGTTACCGCTTTGGTAGTATAAAAAAGTATCTGTTTGTTGCGATTTTCCCCTTGAATCCACATGAATGACAATGAGACGTTGGTCTTTGATACCCAGTTTGCGATATTTTTCATAAACGGCATTAACGGCATCGGAGCGTTGCGTCAATCGTGGTTTGTGGGCAGCTGGAACTTTAAGGTCTGGATAAGTCCTTTCATCTGAATCGCAGAGTAAAAAATCGCCATCTCGGATACCATCATTATTGTCTCTATTAATGATATATACAGTTGCGCCATGTGTAATGAGTTCTCTGGCAACACGTAAACTCACATCATAGGCATATTCGTCTTCACAAAGCGAGCGACCATTCACTTTTGTCATAGCCCCTGGATCTGGACCACCATGACCGCCTTCCACATAAAAAACTTTGCCTTTGAGTTTTTTGTCAAACAGAGGCACGTCTTGATATTTTCTGCCAAAAATAGCGTAGGTACGGGTGGCAACACCGCTTACTTTTTCGGAACCTTCTACGAAGCTCGGCTCGCTATCGGTTTTGCTTTTTTTACGGCTGTCAAGGCAATTGAAAAAATGATAGGGTACAAATAAGTATTTGCTTTGCTGATAAGACTGTTTTCTGATGCCTTTCTTCTGTAAATCAACATTATAGGATTGGATTTTTTTCGCAAAATCTAAATCTGAATTACCAATAGAGGAACGAATGCTTTTCCCATTATAATCATAAATCCATATAGGAAGGTTATAAATCTTGTTTTTACTGAGGGCGGTTGTTTTGGAGGAAAGGTTATTTATTTTTCGAAATTGTTCAGCATTACAATCGTATTCATTGAGCAAGTATTTCGATAATAACTCATCTATGGACATGGCTCGTTCCAATTTGACATTAAGATATTGACGTGAGGATTCTTCCCGAAAACTACTGAGGGGTAGTAAAAAGGTGAGGAATAAGAATATTTTTGCTGAATTTTTGAGTAGATATCGCATAGTGGGCAAAGGAAAGTAAAAATTTGTCTCTTTACAAAATTAAAAAAAGGTTTGCAAAACTTTGCCGTTCTGCAAACCTTTTTTTTGAAACAGGTAAGAAGAAAATGTTAATCTACAACTTTATAACCTGAACCGTCTCTTTGTATCACTTTGGCATCGTTGTAACCCGTTGCTTTTACTTTTTGCTTCATCACTTTCGCTTCTTTCAGCGTTTTGAAGCCGTCCATGATGAAAATCGTGAAATCACCGTCTTTGTAGGTGTCAATTTTCCACAATTTAGAAACCTTTGAATCGTCAAACCATTCCGGTTTTTTCATGGCAGCGATGCGTACTTTGAACGTTTTGTCTTCAACAACGACTGCTTTTTTAGCAGGTGCAACAGCACTATAAGGTGTTGGAATTTCTTCTTTTGGTTTCGGCGGCACTGGAACATAGACCGCTTTAGCAGGTTCTCCTCCTTTAGGTTTTACATTGTCAACCGAAGCAATCGTTTGAACGGGCTTTGGTATGGGTGTAAACATGTTTTCAGCAATGGCTTCCGCATTTTTTTCTGTGACAATAAACACACCTTTATGACCTAATGTAGTCGCTCTTTTTGATGCAACTACGGCTTCTTCTCTTGTTTTGAAAATACCCAAGCGCACTTTTTTAAGATTGTTTTCTGGAACGCTGTATATATTCCCTTCATTTCTCAAATCATCATAATTGCTCAAACTCACCACACTATTAAGGCTGACAACCGCAATTTGTACAGAATAGACAGTTGGTACATTTGTTATATTTACTTGTTGTGTTGGCACCTCCTGTCCTTTTTGGACAGAAGCTGGAATGACACGGACGCTGTAATCCTTTAAGACGTCTTGTGGTTTTGTAGTCGCCAGTGGCATATCAGTTTGTGCAACAGACGTGTTAAAAGTCACTTTGTCGCTAACTGCTGAAGGTTTCAAAGCAAATTCGCCTAAATACTTTGTTTTAACTTCATTGGCTTTGATAAATTTTTGAGCAATGACAAACCCTTCTTTTGAAAATGTCAAAAGGAAAGCAGCATTTATCGACATCGGAAACCTGAACTTACCTTTAACATCGGTGGTCGTTTCTGACTGCGTATTATTGGTTTGATTTGTCAATCTGACCACAACGCCTTCAAGCGGCTCGCCTGTTGCTCCGTCGGTAATCATTGCCGAATATTCTGGAATATTGGACATTTGAGTCGGCACATCTCTCTGCATAGCCACTTCAACAATCCTTGATGTGCTTGAATAAGATGGATCAATTTTAACTGTTTGCGGTTTGAAACCTGACTTTGAGATTTCAAGAGTCATTGATTTACGGTCTGATAGACTCGCTAAATAGTTGCCACCTTTGAGTTGTGTCACATTAGCCCCATTGCCTTGAATGACTCTGATTTTAGCATCTTTCAAAGGCTTGCCGCCATCTAAAATGATGATATTAGCTGTTTCGCCACTTGATGTCACCTTAAAAATATCGGTTTTGCCTTTTATGCCTTTGCGGTTTGAGACCAAATAACCTGTTGATACTGAGGGGTCAAAAATGAAGTTGAAATCATCGCCAGATGAGTTGACTCCTGTACCTAAGTTGACAATATTATTACCTTGAACTTTGAAAATATCATAACCACCAAAGCCGAAATGCCAATCCGATGAAAAGAATAGGGTAGTGCCATCAAAGAAAGGGGTAATTTCATCGCCCTGTGAGTTGATAGTTGCACCTAAGTTTTTAGGTTCGCCCCAAAAGTTGCCTCTTTTATCAGATTGATAAATGTCAAAACCACCGTATCCACCGCTTCTATTTGAAGTAAAATAAATGGTGTTGCCATCAGGCGAAAGTGCTGGAAAACCCGTTGACCCATAATTGTAAGGGAATGGACGTGCATTGAGCCAGTTGCCGTCTGCATCAACTTCAGCTAAATACAGGCTCATTTCAAGCCCACCATCAGAGGTAATGCGCTCGTCGTCGGCAATATTATTGCGCATAAAAGCAACCATTTTGCCATCGGCAGTGAAGGATGGATTGCTTTCGTCGTAAGTGTTTTTTAAATCCGATTTCAAAAAACGAATACTAAAAGGCTTTCTTGAAACGCCTTCAATAGGTGCGATAAAAAGCTGATTCGCTTCGCCGTTGATAAGGTCGTTTTTTTGAGCATTGTTTTGTGCCCGTTTGAAATCCGTGCGTGTTGATGACCAAATGAGTTGGTCGTTCCAAATGGCAACGCCGAAATTGGCTGCCGTAGTGCTGATTTTACTGAGGGGTTGCACTACGTAATCGGAAGCAATTTCGCTGTTGCTGCGGGCATATTGGCAGGCTTTGATGAATTGAGTGGCAACCGTTGGATTGGTATTGCGATAGACATTAAACTGTTGCTCGGCAGTTTCATACTGACCTAACATCATCAGAACACGTCCATAAGCCAAGTAGTCTTCGGCTCTTGCACGACCGCTACGCATGACTTGGGCGTATTGATTTGCTGCTTTTGGTAGGTTGTTCAGATGCAAATAAGAATCAGCCAAACGGAGTGAAACCGTTAACTGGTCTCGATTTTGAGCTAAAATCGTTTCATAGCTCTGGGCAGCCATGCGATAGGCATGTAATTCGTATTGTTTATCAGCTTTTTCGATGAGTGTTTGACCGAAAGCTGAGGTGCAAACGACGAGAAACGCCGCTGGCAAGATGGATTTTAATAACATAGCGTCTCAATTTAGTGTAATAAAACGAAATTTGTAACTCTAAAATTGAGTTACAAGTTGATTCTTATTATTGATTTATTAGGAATTCAACTACAAAAGTATTTTTTAATATATTGATAATCAAATTTTTATTTCAAAAACGCGTAATTATTTGCAATAGATTTATGCTATTTTTAAAATTTCCTAAATCTATGGTGTTATTGCCCAATGCGTTTACCTTTATAATAATCAACGATTTGTGCTTTAGTATAGCGCGTTTGGACTTTTCCTAAAAAACGTTCCGCCTCTCCCCAATTCAAAAATGAACCAACCATATAGGAAATTTCGCCATTTTTCAATTTATCAACTTGAATATCGGAAACAACGTCCAAAGCAATCATCTTCAAATCTGGGTCGGTAGCGTCAAGTTCTTGTTTTGACGTAAACAACTCTATTTTGTAACCTGTAAACGCATCCTCAAGCGAAGTTAGGTTAACTTTAACGTTTTCTTTAGATAAATCAACCGTTCTGCTCGGTTTTTGGTTTGCTTTTGGTGTATTAGCCAAAGGTTCATTCTTAATTTGAGGCTTTGTTGGAAAAGGTTTTTGTTGTTCCTTTATGTCATTAATTGACTTTTTGGCAGATGAAGGAGGTGTTGAAGGCTTTTTTACTGAGGGGGTGGTTACTTGATTATTTGCTTCTACTGCAATGGGTTGTTGGATGATAATACTACCAGAAGAATTGTATTGTTTGTCACTTTCAGAACTCAAAGCAAAAGCCATCATTTGTTCTTGATGGACAATTTCTGCCAAACTCAAACCTTGATTCGCGTCTTTTGTAAAACCCGTGATTTTCAATTCCGTCCGACGATTTCTAATATGCTCATCCTCACTACAAGGTGTGCCGTCTTCACATTTGTTTGTCAGTTTTGATTCGCCATAACCTTTTGCTTTTATGCGCGAACCATCAACCCAACCTGAAGCTGTTATGTAATCCACAGCAGACTGCGCACGTGCTTGTGAGAGTTTTAAGTTAGAAATTTCTGAACCTCGTGAGTCCGTATGTGAACCCAATTCAACCACCAAAGAACCATTGTTTTTCATCAAACTGATGACTTTATCCAACTCTTTACGCGCTTCAAAAGTCAAATCGGCGGAAGCCACGGGATAATAAATATTCTGAATCGCAATGTTTTTATTCATTTCGATGCGCTCCAACTCAATATTTGACAGCAAAGTACCTAATTTATTGTCTCTCGCTGATGTCAAGTTGTCCGTCACACCGGGCGTAACTGTTCCAAAACCATCCATGCATAAATAACAACCGTTGATATTGACATTCGCATCCATACGTTTTGCAAAAAAGCCTTGCTTTCTAACAAGCACGGTATATTGATTGCCTTGTTGTAGCGTGACTGAAAAAACGGGGCTTGTCGCCGAGTCAATCGCTAATTCTACTTTGTTTTGGGTAATATTAAAGACTTCAATACGACAACCATTGACAGCATCAACGTTAACATCTTGGCTTAGTCGCTTTTCAGCCAGTGTTATTTCTAACAAATAACCAGGTTGACGCTCAATTTGCTTTTTCAAAAAAATCTTATCACCTGCTTTTTTGCCAACGGTTGAGAAAGTATCGCGTGCCGTTTCAAAAATTTTCTTTTCATATTGAACAACATACTCTTTGCCCACATCAACGCCATCGAAAACGAAATGTCCACTCATGTCACTCATAGTTTCTCCTATATAAATGCCCGTTACATCTAAAACGGTCACCTTAACTTCGTTTAAAAACCCTCGATTGAGTTCTTCATAAACATAACCATCCAGACCAATCTTTTGACCAAAAGCCGAAATAGTTGACAACATAAGCAATAAAATAAGGGTTTGTGATTTTCTCATTATTAATGAATTTTAAATAAATGAATTTTAAATGTTTGTCTGAAAGGGTATTCGTTTTTGTTTTAACGATTAAAAGTAGGCTTAATTTTACTGTTTTAATCATTTAGAGGTCAAAAAACAACAAAGTATCTTCACCGATTGGGCAAAGATACTTTGTTAGACAAAATATTGAATGAATTGCTGTTTTTTTGATGGACTACTTTTGTCAGTGTATAGGAGTGACACGAATTACACAAATTGTAATTTATAATTCGTGTAATCTGTGAAATTTGTGTCCAATTATCCAAAATTGCTTGAAATAAAGTTTTGTAGTTCTCCAATAGTCGCTTTTTGCTTTTCAACAGTCGCTTGAATAACGTCAATGAGCGAAATTATACCTACCAAAACTCCGTTATCAAAGACGGGCAGATAGCGTACATTGTGTTGAACCATCAAAGCCATACAACTTTCGTGGCTATCGCTCGGTTTTATGTGCGGAATATTTGTTGACATAATGTCTCCCGCAACCGTTTCGCTTGAATGTTTATTTTGAAGAATGACCTTTCTTGCATAGTCACGTTCAGTCAATATACCTAAATAAACGTCGTTTTCCATGACGACAACCGACCCAATGTTTTTTGAAGCCATGATTTGAAGCGCATCAAAAACGCTTGTATTTGGCGTAATTGACTTGACACCACGGGGCTTTTGTTGTAAAATAGTAGCAACTGAACTCATACTTTGCGCGTTTTTAGTTTTGGTGAAAAAATGGACTTGTTATAATTTTCGGTGCAAAATATTGAAATGTATTCATAAACCAAAATAATATTCGTGTAATTTCTTTTTTTTTAAAAGGAGGTTCTTGTTCAAGCATTTAAGACCTAATGATTTTAGTTTTTTGACGAATGTTTAAAACAAAAATAATAATAATTTTGTGATAAAAAAAATGGCAGAAAAGGTCAAAGAGCCACTTCAAAAACAGAAAATTACTGAGGGGGGTGATTTTTATATTGAAAACGGTCTATATGTTTTTACGGAAAAGTTTTTGCTTGAACGGGGCTACTGTTGCCAAAATGGTTGTCGTCACTGTCCTTATGGTTTTAAAAAAGATAAAACCACTTGAAAACTTTTCTAACTTCGTGCTGTTTTTGTCGAACGAGCATTATTCACCATTCATTTTTTCATCATTCACCATTAAGCAAATATGTTGAACATCAAAACATTGGGCGAACTTAAAGCCTCAGGTTATCAACCAAAAAGTATCAAACAAGAGCTACGTGATAATCTAATCAAAAAATTAAAAAATAAAGAGGAGACTTTTCCAGGCATTTTGGGCTTCGAAAATACAGTTATTCCAGATATTGAAAGAGCGATTTTAAGCCGTCACTCCATACTATTACTGGGTTTGCGTGGACAAGCCAAAACCCGTTTGGCACGTCAAATGGTTGATTTACTCGATGCGTATATTCCTGTCGTTGAAGGTAGTGAGTTGAATGATGACCCAATGCACCCCCTCAGTATTTTTGCCAAAAACTTGATAAAAGTACTCGGTGATGAGACTCCGATTACATGGCTACATCGCAGCGACCGTTATGTTGAAAAATTGGCAACGCCCGATGTGAGTGTAGCGGATTTGATTGGCGACGTTGACCCAATTTTGGCGGCAAATTTGAAATTACCTTACAGCGACGAGCGTGTTATTCACTTCGGACTTGTGCCTCGTGCCAATCGTTGTATCTTCGTAATAAATGAGTTACCCGATTTACAAGCCCGTATTCAAGTGTCTTTGTTCAATATTTTGCAAGAAGGCGATATTCAAATTAGGGGTTTTAAACTTCGTTTGCCGCTTGATGTAGAGTTTGTTTTTACAGCCAATCCAGAGGATTACACCAATCGTGGCTCTATCATCACGCCTTTGAAAGACCGCATTCAATCTCAAATTTTGACCCATTATCCAGAAGATATGGAGATAGCAAGAGCCATTACGGAGCAAGAATCTAAGCCTGCTGAATCACAAAAATCGGCGATTCATATCCCCTCAGTATTGCGCGATTTGTTAGAAGCGATTTCGTTTCAAGCAAGAGAATCGGAATTTGTGGATTCAAAAAGTGGTGTTTCGGCACGTTTATCTATTACTGCCCTTGAAAATCTCTATTCTGCTGCTGAGAGACGCATGATTTTGAACGGTGAAGAAAAAGCCATCGCTCGCATAACGGACTTTTGGGGCATCGTTCCTGCCATCACAGGTAAAGTCGAATTAGTCTATGAAGGAGAGCAAGAAGGACCTTATAATGTGGCGATGCAATTGTTCAGCAGTGCCATTCGTTCCGTATTTTTGGAATATTTTTCCAATCCAGAAGACTTGAAACGCAAAGGTGATAAAGACCCTTTTGGCATCATTCGCGCATGGTTCAGTGGCGGCAATGTCACCGAATTATTGAATGATTGCACAGATAAAGATTTCCGCAAATCGCTTGACAAAGTACAGGGTTTGAAAAGACTTGTTGAAGAATCGAAAGTAGATAAAGCTGAAATTTATGCCTTTATGGAATTGGCACTACATGGTTTAGCAGAGTTTCAAGTGGTCAATAAAGAAATACTCGAATCCTCTTTTTCCTTTGGCGATTTATTGTCGGGGATGTTAGATGATTTTGGGGTTAATTAA
>JAYSQG010000026.1:0-21262 GCA_043721685.1 Saprospiraceae bacterium | reverse complement strand
CATGACGTATTTTGAGCCATAGATTTTAGCTTTTCTGATGACTTCTGTTGGGTCTTTCACCAATTCATTGTAGTCACCGCCTGTTGCAGGTATGCTGATACCACGCCAAGTACACGCCTTTTTGAACTCTTCGGGCGTCATACCTTTGGGGTTGCCGCCTTCGATTTCGGTGAAACCCATGCCTTTGATGGTGTCCAGAGTCCACATAATATCCTTCGGAAAACTGTTCCTAAAAGTGTAAGCCTGTACGCCTAAAGCTGCTTTGTAAAGTGGTTTGCCCGATTGGGCAAAAGCCAAAATTGAGAAAGAGAGGAAGAGAAAAGAGATGGTTGTTTTTTTCATTTTTATTATAATTGATGATTAAATATCGTAAGAATACTGAGGGGGGTGCTTCGTAATAAATTTTCAACTGTTTATCGCAATGACAAATTAGCGTAGGAGTCTAAACATTTATAAATTCCTCTTTTTCAGTTGTTCAACTGCATGATTCGCAGCACGCGCCGTGATTGCCATATAAGTCAATGACGGATTTTGCGTACCTGTTGAAGTCATACAAGCCCCGTCAGTAACAAAGACGTTTTTACAAGCGTGCAACTGATTCCACTCGTTGAGCAAGGAGGTTTTAGGGTCTTTACCCATCCGAACGCCGCCCATTTCGTGAATATCAGAGCCAGGATTAGAGTGCGTATCAACGGCTTTGATGTTTTGAAATCCTGCCAATGTAAACATTTCTGTAATTTGCTCATTGAAATCTTTGACCATTTTATCGTCATTTTCAGACCATTTTGCCGATAAAATGACTTGTGGAATGCCGTATTTGTCTTTAAGGTCTTTTGACAAACGGATATGGTTGTCTTCAACAGGCACACATTCGCCCATCATCCAAGCACCGACATTCCACTTGCCGTAATGCGGATTGAGCAGCGATGTTTTTAAGTCTTCACCAATGCCGTCGCGGTTAGCGGTCAATGAGCGACCTGCACTCACGCCAATCGCATATCCGCGCAAGAAGTCTGTTTCTTGTTTGAGAATATTTCTAAAACGTGGAATGTAGCCATTACTCGGATTTTTGCCGTCGGTTCGCATGTCTAAAAAACCATCGTATTCTGCACTGGCTTTGCCCCTGTAATTGTGCCACGACAAATATTTGCCCAACAAACCATTGTCATTACCCAAACCGTTTTCAAAACGATTTGAGGTGGAATTGAGCAAAATAGCGTTAGAATTAAGGGCTCCAGCATTGACAAAGATGATTTTTGCGTAGTATTCTGTCATCTCCATCGTTTGGCTATCAATGACCCGAACACCTTTTGCGTCCATTTTCCGCTCGTCATAAATGATGGAATGAACGACCGAATTGGGTTTCAAAGTCATTTTCTTCGTTTTTGCAGCCCAAGGTAAGGTAGAAGCGTTGCTGCTGAAATAGCCACCATGCGGACATCCGCGCATACAAAGGTTTCGATTGAAGCATCCCGCACGACCTTGCGCTTGATGTATCGGCTGTGGCTGCGTCACGTGGGCGCAACGGGCTTGAATCAAATGCCGATTTGTATAGCTTTTTTTCAATGTATCTTTCAAATGTTGCTCCACGCAACTCAATTCGAAGGCTGGAAGGAACTCACCGTCGGGCAATTCAGCCAAGCCGTCTTTATTGCCTGCGATACCCGCAAACTTTTCGACATGACTGTACCACGGTGCCATATCTGCGTAGCGAATGGGCCAGTCTATGGCAAAACCATCGCGCTGTGGTCCTTCAAAATCGAAGTCACTCCACCGTTGTGTTTGTCTCGCCCACAGCAAGGACTTGCCACCGACATGATAGCCTCGAAACCATGTGAATGGTTGCTCTTGTACGAACGGCTGTTCGTCAGGTTTGACAACCCAATGAATGGTATCTTCACGTAAGAAACCACGACCGCCATATTGCTTTCTAACTTCTAAAGGTACTTGCCCGAGATGCTCGAACTCCCACGGGTTTTTCATGGCCGTTGGGTAGTCCTTTATGTGTTGTACATCTCTGCCACGTTCCAAAACCAGCGTTTTGAGCCCTTTGTCACAGAGTTCTTTGGCTGCCCAACCACCACTGATGCCCGAACCAATGACGATTGCATCAAATCTATTTCTTTTTTGACTATCAATATTAAAATTTGCCATCTTGTTGTTTAGTTTAAACAGGTACACATCCATAATAATGACCGGGTGCCATTTCATATTTATAATGATTGACCAAAACATACTCGGAAGAGGTATAAGCCTGAATGGTCAAGTTTTTAAGCTGCGTAAAAAACGCTTTCTGTTTTTGGTCTTCGGGAGATATTATTTCAGTCTCTACAGTTTCAGGATGCCCCCTCAGTATTTCTATCTTTTGTAGCGTCGTTAAAGCCATAAATGATTGATTGTGGGTCTGTTGCGCTTTCTTTTCTACATTATCTAAGCCTGTTTTGAATTCGTCTTGCGCAGGTTTTTCATAACAATCAACGACTATTTTCTGGATAAAGGCCGGTACGCCCAAGGATTTTGCGCCAGGTTTTTCACCTTCGGGAATGATGGTGCTGACTATATCGGTCAATAAATCTTCAAGAGCCGCACTCAAAAAAGGGGTTTCGAGTTTGACGGATTGGAGATTCCAACTGCTTGCCCATGCTGGCATTGTTAATAATGCACCGAATGATGTGGCGAGGCTTTTAATGGCATGTCGTCTGTTCATCTTTTGTATATTGAATAGTTATCTTTAATTGATTCCTTTCTATGTTGGCATGAATTTAAACTTTTTGCTTTAAATACTTAGTCAAAAATGCTATTTATTATCTTACTTTTCGGCAAATTGAAGAAAAACGAGCCTGTTTTAAATGTGTGTTCAATGTCGGTTAATAATACCCACATAATTTTTAGTTCAAAATACTGAGGGGGGTAAAAAAAACACTGCCAAGTCTGAATTGGCAGTGCCATTCAACATAAACTTTTCTTGTATGAAAATTAAAAAAAACGTCTTATTTGCCTTTTAATGCTTGTTTAATACCTGAATAAACAGATTTTATCTCAATCACACTACCTTCGAGTCCATCGGACTTAGCTGTTAGTTTAATGATACCCGTGCTTCCTTTTTTTGCTTTGACAATTGCCAATACCAAACCGTTATATGTTTCACGTTCGTGCGAGGCAAAGGACACCAAATTGGCAGGGTCGCCGTTGTCTGTTGCGACGATTTCACCCGCCCCTTCTATACTAAAATTAACTTTTAGGTTGGCATTTGGCACCATCAAGTCCTTTTTATCTACGACTTTGACCGTTACAAAAATAAGGTCTTCGCCGTCTGCTTTTATCGTCGTTCTGTCCGCTTGGGCGATGAGTTTTGACGGTTTATCAGTGGTTTTCACCATGTCTTCTGCCCATTTTTTACCATTTTTGTAGGTTATGACTTTGAGTTCACCTGCGGCATATTTGACATCGTCCCAACGCAAACGGTACTCAAATGAGGCTTTCCTTTTACGACCTAAGGATTGTCCATTTAAAAACAACTCCGCTTCGTCGCCTGATGTGAAGACATGTACAGGCGTGATTTCTCCAACACGATTTGCCCAATTCCAATGAGGCAGTATGTGTGCCATTGGCAAATCAGGTCTCCAACGAGATTGATATAAGTAAAAGCGGTCTTTTTTGAAACCTGCCAAATCTATAATGCCACAATATGAGCTGCGTACTGTATAATAAGGTGTCGGTTCGCCGATGTAATCCCAACCCGTCCAAACAAATTCCCCTGCGACATAAGGATGTCGGTCTTGCGTGGCAAAAACCTTGTCGGGAGATGAGCCGAAAGCGGCGGTGTAGAGTTCGTAAGCACTCACTTGTTGTTTGATAGGGTCGCCACCTACGCCATTACTGACGGGGGCGGAATTGCCTTCGGAAACAGGGAAAATATAGGTACCTCGAGTACTCAATGCAGACGCTGTTTCGGTACTAATTATCATTTTTTCAGGAAAAGCCTTCTGAAAAGCGGGATAAAGTGGCGTTGTTCTGATGCCTTGAAGATGTGCATAAGCGGGTGCGTCTCTGATGCCTTCGCCTTGATAGTTGAGGCTCATAAAGTCCATGACTTTTGTAAAAGGCATATCGGGTTTTGCAAAATTTTGCGCTGCCGATGCAGGTCTTGTTGGGTCTTCTTCGTGTACTATATCGTGTAACTTCTGAGCAATCGCTGCGCCCGCTTCTTCGGTATATTGCTCCCCTACTTCATTACCAAAACTCCATGCAAATACTGAGGGGTGGTTTCTGTCTCGGCGGATAAAAGAGCGGGTGTCCGCTTCGTGCCAATCGGGAAAAATGAGGTGAAAGTCGTGCGGCGTTTTTTTGCGTTCCCAACTGTCAAATATTTCATCAATGACTAAAAACCCATGCGGTCAGCCAATTCTAACAATTCAGGTGCGGACGGATTGTGCGACATACGAATGGCATTACAACCCAATTCACGCAACACCTCAAGTTGTCTTTCGGCAGCTCGTGTATTGAAAGCCGCACCTAATGCGCCTAAATCGTGGTGTTGATTGACACCTTGTAGTTTTATCACTTCACCATTAACGATGAGTCCTTTGATGGGGTCAAATTGTATATTTCTGATGCCGAATTGGGTTTCATAGTCGTCTATGGGTTTGCCATCGGCAAAAAGTTGGGTATGAGCGACATATAAATTAGGCTTTTGTTGCGGATAAGGTCCCCACAGTTTCGGGTTGTTGATGCTTAAAATGCTTTCTGATGTTTTACTTTCTCCTACGTTTAATTCGATTGTTGTTGTTGGAAATGCTGTTTTGCTTGTATTTATACGGTTACCTTTTTCATCTAAGGCATAGGCTTCTGTTTTGGCTTCTATTTTTTGGGACGTTGTACCTTTGTTTTCAATTTGTAAAGCCAGTTTTACAGTGGCTTTTGTCGCTGATACTGAGGGGGTCGTGATTTGAGTTCCCCAATGACTGACGTGAACGGGTTCTACTTTAGATAACCAAACATTACGGTAAATACCGCCGCCAGGATACCACCTTGCAGAGTAATTTGGGTTGTCAATTCTAATGGCTAATTGATTGTCACCATCAAAATTGAGGTAAGGTGTGAGGTCTAAACGAAAAGAATTGTAGCCATAAGGCCAGCCGCCTACTAAATGACCGTTGAGCCAAACGATGGCGTAAGACATCGCTCCGTCAACGTCTAAATAGATGATTTTGCTTTTGTCAGCTGCTATTATGTTCAATTTTTTGCGATACCATGAGACGCCTTGGCTTGGCAATCTGCCCATGCCGCCGCCTACTTCGGGGTTATTGCCTTCATAAAAAGGTTGTTTTATAGCCCAATCGTGTGGCAAAGTCACTTTTTCCCAATTTTCGTCTTTAAAATTATTCTGTACAAAAGGGAAATCGCTTCCTGGGTCACCTGTTGGACGAATATGTTTATTTGCTGGGTCTTTGATAAAATCATTTCCCGAAGGTAATATCCATTTTTTTAAAACCTCTTGTGTTGTCTTTATCCCTACGGCATCTGTTGGTCTTGAATCGGCTACTTTGTTGTCGTTGCGGTCTGATACTTCTGGTCTTACATCATACATCAATTTATCAGGCTCGGTGGTGTAGCGCATGAATCGCCAATCATCGTTGATGCTGATGCGGGTTCTTGAAGGGGTCTCTTTAAGGTTGGCTTGTTGTTTTAGTCTTGGACTTTGGCAATTGGCGTACAATAAAAAGGCAATGCTTAGACATACCATTTTACTGAGGGGTATAAATTTTATTGATGAATTTGTTAGCATTCTTTCGTTGTTTAATATTCTAAGAATTATTTCCTAATTATTAATCACTAAGGTAGTAACACTACTCGGTGCCATGTCCAATTCAATAACATTATCTGTTGCCGCAACTGTTTTTTTCGTCAAAGTAGCTGTTTCGGTTGTGGTATATGATGTAACTGATTTGGGCGATAAACCATTGATTTGAATACTTTTAACTGAAAATGTTTCTGGATTGATGATAACGTACACCGTTGAGCGTGTTAATATCTTGAAATGCTGTACTCCAAGCAGCACCAAAGTTGCTGCTATTTAGACCATTATACGAAAAAGCAGCACCACTGCCAGATGCGCCTAATAGGAATTCATCGGTACCTACTTGCATTTCATTTGTAAACCCCTCAGTACCCCATGCGCTTCTTATGTCATTATAGACACCAGCGATACCGCCCAATACACCCGATGGGCTATTGAAGAATGAAGGCACGACTTGTGATTGTGGGTGCTCTTCCAATATTTTATCACAGCCTGTTCCAAAAGTGGCTGTTAATGCTAATATTAATAAGAATTTAATATTTTTCATTATTTTTATCATTTATAAGATTAAAATTTAAGATTAAGCCCAATGGTCATTTGTTTAACTGGCGGGTTGTTCATATTGACTGCAATTTGCCTGCTTTGTGTTGATGCATCACTTGCACCCGTCGGGGTAACAGCATTAGATGAAGACTGAACAGTCGCACTATTGACATAAGTCAATGGACCAGAATAACCATTAAAGTTGGATTGGCTAAAATTTAAACCTGCATTAAATCTATATTTCAAGCCATCTAAAATATTAACCTCTGCATAAGCACTATTGAACGTTCTTATGGATCTGCTTTTAGACAATATAGCACTTGCCTTCGTAATTAAAGTCAAAGGGCTGATTTGAGCCGCATCAATAGAGCCTATCAGTGGTTGTAAATTGACTGTCCCATCTGCATTGTAAGGTGATGCCAATGGCGTTATCTTCACTAAGCCCGTAGGAATACCACCACCACCTGGATTGTTCGTATAAGTCAACGTATTTAATGTATTTAAGCCAATTTTAACCCGTTTACCAATTCTTTGGTCAATCGTCACTCTAATATTAAATCTTTGAAAATCTTGATTAGGTATAATACCCGTTTCGTTCAGATACCCTGCGCCCAAACCAAATTGGGTGCTTTCAGTACCACCTTGCAAACCCAATTGATGACTTGCCATAAAACCTTGATGGTATATGAGGTTTTGCCAATTGGTAGAAACACCTGCTGCCAAAGCATCTTTTTCCGCTTGTGTGAGTACATAACTGGACGTTCCGCCGCTCGTGGCACTGTTACGGTTATAGGTTGCAGCATCTGTTTTGAATTGTGCATATTCCGTCCCGTTCATCACATTATATTTGCCTGCTACCGTCGTTACGCCGTGATAACCATCATAACTGAGTACGGGCTTTCCGAGTTTACCTCTTTTAGTCGTGACCAAGATGACCCCGCCCGCACCTCTCGAACCATAAATGGCTGTGGCAGAAGCATCTTTTAAATTTCCAAACTCGTAATATCATCTAGGTTAATGTCATTGAGACCACCAAACGGAATACCATCTACAACCACCAAAGGACCATCAAGGGCATCACTTGCGCCTGAACTTGTTGTCAAGGTTCTGTTACCTCTAATCCTAATTTGTCCTTGAGAACCAGGAGTTGACCCATTACTAACAATGGATACGCCTGCTGCTCGACCTTTTAGTTGATTAAGTAGGTTTGAAGCCGGTACTTCTTTTAAAGTCGCTTCACTGACTGAAGTCACAGCACCTGTCACATCTTTTTTGTTTTGTGTACCGTAACCGACAACGACAACCTCATTCAAGGATTTGCCCGCTTTGAGAGAAATACTGAGGGGGGCGTTGTCTTTAACAGAAACTTCCTCCGTTTCGTAACCGATGTACGAAACAACCAAAGTCGCACCCGAAGTTGTCTGCAACGAAAAGTTGCCATTAACATCGGTAATCGCACCATTTGTCGTGCCTTTTACGACAACAGAAGCACCTGGCAAGCCCGCATTTGTTTCATCGAGAACCCGACCTTTTGCAGTGATTTGAGCATACGCCACATTGGGCAGTACGATATTTTGTAAAAAAGCGAGTAGCAAAACTGCAAAAACGCGTCCCCAGACACTGCTTCCTAACAGTCGGGAAGCCCTCGTGGGTTTGAGTAGAAAAGTAGCCTTCATACCTTGATTGTTTTAAAAAAGTGATAATTAAGTTGATTCAAACATCTTCTTTATGTATCCCTCCATGTCGCCAAAGTGGTTTTTTACTGAGGGGGTGCATTTTTTCTTTTTGTATAGCTTTTTTCAATAATTCCTAAGTATAATCAAATTGGGTTTAATATCATGCAATCGGTTGCCTAATTAATAACAATTGAGTAATCTAAAATGCCGCCAGTTGACTTTTGTGCAGTCCGTTAAATAATGACTTTAAATTACATGGGAAAATGGGAGAAAACAAGTCTCTTGGAATACGTGTCTAAAATACACTTTATATTTTAGGCATAAAAAAAAGCTTATAGTCAAGCATTAAAATGAAAAACGAGCAATTTTAAAGGTAAAATAGGTTGAATGAGCTAAGAATAAATATCTAACAATCCATTTTTACAATGGCAATTCCATTAGATGGCAGTGAGTAATTCTGTTAAGTATGAGCAAAGGTAAAAGATAATTTTGATTGCGCAACCGATTGCGCAAATTTTAATAAAAAAAAATTTATCCCATAACTTATTACTTTTGTATTTGAATGTATAATATAGAGCTATAAAACAGGAAATGCAAAAAGACATTACAATTTACGATATCGCTAAGGAGCTCAATTTATCCGCAGCGACTATCAGCCGTGGACTAAAGGATCACCGTTCTATTAGCGATAAAACGAAAAAACGCATCACCCTCAAAGCAGAAGAGATGGGCTATCGTTCCAATACTTTTGCAAGCAATTTGCGCAAAAAAAAGACAAATACCATCGGTGTCATCATACCGCGTATGAACAGTAATTTTGTTTCGACTGTATTGACGGCGGTAGAAAAGGTCGCCAATGATTTCGGCTACAATGTCATCATCAGTCAATCTATTGAAAATGTGAACAAGGAAAAATTAAACACTCAAACCTTGTTTGACAATCGTGTGGATGGTGTTTTGGCTTCAGTTGCTTACGACACAGACAATACTAAACACTTCGACAAGTTCATCAAGAAAAAAATTCCCCTCATTTTTTTTGACCGCATCATAGAAAGCGACGATATTCCAAGCGTTGTGATTGACAACTTCAAAAGTGGTTATGAACTGACCCAACACCTGATTTCGCAAGGCTGTACGCGTATAGTACACATCTCAGGCAATCAAAAAAGGAATGTTTATAAGGATAGATTTGAAGGCTATCAAAAAGCCTTAGCAGAGGCAAGCATTGAATTTTCGGATGATTTACTCATCGAAGGCGAATTGACAGAGGAAGCAGGTATTCAAGCAGCCGAAACGATTTTGAAAATGAAAAACATGCCCGATGGCATTTTTTCTGCCAATGATATTTGTGCTGCCAGTTGTATGCAAGTTTTGAAACAAAATGGTATCAGAATACCAGAAGATATCGCTATTACAGGTTTCAACAACGACCCCATTTCACGCCTAACTGAACCGAATCTTACAACGGTCAATTATCCCGCATTCAGGATGGGCGAAATAGCTGCGACGAACCTTATCAATCATCTTCAAGGCGTGAGCAGTATTTTTGATACGCATAAAATCATTCTCAAATCGGAGATGTTGATACGTGAATCGAGCTTGAAAAAGAAATAAAACGCTTTTTACTGAGGGGGGATGCTTTATAAAAATACTGTTTTATAAAAAATATTTCTTTGTCCCATGTACCGAATTATATTTTGCAAGAAGGGGTTTATGTTCGGGGAACTTTGAAAGTTCCCCGAACATGGTACTCAATTCAATATAATATTTTGTGAATAATATTCCACTTGACCGCTTCAAATACCTACATTTTATCTCTAAATCACTGAAACACCCGCACATAATCCACTTCCATCGCAACGGGAAAAATGGTATCATCTACACCCATTTTACCGCCCCAATTGCCACCCACAGCGAGATTGAACAATAGATACTGCGGCGCATCGAAGGGCCATTCCGCACTTGTTTTATGCTCATTTTTGACGCTCATATACACTTTATCGTCTAACAAAAAGTCCATTTTTTCAGCCGTCCACTCGATGCTGTAAGTATGAAATTCGGTATAAGGATTGTGAATAAAAAGCCGTTTCGTTTTCTGCGTCCCTTTCACATGGTTGTAGGCTTTGGTATGAATCGAACCCACAATCGTATCGGGATCATAACCCACATGTTCCATGATGTCAATTTCGCCACAAAGAGGCCAGCCTGCTTCCTTAATATTGCTGCCCAACATCCAGCCTGCGGGCCATGTGCCGCGTCCTTTTGGTAGCTTTGCCCGCATTTCGATGCGTCCATATACCCAATCAGCCTTGCCTTTTGTGACCAAACGAGCTGAGGTGTAATCCTTTTTTTCAAACTTTTCCTTGCGAGCAATGATGGAAAGTACACCATTTCTAACAATTGCATTATTGGTATCCGCCTTCGTATAATATTGCAATTCATTGTTACCCCAACCATTTCCACCCACATCATAAGACCATTTTGTCGTGTCAGGCAAGCCTGTGTAGTTAAATTCGTCGCTCCACACCAGTTTCCACTTGGTATTTGAGAAATGAGAAACCTTTTCTAAGGCTTTTTCCGGTTCATCAGTGGTTAAAAAATCAATATTTCTGATGAGCAAAAAATCCATTAATGAAG
Organism: Saprospiraceae bacterium; assembly: GCA_043721685.1. GTDB lineage: Bacteria > Bacteroidota > Bacteroidia > Chitinophagales > Saprospiraceae > JAAFJT01. Next base: position 10,606 of record JAYSQG010000026.1, on the reverse strand, counting down.
GGTCATTCACTGTCCAAGCATTGGTCACCACGCCTTGTTTTTGAGCATTGGGCAACCATTGTTCATTTTTTTGAAAAACACTGAAATGATAATCTGCGCCCGTAATGCCGTCTGTTTTCAATTGATGAGCCGCAATACCGCCGTTCAAATATTGTGTTTTGGCGTTTTCATCCACTTCATGGACTTTTTTCAGAATGTCGTAATCAAAACTGATATATACGACCCAATCCTGTGCCTTCATTTGGTGCACCATATCCACCACTTTTTGAGTCAAAAGCAAAGAGCGTTCTTTGCCTGCTGGCGAAGGTTTTATCTCAGTAATCAAGAGCGTTTTATGTTGTTTCAGCCCTTCTTCCAAGTATTTTTTAAGCGTTGGAATGGGTTCACCATTTTTCAAAGGTTTTTTCAAAAGGTCGGCATAATTGGTTTTTTCAATATCCATACCTTCAAAATGCGGGTCGTGATTGATAACAAGCACCTCGTCTTTGGTCATTCGAACATCAAATTCAGAGCCTGTACAACCCAATTTTATGGCATTTTGTAGCGAAGCGATAGAGTTCTGAGGCGCACCTGTGTTTTTCCATGCACCGCGATGTGCAATGACTTTGTTGTTGAGAAAAGATTGTGCATTCACATCGAAAAAGCATGTAAATAGCATACAAATAGCTAAAAGCGAATAGGCTCTAATGTTCATTTTTATACTTGATTTGAATTAAAAAATTGATTTTAATACCACTTCCTCCGAAGGAGTCCTTTGGACTAAGGAACTCTTTAGATCCTTATTTACCATATATAGGTCGCCACTGCACCCGCAGACAACGACGTAGCAGCCCATTTTCCATCAAAACGGATATTAAACACCCCTTCCGTATTGCCACTATTTTCAACGATTAAGACCTTTTTTCCATCAGGCGTTTGGAAAGCCACGTTTTGCAAACTGCCTACAATATTGCTGCCGATGCGCACCGAACCAGGTGGAACAAACTTGGACGCATGGGCAATGATATAATAAGCAACATTGCGCGTAATTGTTTGATTGCCAATCGTCAAGCCACCTTTACAAGTCGTACATCCCCCCTCAGTATGAGGACCAAACGACGCATCATTTGCCAAATTCCACTCAAAAGCGGTGCGGCTCCAATTCCGCATCGTGCCAATGACGACATTTTGCAAATGCCAATTCAAATCACCACCAAAGTTGCCATTTGATGCGGTGTATTGTTCCGTAAAATAAAGGTGCTTGTCGGGATGCGCTTCGTGGACTTTTGATAAGGCACTCACATCTCCAGCATACAAATGAAAAGCAGAACCCCAAACGTAAGGTTTTACTGAGGGGTCGTTCAGAATCGTCAAAGGATAGTCCGGACGGTCGCAGTTGTGGTCATAAACGATGATTTTTGTTTTGATATCGGCTTTTTGAAAAGCAGGTGCTAAATATTTTATAAAGTCACGCTGCTGTTCCGCAAGCATCAAAAGGCTTGGATTATTGCCTGGATGCAAAGGTTCATTTTGTGGCGTAATCGCTTCAATATCAATACCTTCGGCGTTCATTTGTTGAATATACTTCACAAAATACTGAGCATACGCCGCATAATATTTAGGTTGCAAACTGCCACCTTTAAAGCTAAACGTGTCCTTCATCCAAAGCGGCGGCGACCACGGTGTTGCCAGTATTTTAATTTTTGGATTGATGCTTAAAATCTCTTTTAGCAACGGAATCACGTCTTGTTTGTCTGGATTTAAGCTAAAATGAGTCAGTTCCACATCGGTTTGCCCTTGCGGCATATCGTCGTAAGTAAAAGTCTTTTCGTTCAAATCCGATGCGCCGATGCTAATGCGTAAATAGCTGATAGCGGTCTCATTTGTTGAAAACAACTCCTTTAATAAAGCCGCTTTTTCAACACTTTTCATGCGATTGATGACATACGCACTGCCGCCCGTGAGGGTAAAACCAAAGCCATCAATGGTTTGAAATTTCTGCGACGCATCAACATCAATAAACGGAAAAGCATTGGTTTCTGTGCCAAAAACAAGCGATTTAGGCTGTTTTTGCAGCAAAACTGATTGATCGCTTTTGGTTAACCAATATTCAACTTCGTTTTTTTGAGTCGTTGATGTATCCATCTTTTTTGTACAACTCACTATTAAAACGGATAAAAAGACAAATAGAAAATATTTTTTCATGAACATAAAAATTGGTTTAAATTTTATTCAAAAACACCCCCTCAGTAGTCAGTCAATCTAAGATGCCAAACAAAGAATCAACCGCGAATCAACCAAAGCTGCTTTCCTTAATTTTGCTGGATAATCTTCTGACGTAATCATACTCAAAAAATCATGTTTAGACGGATATTCGACAATCAGCACTTTGTCCCATTCCGATTCTGGACCGATTAAAGTCAATTGGGCTTCACCAAAATATAAGATTTTAGCATTTGCCTCTTTTAAAAATGGAAAAGCCGCGACGCTATACTCATTGTAATTCTCCGCGCCCGTCAAACCTTTGTCGTCTAAACCCTTTCTGAATTTCAATAAATTCAACATCTGAATAGGTTTATCAATCTGCAAAGCCATAAATGCTTCGAATTGCGGCTTTGTCATGTCTAAATACTTGTCCATTTCATTTTTTTATCGTTTTAAAAAGATTTGTAGCGATTCCTCCAATTAATATAACGAGCGTTATGGCAGTAAATAGCCATTTAATCATTGTAAAAGCCGAACAATACACATTTATTCAGGCAAATTGCGCAAAAAGAAATCTCGAATATTACCGCCCATTATCTTTTCAATATCTCCTTTTGAAAAACCTTCTTTTTCCAATGCTGCAACGATAAGCGGCAAGCCCGTAACAGCAAAGTGCATCTCGTAAGCCCCGTCCCAATCTGAACCCAAACCGACTTTGTCCACGCCAATTTTGTCGGCAACATAGCGCACACTTTTGGCAATAGCCGTTGCGTCCTTACCGCAATCCGCAGGTTCAAAAAAACCGATGCCGATGACGCAATCGTGTTTGCCAATTTCTATCAAATGCGCATCTGAAAGATTTCGTTGGTTGTCGCACACACCTTTCACGCCTGTATGCGAGACCAATAGCGGACCCGTATGCTTTGCTAAAACATCGTCAATGGTGTTCGGAGATGCGTGGGCGAGGTCAATGATTATTTTCAAACTGTCCATTTTTTGAATCAACAATTCGCCTCGAGCCGTCAAACCGCTTTTATTTTCACCATGTGCAGAACCCGCCCATTCATTGTCAAAAAAATGAGCCAGCCCGATATACCGAACACCTTGTTTTGAAAACAGATCCAAATTGCTTAAATCGTTTTCTAAACAATGTGCGCCCTCTATGCCGAGCATGCCCGAAGTGATGTTTTTATTCGTCGCTCTTTCTGCGGCGAATTGTTGCAACTCCGTTTTATTGGTTATCAACCGAAATTGCCCATCCGATTTTTGAGCAAAATCATGCAACGCTTTACACTGGTTGAGTGCGCGATTTTTAATTGAAAACCACGTATTGAAAGGTTGCAATTGCAAAATATTGAGCATGGCGACTTGGTCGGGTGCATCTGCCGTATTGTGTTCAAAGTTAATACCTTTTGGCACTTTACTGACAATCGTAAACACTTGAAAAGCCATGTTAGATGCCAACATACGCGGCAAATCAACATGACCATAATCGTGGTTTTCAAGGAGACTTCTGTCCCATAACAAGGCATCGCAGTGTAAATCAGCGATAAAAGGCAGCGAATCAAACGCTGCACTTTTAGCAACGGTGCCTGAAAAAGTAACCTTATTGGACGATTTGTCAATGTATTTTGGTCCGAAAATAAAGGCGACAAAAGCGGCACCGATAATTAAACCAACAAGTATTTTTAGAATCTTTTTAATGATTTTCATTTTACTACAAAATTAAAGTCTGAATGGCATGAGGTTGAATATTAATCTCTGCCGCTTTTGTACCTATGCATAGGTTATATGTCATTTTCACATCACTTTGATTCATCACAATGACGGCTATTTTGCCATCGGCATTGATGAAAGAAGTCGTTAATAAGGCACTACGGCTTGCCGCGCTGACAATTTTTTTAGCACCCAACCGAATGAATTTTGAAAAATGACCAATATAGTAATAAGAAGGTGTGTAAATCAATGCGCCTGTTTTTTTATCGGCATGAACGGGTGCAAAGCAGAAGTTGCCGACGTGATTGGGGCCACCTGTTTCGTCCAAAAGGATATTCCAATCCGTCCAAGCGACTGTGCCGTTGTTAAAATCATTTATCATAGAGCGACCGTAGCGTTCACCATTTGCCCAAAACTGATATTTTTTAGCATCAAAACCTTCAACACACCCCTCAGTAAAAATCAAATTTTTATCGGGAAAGGCCTTATTGACGTATCCTACATTTTCAAACATCGGCAAGCCACCTGTCCACGTTTCGTACCAGTGAAAACCCATACCCCAAGCGTATTTTGATGCTTCAGGGTCATTGAAAATGGTATTAGCTCGTTGGTTAATCAAGTCGCGGTTATGATCCCAAACGATGATTTTTTTATCGCCCAAACCTTCTTTTTTCAATGTGGGTCCCAAATTATTCTTTAAAAAGTCTCTTTCCTCTTCAGCTGAATAAATACACGATTCCCACTTTTGGGTTGCCATCGGTTCGTTTTGAATGGTCAAGCCCCAAATCGGAATACCCTCTTTTTCGTAGGCTTTTATGAATTTTGCGTAGTAATTTGCCCAACTTTGAGCGAATTCGGGTTTCAATTTGCCCCCCCTCAGTATATCGTTGTTTGTTTTCATAAAAGCGGGCGGACTCCAAGGGCTGACGTACATCGTCAGTTTTCCACCTGCCGCTGCAATCGCCTGTTTGATAAAAGGAATACGGTATTGTTTGTCGTGGTCAATGCTGAACGATTTCAAATCTTTATCCCCCTCAGTAATGTAGGTGTAACTACCGCTGCTGAAATCGCAACTGTGAATATTGGTACGCGCAAGCGTATAACCGATGCCTTTGTTGACATCATAATAGGCTTCTAAAAACTCTTTTTGCTTCGTTTTAGATAATTTGGCGAAGGTTTCAGCACTCGCATCGGTCAAAGCTGCACCGATGCCCATAAAGGATTGAAACGTTTTTGTTGGGTCAACAAACACACAGACTTGCGTTTCCAAAGGTTGTGCAAGGTCTCGGAATGTGACGTTGTCTGTTTTGGACAACCTCAAATCCGTATTTTCAGCAGTAGTGTAAACAGCAACCGTTTTGCCTTCTGTTGAAAACGGTTTTGCAACAGTGCTAACGGTTGATTGCATTGTTTTTTGACCGCATGAAACAGCTAAAAGCGTAGCTGTTAAAAATAGTATTCTTTTCATTCTTGTTGTTATTTATTTAAAAATTAAAATCTATTTATGTTCAATATTCAAAGACATCCAAACTTTCATCTCTCCACCTGTTTGACTTGCATCAGCGAAAGGAACTAAAATTAATGGTTGTTTGGGTGTATTGTTACTCATTATTTTAAAAGAATAGGCTTGTTTGCCTATCCATTGGCTGGGTAATAAACTTGAGTTACTCGTTGCTTCGGGCTTTTCAAGAAGCAATTTTTGATTATTTTCTTTAATCAAATCCTGATTTAACGCATTATCATAAGCTAAAACCTGCGGACCCCGTTGAAACGCCATTTGATTTGGATAGCTTTTCCCCCCATTGACTATTAGAATTGGGATATTGAAAGGTACCTTTATTTTATCGCCTGATTTCCAAAGACGATTTATTGTTAAGTATTGATTTGCAATGCCTTTATATGTTTTGCCGCCCACAGCTGCGACGAAAGAATTGCTCCATGAAGGTACTCTTAACGCAATGGCAAAGGAAGCGGTTTGTGAAGTATTTACCGTAATCGTTACATCACCATTTTCAGGAAAAAGAGTTTCAACTTGTAATGATAGGTCTATTTTCTTATTGTTGGCTATTGTCATGTTCTGCTTGTAAGCAGCCGATTCATACAACATCAATGTTGGGACGTTTTTTACAGTCCCAAAAGTAAAATAAGGCACCATTGCAATGCCGCGCGGAACGCTTGATTGACAACAAGTTATGTTGCAGGTATAAGGTTTTTTGCCCATCAAAGGCGTATAATAACTCACACAACCTGTTTCGGGATTTTCCGCACCCAACAAGTGATTATAAACAGACTTTTCAATTTGTTCAAGATACTTTAACTCACCTGTGATGGATAAAAGATTGTGGTTTAATTGTATCCAAGTCGTCGTGACGCAGCCTTCACCCATATTGTCTTTTACCGTTGCGGGCAGCTTGTCGTCGTCTTGAAAATGCTCAAAAGAACTTGTCGTACCTGTGATATAAAGTCTATTGCTTACGACATCCTGCCAAGCCAATAAAACAGGGTCTAAAAATTTCTTATCGCCCGTGAGACGATACAATTTTATCAAACCGACCAAATTAGACAACATTTCATAGGCTTTGCCATTCGCTACTTTGCTGACTTTGCCTGTTGCCAACAGAGAACTGATGATTTTGGGTCCATTTTTTTGTTCCCACGCTTCGAGAATATAATAACAAAAGTCGAGGTATTTTTTATCGCCTGTATATCTGTACAACTCAACCATGGGGTCTAAGACGCTTGTTGCTGCCATACCTACATGTTCACCTGCTAAAATAATATCTCTTTGTCCAGTTTTATTGCCGAAAGTTGTACAAAGCAAATCGCCCATTTTTTTGCAGGATTCTAAGGCAGGTTGGTAGCCAGTTGTTGTATAATAAGCCAATAAACCGTACAAATTATATTTATGTGACCAGACATCCCAGCTTGTCCAATACTGAGGGGGGGTGTATGTACCCAAATAACCGTCTGACAATTGTGTATTAATTAACTCAAACATCATTCTATCCATTTGCTTTTTGAGACGGACATCGTGCGTATTTTTCCAAACATTACAAGCCGTTTCCAAATATTTGCCGACGTGCTCGCCATACCAAGGATGGTCACCAGGTCTTTGTAAATAGCCGCCCATCGTCCCGTTCTCATCAATTTTCAACAGCCGTTCTTCGAGATTTTGCGTTAGTCGTTTGCCAATATAGCCTTGTAATATTTGATTTTGAAAAGATACGGAAGTATATATATCCTTTATTTTATTCTCAACAACAGCCGTAGGTTCAGCCACGACGGGTATAACAATTTGCTTATTGGCTAAATAAAATTGTTCATTTTTTACGGTTGCAGAACCCTCATTTTCTGTAATCGAATAACCTATTTTAAAAAACTGTTCGCTTGTCGGTTGATAATTTGAGAAGGTAAGAGTCGTTTCAAACCCTTGTTTTGGTTGCACTTTTACGGATTTTGTTTCTGTAAACAATTGATTACTAAGCTTATCTGTTATCCAATATTTTACATTTCCTTCGAAGGCAATATCACTGTTGTTTCTAAACTTAATGTCTGTTTTGAATCCATTATTTGCCGTTTCTGTAATAGTTTGTTGCACAGAAATAAAATCTGACCATTGAATCGGCGCGTAGCTGTATGGACCTAAGTACATACCAATGCCTCCAATATCGGGACTAAAAACCCGAACGGCAATCAGGTTTTCTTTATCCCAAAGCACTTCCTTTTCTGGAATGGTATAGACGCGTTCTGCATCCCATTTGGTGACATACTGAGGGGGTAGAGAGCCCGTCTGTCCGATGAGTTTTCCATTGAAATAGGTGAAGTCAACGTCGTCAATTTTGCCCAGATTGAGTTTAATCCCGTGCCCTTTTTCGGCAGTCGCTTTCATGCTTGTAGGTATGACGATTTTGATGCGATACCAAGCAAAGACATCGCCTTTCGTGTCTTTGGCAGACCAACTTGTACCTGACCGTTTAGTGTCCCAATCGGTATCGTCGAATGTTGGGCTTGCCCATGTTGCATCGTCACCTTGTTTGAATTTCCATTCGTTTGGCAAGGGAATGGTTTGTGCTTGGGCTATATTTAGAAAAAATGACAGCAATAATAGTTGTTGGATGAGTTTTTTGAAATGCCTTGGTTTCATGTATTTTCTCTGATTTATAGTTTTTTTTAAAAAAATTAGCCCCCCTCAGTATTCAGCATCATTTTGACAAAATAATCATCGCCAAACCCACGATGTAGAGCAACAGCATGACATTGAGTAAAGGCTTTGTGCCTGTGGGTGCATTGTCAAATTCTTTCCAAATATAAATACCCCATAAAGCAGCGACGACCGTTGCACCTTGCCCTAATCCATAAGAAATAGCAGGCCCTGCTTTGCCTGATGCAATGATGCTCAATGACATACCTACACACCAAATAGCACCGCCTAAAATACCAATTAAATGGTCTTTAGCTGTACCTTTAAAATAATCGGAAAAGGAAACTGGTGAACCCATGAAAGGACGTTTCATTTGTAACGTATTGAAAACGAAGCTACTAAGCACTATCCCTACTGCAAAAACTACTAAGGCTGTGTAAGGTGTGATCTTACCTATTTCAGGTGCGTTGAAATCTGAAACCATCGAACCCGCCACATATTTATAGAACAAACCCATCAAACAACCACTCACAACAGAAAGCATTAAGCCTTTTTGCGACACTTTTTCGGTCGCATTGGTCTGTAATTTTTGATAGGCTTTGGCATTGAGAATAATGGCAACAGCAATTAATGCCACGCCGCCGAAAATCAAAAGCGGATTACCTTGTGGGCTGTCGATATAGTTAACAATCACGCCTAAAACCAAGGCGATGCCGATACCTACTGGAAAAGCTACGGACATACCCGCAATACCTATCGCTGCTACTAAAAGGATATTGGCTAAATTGAAAATAACACCACCCGCGAGTGCGGAATAAAGGCTCGAACTATCGGCTTGGCTGATATCTGCCATAAATGATCTGCCTTCGCTGCCGTTACTGCCGAGTGTAAAGGCTAAAAGTAGCGTTGTTAGCAATATGCCTACGCCATAATCCCAATAAAATAACTCAAAACGCCAATCTTTTGACGTGAGTTTGGTAGTATTCGCCCAAGAACCCCAACAGAGCATGGTGATGACGCAAAGGATGATTGCGAGACTGTAATTCTCTACGATGAACATATTGTTTGTATTTTTAGAGATGAATAAAGTATGGTTTATGAAATTTCGTTTCTAAAAGGTACAGAAGCCTGCGCGCCCAAACGGGTCACAGAAATTGAAGCGGCTTGACATGCAAAATGAACGGCTTTTTCCCAAGCCATATTTTCAGCAATTGCAACGGCTATTGCACCATTAAAAGTATCGCCTGCTGCTGTTGTATCCACTGCTTTTACTGAGGGGGTCTCCACGAGGACTTTTAAATGCTGCGTTTGGAGATACGCGCCCTGTTTTCCCAAGGTAATGATGACATTCTGAACGCCTTTTCCTTGTAAAAAATCAGCCGCTTTTGATGCCGTTTCTTTATCAAATACATTTATGCCTGTTAATAAGGTGGCTTCGGTTTCGTTGGGTGTTATTAAAAATAAACCATTTAACAAGTCATCTGCTAAAGGATGGGCTGGTGCAGGATTGAGAATGACTTTTTGGTTGTTTGCCTTTGCTTTATTGATTACAAAGGCAATGGTTTCCATTGGGATTTCTAATTGAACCAATATTATTTCAGCTTTTCCTAAGATTTTTACTGTCTCGATGTCTTTTGGCAATAATTGACCATTCGCTCCTGGTGCGACGACGATGCAGTTTTCTCCTTCATTATTCACCGTAATCAAGGCTGTTCCCGAGGGGGCATTTTTGTCTTTAAACACATAAGCCGTGTCAATGCCCTCTTTCTTTAAACCGATGATGGTTTGTTCTCCGAAAATATCAGTGCCGACTTTTGCGACAAATACGACATTACCGCCGAGTCTTGCAGCAGCAACAGCTTGATTTGCGCCTTTACCACCTGCATTCATGAAAAACACGCCACCCATGACCGTTTCTCCTGGGGCAGGGAGTTTATCTGCTTTGACGACCATGTCTGTATTGGCACTACCGACGACAATAATTCTTTTCATTTTGTTTTATATTAATACTCGAAGCAAGTTGAAAAAATACAGGCTGTTAAGGTAAGTATTTACTTTCCAAAACAGCCCATACAACATAAGTTTTATATACTAAACAACAAGAATTGTTAATTAATACCCATCATTTTGCGGATATTTTGACCCTAACAAGTTTATTTCACTTGTCGGAATCGCCCAATTGACCATATAAGGTTTCATCGTTCTGCGCATATCGTTTCTAAAAGGAAAAGGGTCGGCAGGGGTATTGGCGTGCCCTGCTGAGTTTTCGAGCGACAAGTCACCTTTTTTGCCATAGCCTGAATGGTCCACGATGTAATCGTAGAGCTTGCCTGTTCTTTTGAGCATATACCAACGTCTGCCTTCAAAAGCCAACTCGCGGGCTTGTTCGTCAAGAATATCCTCTAAAGTGACGGCACTTAGCGCTTTCGTGCCTGCTCTTTTTCTAACCGCATTGAGTTGACCTAATGCTGTTCCTGTGGTTGGTCCGTCAGTTGCTGTACCGATATTGCCCAAACGCATATTGGCTTCGGCAGCGTAAAGGAAGGTTTCTGCAAGCCTAAACAT
>JAYSQG010000025.1:0-7762 GCA_043721685.1 Saprospiraceae bacterium | reverse complement strand
TTGGTATATATTTGAGTAATATTTCGGGCGTAACCCGCCAAGAAATTATCACTAAATTTATTCAATCTGACAATTATGAAAAATCTGAAGCTATGACAATTATAGATGAATTTATCCTCGAAGGATTCGAAAAAGGTATCGAAAAAGGTATCGAAAAAGGTATCGAAAAAGGTATTTATCAAGGCATTGAAAAAGGAAAAAAAATAGCGATTTATGAAGCACATTTACGTGGCAATAGTTTTGAATTATTGTCAAATGTCTTTGGTTTATCCGTCAATGAGATAAAAATGGTTGTTGATGAATTGAAAAAAGAATTTGATAAGTAATCCACAACTTATTGATAATCAATTTTATAAGAATAGGAAAGCCCACTTTTAGTAACAAAAGTGGGCTTTCCTGTTTTTATACTGAGAGGTCGCTCATCGAAAATTCAGATTCTTCGTCAACTCTCCAGTTTTCAACAAGTCAATAGATTGGTCATTCAGTTTCATGCCTTTTATCACCGTTTTATTGCGAGAGGTAAAAAGCCCAAGACCATTTTCCACATTTGTATAAGTCGGAATCGCTTGTGAGCCTGTAATCCCAATATTGGCAATGCCAACATTCACATAATCAATCAACTCTTGTCCGCCGCCTGTCACTTCAATGTCGAAGTCTTTGAAAAAGCGAGTCGCATTGGCATTGACAGGAATGTTATTCCCTAAAAAAGTATAAAAATCCCTAGCATTTCGACGAAAAGAGGTCTGAATATCCGTTCCTCGACGCGGTGTGCCACTTGCCAAAAGCCACTCCGCTTTTTTAGCTGTGCGTACCGAGCCTATGACTTCATCGTAGTTCATAATGACTTTTACATCATAAAATTTGGCAGTTATTTCGGTTGTTTCGATACTGACATTGAAAGTATTGTCATACGTCAAAAACAAAGACGCACCTGCTTGTGGCGCAAAAATAGTGTAGTTGCCAATCACCTTAGTCGTGGCTTGCGCTAATATTTTTGTATCGCCATTGCGCTGAATGATGATGCGCCACTGTTCGTCTGCTTGCATCGCAAGGTTCGCATTTTTTACTTTATACAAATAATTGGGCGATTTTGCAAAGATGCCATCGTCGCGGCGATACCCCTCAGTATTGCCATCCACACGCGTCAAAACAAACCTTTCATTGTTTTTTACATGCACCAAAGTCACTGTTATGTTTAAATAATAAAGCGAATCTGCCACTTTTGCAAGATCGGCTGCTGGTTTTGTAGCATCTATAAAAGCATGTTCTACACGTATATATGTAGCCGTATCGTTGAGCGACAAGAAGGCATAAACAATCGGCGTTTCTTTGCCCGTTTCAATGAGGTTCAATTCGTCGTTGCAAGAAGTGTTGAACAGAATAAAAAGTAAGGCAAAGGCTGCCCATTTCAGTGTGGTTTGAATATTTTTCATGATGCAAAACTAACAAGTTTTTCAGATTGAATCGTAGCGTTCAGCCAGATTTTCGATTATTCGCTCAATACCCACCTTTTTAGCCCAACGAGTAGCCTCAAAATAGGAAGGGGTCTAAAATCCATTGATTTTAGACCCCTCAGTATTTTTATCAAAAATGATTATTTCTCAATACGAATCTCTTGAATAACAGGTTTTTCACCTACTGATTTGTAGTAAAGATAAACACGATATGTGCCAGTCGCTGATGACAAATCACCAATCGTATAGTGAGATGAAGACCCTTTTGAAGAACCTTGATGCACCGCATTAAATGAACGAGGTTTGTTTTTAGCAAAAAAATCGTTCAAAACAGTTGTCGTTTGTGCTTTATTATACACATTTTGAGAAGTCAAAATGGTCAACTCAACTGTGTTATCAAGGTAGTTGCTCAAAGTTGAAGCATCGCCTTCACTCAATGCCTTGGTAACGGCAGCAATATTCGGTTGATCGAAAGATACAGGCATCAAAAGCGAGAAAATAACGATTAAGGTTTTCATATTAAATGATTTAATTTTCAGATTTGTAAAAAATATGCTTTTTCAATTCTCGCAAAATTACAGTTTAAAAGTTGTACTTTCAAAAAAATAAAGCCAAACGATTAAAAGGTTATTTTATAGAATAAAAACATTATTATTTCTTAATTTATTGATTTACAACGATTTAATTATTTATTTGTTGCTTTCAACAAAATTTTTAGCACTTATTAAATCATTTTATCCAATCTATAATAAAGAGACGCACATCCACTATAAATGTAACTGTTAAAGTCAGTTAAAGACTTGTTAAAAAAGGCAAGTCTAACTAAGTGTCTTATTATTTTCTATACTTGCACATGTTTTTCCTACTTTTACTTAAAAAAAACGCATACTTGAAATAATGACTGACCAATTACATACTGACCAAGAACTCTTAGACCGTCTGAAATCAGACGACGATAAGGCGTTTCGAGCGATTTACCAACGCTACGGCAGGCGGTGTTTTGGGTTGGCATTACAAAAGCTACGGTCAAAAGAAGCGGCAGAAGAAATCACTCAAAATATTTTTATCAGCCTGTGGGAACGTCGGCATCAATTAGCCGTCCAAAATTTAGAATCCTACCTAATGGTTTCCATCAAATACCAAACACTCAACTATATAGAATCGAAATTGACTCGCGAAAAATTTGCGTTATCTCTACCCCCTCAGTATGCAGAAGCTTTTGGTGAAAATACTGTTGAGAACGCCGTTTTCGTACAAGACTTAATGAATGCCTTAGAAAATGCCCTTGAAACACTGCCCGAAAAAACTCGCGAGACTTATCGGTTAAGTCGTTTTGAAAACCTAACTGGTAAAGAGATTGCCGAGCGATTGAATTTATCCGAAAAATCAGTTGAGTACCACATTTCCCAATCTTTGAAGTTTTTGCGGACGCAATTGAAGGATTTTATAGCTGTTTGTGTATTGTTGAATTTTGTTTGAAAATTTTTATTTAAAAAAAATGCAAATAGCATTAGGGTATTTCCTATTCCACCTTACTTACCATATACATATCCGAAAATACAATGAATAGAAAAGAATTTAGGGATTTGCTCCGTCGGTACTTAAACGACGATTGTTCGGTGGAAGAACGCCGTCTTGTTGACCAACTCTACGACCTCATAGGCGATGAAACGCCTGTGAACTGGGACGATACTGATGAGACATCCCGATTTTTTCGGGAGGGGGTCGAAGAAAAGATGTGGGCAAAAATAGAAGCACAAACTATTGGCAAAATACCAGCAATTAAACCCAATTATGCACGCAAACTAATAAACAAAAAATCATTTTTATTTTCTGTATGGCGCGTGGCAGCGGCGGCGGTTATCGTTGGTGTCGTTGCAATGGCTTGGTTTATGATGGGTAAAAACAACAGTTTTACCAATATTTTAACCACTGAAACGGCTTCAAGTCGTATGAAGGAAATCATCAACCACAACATTGACCCAATGTCAGTGACTTTGGAAGATGGTTCAAAAATCATTTTGAAATCGGGCAGCCGCCTCCGTCTGCCCGAACATTTTACACCAACCGAAAGGGTTGTCTTTCTGACAGGCGAGGCTTTTTTTGATATTGCTAAAAATCCAGAACGTCCGTTTTTTGTTCATGCCAAAGACATTGTGACACGGGTACTTGGCACGTCTTTTTGGGTCAAAAATACTGAGGGGTCAAAAAATATCGGTGTTGAAGTCATAACGGGTAAAGTGACTGTTTATAAAGAAAAAACAAGGACACAGAAACCGTCTGAAAACGATGGTGTGGTTCTTACACCAAATTTAAAAGTCACTTATTTCGTTGAAGATGAACACTTTGTAACAGGCTTGGTTGAAAAGCCCGTCCTTCTTAAAGCTGAGGATACGCAAGCTCAAACCCAACAATTTAATTTTTATGAAACGCCTCTTTCTAATGTAATCAATCAATTAGAAACCGCTTATGGTATCCAAATCGTTTTGGCGAACGATGCACTCAATAGCTGCCCTTTGACAGCCAATTTAACCAAACAACCACTTTACACTAAATTAGATTTGATTTGCGCTACATTAAATGCCTCTTACGAAATCAAAGGGACAAGTATTTTGATTTCAGGAAAAGGCTGTAATGAGTGATGAGTTATGAATGATGAATGATAAATGATGAATTTATGCTCATTCATCATTCATAACTTATCATTCATCATTTTTTCAAAAACAGAGCCGCAGATGCGGTCACACCAACGGCTCTTCATTTTAACCTTTTTAATGATAAACAATTATCAATTCCAATCTCTTTTGGCGGAGGACTGGGAAAGGTCATTGTTTTGTCTAAAAACAAAATTTTCTTCTAACCAAGTTTCTATTAACAAAACGTCGTAAATTTATGAAAAAAGAACAACAAGAATTAAAAAACAGCTTAATAAAGCTGATGAAAATGATGCTAACGCAACTATCTTTCGCTGTCTTAATGACGACTTGTGTTTTTGCAAGCAACACAAAGGCGCAGGACATTTTGAACAAATCGGTGTCTTTAAAGCTTGAAAATACCGAATTACGTGACGCACTTGCCCAAATCGAGCGGGCTGCCGATGTGCAATTTGTTTATAGCTCGCGCGCCATTCAAGCCAATCGCAAAGTGTCTATTTCTGCAAATAACAGAAAATTGTCAGATATTTTAGACGCAACTTTGAAGCCTTTGAAAATCGGTTACAAAGTCATTGGAGGGCAAATTATGCTCAATGCCAATATCAAAAAAAATGAAATCCCCCCCCTCAGTATAGGCGGCATCAACAACCGTCCTACGCTCAAATCAAGCATGGCACAAACCATTACAGGCACGGTCAAAGATGAAAAAGGCGACCCGATGCCGAGTATCAATATTGTGATAAAAGGCACAAGTAAAGGGACTCAGACTGACCTCGATGGCAAATTCAGCATTGATGCAGAAGTCGGCAATGTCTTAGTTTTTTCTTCTGTCGGTTACATAAAACAAGAAATTACCGTTACAAAAGAAACGATTTCGCTCAATATTGTATTGAAAGAAGACTTAGCAACACTTGGCGAAGTCACTGTTGTTGGTTCGCGTGGCAAACCACGTACAGACGTTGACCGTCCCGTTCCTGTGGACGTTTTGAGTGCCAAAGAGTTGCAATTGACAGGTCAAACGGACTTGGGGCAGATGGTACAATTCAATTCACCGTCTTTTAACTCTGCCAAAACGGGTATCAATGGTGTTGCCAACTACGCCGACCCTGCGACTTTGCGTGGCTTGTCGCCTGACCAAGTTTTAGTTACGGTCAATGGCAAACGCCGCCACCAATTTTCGGCATTAAACCTCAATGTCACCGTTGGTTTGGGTACGGTTGTGACGGACATGAACTCGATTCCAGCCTTGGCTCTTGACCGCATTGAAGTATTGCGTGATGGTGCTGCGGCACAATATGGCTCGGATGCCATTGCAGGTATCGTCAATATTGGTTTGAACAAATCAGTAGGCAAAGGCACTTTCAAAACACAATATGGCGTGACAAAAGCAGGTGATGGCGCAAGCTATATGGGCGCGCTCAACTACGGTTTTAAACTCGGCAAAGAAGGTAGTTTTTTGAATATGACCTTGCATTATCAACACGCCGATGGCACTGACCGTTCAGATTTTTACAATCCACAACCCGTTTCAGGTGGCACATACACAGGTATTTATTCGAGTACAAAAGCAAAAGACGACAGTACACGCATCGCACGTGGTGTTTGGCCCGCAACGGATTCGTTCCATGTAACAAAATATGGTAGCAACCAAAACACCGCCTATCAAGGTTTTTACAACATGGGTATCCCCCTCAGTAATGGCTGGAATTTTTACAGTTTTGGCGGTGCATCTTCCAAAAACGTCTTGGCTTATGGTTTTTTCCGTATAGCAAATCCTACGAATGCCAACTCAAATCCTGAAACTTTTCCCGACGGTTACACCCCTGAATTACCGGGTAAAACAGTAGATTATTCTACTGTCGTAGGTATCAAACGCGAATTGAAAGAGGGCTGGAATATGGATTTCAGTACGGGTTATGGCTACAATTACTTGGATTTATGGGCAAATCATACGACAAATCCTTCAATGGGTGCGGCTTCACCAACCGATTTTTATGTCGGCAGAAGTGCTTTTGGGCAAAGCGCAACAGAAGCGAATTTGTCTAAAAACTACAAAGATTTATGGGGTACTAAGTCTTTCAACTTTGCTTTTGGCAGTCAATTGCGTGTTGACCAATTCAAATTGGGTGCAGGTAGTCCCGAATCTTATTTTGCAGGTCCATTGGCAACAACGAAAGGCAAAGCACCGGGGTCGAGTGGTCGTCCTGGCATCGCAGCAGCGGATGTCACAAATGAAAAACGCACCAATATTGCCGTTTATGCCGATGTGGAAAGTGATATAACAGACCGTTTCCTCGTAACCGCCGCTTTGCGCTACGAAAATTACAGCGATTTTGGCAGCAATGTTTCTGGAAAATTAGCGACTCGTGTGAAATTGACAGACAATTTCTCTTTGCGCGGTTCACTCAACAAAGGCTTCCGTGCGCCTTCGTTGCAACAGGTTTTTTCGAGTCAAACGACTTCAACGGTTCAAGCGGGTGCTATTATTCAGACCAAACAATTGCCAAACAGCGATGCCCGTTTGGCACAACTCGGCATCGAACAACCGAAGGCAGAAAACTCTTGGAACTACAATTTGGGCGTAACAGCAAAGGCGGGTGAGAAATTTTTATTCACCCTCGATGCTTATCAAATTGATATTTCAGATAGAATTGTGGTGTCTGAAAGGATGATTGCGTCTTCAATTCCTGCCGTAAAATCTTTGTTTCCAGGCATTAGTGAAATTCGTTTTTTCACGAATCACATCAATACAACGACTAAAGGCATTGATTTTGTCACTACTTTCAAGCAAGTAATCAATGAAAAAAGCCGCTTTATTGCCAGTTTGGCTTTGACACTCAACGAAACAAAAGTGACAAAAATTAAAGACACACCCGCCGCCCTTTCAGCAGGCGCAACGACAACGATTAGAATCATTGACACCGTCAGTCTCAGCTTGATTGAAACCGCACAACCGCGTCAAAAAGCGCATTTGTCATTGGGGTATCAAGTCGGTAAGTTCAATATTGGCTTGCGTTCTTCTTATTTTGGCGAAGTAACGGCTTGGGAAAAACCATCGGGTAAACCACATGTCAGCCAAAGTTTTGGTGCAAAAATGTTGCATGACTTATCTTTGACCTACTCTGTAACGTCAAAAATTGCCTTGACAGTGGGTGCAAACAACATCACAGACGTGTATCCTGACAAAGTAGCAAAAACTTTTGCGGGCTATTCAAATGGTCAAATACCTTATACTCGCAACGCCAATCAATTTGGTTTTAATGGTGCATCGTATTATGTTAATGCGTCGGTCAATTTCTAAAATAGATATAATGACATATCTACTTTATGCCATATTATTCATAAATCATTGATTATCAACGTCAACGTATCGGATACTTTATAAGCTGTCCATACATCATATCTTTTCGTGTGATTATTAATATGTTTTTAAAAATTGTTTATTATCTTGAAAATCAATTATTTATCAACGTATTTGGCGAAAATAGCTAATCATAATTCCGAAGGAATTGAATATGAATAACCGTAGATGAAATCTAAGGCTGCCTCGAAAGTTTGTCTCCCAACTCCGAAGGAGTTGAATTTACAGACACTCTAATTAATTGATATTCAACTCTTTCAGAGTTGTGGAACGACGTTCATTCTATCCCGTAG
>JAYSQG010000024.1:0-2619 GCA_043721685.1 Saprospiraceae bacterium | reverse complement strand
GTGTAATTTTGGAAAATACGTACAAAGTTGTTTTTGCTCATTTGTACTGAGAGAAGGGATTTCTGCAAAATTAGTCCTACCTAAAATGTCCAGAATATGAAGTTTAAAACTTTGGATTGAATATTTACGAATAGTCAAAACGACCGTCAAATTGGGCATTTCAAAAGCATATCTAACCAATTCACGAAAAGCTTCTAATTGCTCATTTTCCATAACTTTTTCTGCACCATCAATCCAAACGATGATGTTTCCCCGTAGTGATGGGCTATTTAAGATAGTTTTAGCATCGGCTTGAAAAATCTCATACAGGCTTTCTTTCGCAAATGAAACACCTTTGAAAGCAAGTATATGACAGTTTTGTTCTTGTCGAAGTTTGTCAAGATAGTCGCGCACATAAGCTGATTTTCCAGTACCCGCTTCTCCATAAATAACATTGAATTGTTGTGAGCAAATGCTTTCGTTGATATTATCGAATAGATTTTCTCTTTGTAAATGAACACCACCAATAGTATTTTTAATAGCATTAAACACCTCTGATTGGCTTCGTGATTTAAGTTGTGTTATGGTTTTGAAAACCGCTTCATCTGGTTCAAGTGCGTTTAATTCAGGTACTTGAAAACTCGATTTTTCTAATAAGAATTGGATTTGCTTGATATTCGTACAAAAGAAACGGTTGAGTTTATCAAATCTCACAACAATACCAAGTAAAAAAATGCTATCATTGGCTTGCAGAAATAGACCACTCCCTGAAAAACCGATGCAATTGTCCCAAGCTGAATTACCTTCATCTAAATCAGAAGGAAGCCAATTGGCAACTAAATCAGTAGGGACTTCAACCTCGATAGTATAGGATGTAGGTTTGCCAGTTTGAATTAAATTTCCACACATTCTCGCAGGGCTTTTTCCATCATAAGCTGCGGGAAAGCCTTCAAAAATAATATCTCTAAAACTTTCAGGATTATCCGTCAACCGAATAACAGGCAGTTTACCAACCAAATTTTCAATAACCGAACAATTTACAACAAGGATAGCTATATCTTCATCATTGTCTTCTGAACAAAGGATTTGGTCAGAAAGTTGGAGTTGATAACTCCGATACTGAGGGGGTGACGATTCTGTATCCCAAAGGAAAGAAAGGTTAATTTCCTTGAAATTTGGGTCATCACGGAACTCTGTGCCGCATAAATTATGCTTTGCGGTGAGGATAAAAATGTGTTCAGTTACTTCCGAAAATTTGCACATAATGCCAGCCCCTTGTAGGCGTGCTTCGACTTTTACGGTTAGACGTTGTAAAAGGTCATTGATACGAGGAGATTCATTCATGCTTTAAAATTCGATGATATAGGCGTTTTGACCAATTTTTGGATATTCACAGGTAAAGTTATAACGTTTAAACGGGTTTTCATCAACAGCGAAAATGCTTTCTAACTTATCGTTCTGATGATTAAAAATCAAAGATAAAGGCGGCAGATTAGGGTCGTAAAAATGCTTGATGATACGCACCAACGTTTCTTTATCTGGTTTTGATTTGCCATCTGCGGTAAAAACGAATTTTCGGCAATCAAGAAGACTCAACAGGGCTTCCGAAGTATTGAGCCGACTGCCATGATGCGATACTTTCAAATAGTCAATTGTCAGTTTTTGGGTTTCAGGATAGCCTAAATTTCGATTTCGATTGCGTAAACTTCTCTCAACTACTGAGGGGTGACTATCCGCTAAAAACAACATTTTAAAATCAAGGTATTCAAATAGAAAAGCAATACTACTTTCATTTTCTGTACTTGTTTGAAAACTTGGTGGGTTTTGAGCAAAAAGTTGTTCAATTGTTTTATTGTAATCCGATTGTTTTGCCCCAACAGGTTCTGCGGTTCGCCATTTATTGAGCATTTTATTCAGGCAGTTAGTGTCGGGAGACACAATTGTGAGTTTTGCATCAAATAAAGAGAGAGGCTGTGTCAAATCCGTTATAAAAGGCAATTCAATACCTAACTGTTCTGTCAAAATGTCTCGAACCAGTATTCCCTCTTTAAGACCAACCAACCCCTCCGTATTTGTCCTGTTTTTAACTTTTGACAAAGCATTGAACCAACAATTTTTGATAAAACCTTTTTTGAAAACGCCTCCGTTTTCGATAAATTTGCTTAGTCCGCCAATATGGTCGTTGTCAATATGGGTAATCACAAGTAAATCCAATGCAGTTATCTTATCCAATTCTTCTGCGAGTCGTGTATTATTGTTTTTATCCCCACTATCAAGCATGATGTGATGTTCTTGGTTATCGCTTCCAATGAAAGATATGAGGATAGCATCAGCACAGCCGACAGAGAAAATTTTGATACGAAGGTTCATAATACAAATGTAATAAAAATGTATTTTGGAGGTACATGTAAACTGGTAAATAAGGGTTGCAAGACGACCCATTTAAGTGAAAACGTTTTTGTAACCGTTTTCATTTACCTGTTTTCAACTGTTTTGCAAGTCAGTCGCCTAACTCGTTAGAATCAGGATTCAATTCTCACATGTTTTCAACACCCGTTTTTCTTTGGAGTAAGAAATTAACTTTTCAAGAGATTTTGTGAATTTAATAGTCCTAAGAGTAGCTTCACTAATAGATCTAAC
>JAYSQG010000023.1:0-2382 GCA_043721685.1 Saprospiraceae bacterium | reverse complement strand
TCAATGCCCGAGCAAACGCCTTACCACATGGCATGAAGTTTAATGTTTTCATAATCAATTCAAAATAACGATTTGGTTGTATTTCCAAAAACTACTGAGGTGGCAACCCACCCCCTCAGTATCTCCTATACTTTTAAATCTTAATATTCTCTTAACTACCCTTTTGGGTAGGGCAAGGCATAGACAAGAGTATCTAATTTTGTCCATATAAAATTAATTTAATAATGAAAAAAACAATCACTTTATTAGCATTTCAATGCTGCGTTTTATGTGCCTTGATGGCACAACCCAACTATGAAAATACGCATTTAGCTGATGTTCAAGCGTATATGTATAATATGTCGGCTACGCCTATCAATGGCAATAATGACGAAACGAATCAACTGCGAACGGGCACAGTCATTTACTACAAAACGAGTGAAGGGAGGTGGGGTAAAATGCGTATTCAACAATACGATTTTAACCTCATAATTGAGTGGATAACCTATAATGACAACGGCTCAACTTATTTTTCTGCTTCTAATTTCACTGTACGCAGTTCATATACTTACGATTTAGATTTAGGTAAGGAAGCAACAGCCTCCAATGATTTTTGGTGGCAGTGCCAAACGCATATTATTAGAAATATTGTGCCTAATAACGGTGCTCAATTTTACAAAGTAATCTACAGTAAGAAAGGTAAAAAAACGGTAACCGAACCTGTTGCTACTAATCCAAATACACCGTCCGCCGAACAACCTAAAACAAAAGAACAGCGTAAAGCAGAAAACGTAGAAACGGGACTCAAAATAGTAGTTGGTTTGGCGGATGCTTTTGGTAAAAAGAAAACGGAACAAGCCAAAACGTCGGAAGAACCCCAACCACAGACGACAGAACCGAAACCTGCCGAAACAAAAGTAAAAGCTCCAAAAGCAACAAAAGCTCCCATTAAAGGAGACCCTACAACCGAAGATACTTTTTCGGCGACTATCTCTTGGCAGTACCCCCTCAGTAACAACACCACAACAAGCACCCCAAGCCTTGAATTAAAAGCCTGTGTAGAAACATCTGAAACCATACGAGAATATATTTTATTCCAAAATGGACAACGGGTGGCTATTTCAAGAGGCTTAATACCGCGTAAAGCTAATGATTGTCTCAATGTTTTCCATCAAACAGTAACGCTAAAAAATGGGGAAAATACCTTTCAATTAGTCGCTCAAATGGCAAAAGGTGAGGTCAAATCAGATGTTTTTAACATTATTTTTGATAAAAACAGCAGACCAACAGAACCGATTGCTACCGAAACAAAAATTGAAAAACGCATAGCCTTAGTCATCGGCAACGCGGATTATACTGAGGGGTCGAAATTGAAAAACCCTGTGAATGATGCCAATTTGATTACTCAAACTTTAAAGAGCTTAGGATTTCGGGTGATGCAGTTTAATAACCTCAAAAAAACGGACTTTGAGCGTGCGATTCGAGATTTTAGCGTTTCTCTCGCCGATTATAATGTGGCTTTGTTTTACTATGCAGGGCATGGCGTTCAAGTGGATGGTGAAAATTATTTACTGCCCGTTGATGCGAAATTGCAGGATAAAAGAGATGTCCGTTTTGAAGCGGTCAAAGTTCGTTTTGCCATTGAAGAGTTTGAAAATCATCCCGATAATGTCAATATCGTGATACTCGATGCTTGTCGAAACAACCCTTTTCGCTCTTGGGCAAGAGGTGGTTCAGAAGGTTTCAAACCGATGAATATAGGTGGGACGCTGGTGGCTTTTGCCACTGCCGCTGATGCTACCGCTTCGGATGGTTCTGGCTCTAATGGACTTTACACAGAAGAATTAGCAAAACAAATGCTCGTCAATCAACCTATCGAAGCGGTTTTTAGAGAAACCCGAAAAGCGGTGTTGAATCGCAGTAGCCGTTCGCAAAACCCGCAGGAATGGTCGCAACTTACACAATCTTTTTATTTTAAAAAATAGTTATCGCAATCGTGAAAAAAATACTATTAATCCTGCTTTTATTCAATTTCATACAAGTTTTTGCTCAAAAAACCTACACATTGGGCTTAAACTTTGACGATGTTGCTTACAAGCATACGCCTGTAAACAAAGCAGAATTGAAGCGCAATTATGAAACATTGCCTTCAAAAGCAGATTTAAAACCGTATTGCCCAACGCCACAACTGCAAGCCGACAAAAGTACCTGCGTCGGTTGGGCAATAGGTTATGCAGCGTGTACAATTACTGAGGGGGTCGCTAAAAACATCACAGACAAAACCCAATTGGATGAATTAGCAACCTCGCCCGATTTTGTTTATGCCTTTGGCAAAGCCGCGACAGATAAAGAATGTTCAAAAGGTGCTGTTATAGATAAAACTTTAACAAAATTGTATGGATT
>JAYSQG010000022.1:0-1831 GCA_043721685.1 Saprospiraceae bacterium | reverse complement strand
TTGACGAATTAGGCGATTTTGAAAACTTTCAGCAAAGGCACTAAAGTCGCCTGCCGTGTTTTTTTCTTCTACTTCGCTCAACCGATTTGTGAAAATACTTAATTCGTCTTTCGCAAATTTCAATTCATTGAGCCACAATTTATGGTCAAAGTGCAAGTCTTTTAAATAGACTTGTTTTTTAGCTATTGCTGTCATGTTATTGATTTATAACTGTTTATGAAATCGTGTTTTATAAGGGCAAATTTGAAGGTTTTTAGGTGTGCTTAAACATAATGAAAATCATTGAGGGTAATGACTTTTATTTCCTACATTTGTTTTTTAAAACATAAATGATTGCAACGCCTTTTTAATCTCATTAAAACAATGAAAAAGAAACAAACAACCCTTTTCATTCTCCTTTTTTGTATGTCCATTTCCCTTTTTGGACAAATAAAACAACAACCAACCCAACAAGTGTTGCTTGAAATGCGCGACAGCAGCGTGATTAAAGGCATACTCGTAGCAAAACAGGGTGATACACTCGTCGTAGAAACGAAGTTGTTCGGAACGCTGTCTGTAAAGAAAAAAGACATCAAAACCATGGAGATTATTGAGAAAGAGACTCCCTCAGATGTGAAAAAACGGTTTGAAAACCTTCATGCGATCCACAATTTTGTGTCACCAACAGGCATTGGATTGCGCAAAGGCGAAGGTTACTACAACAATACTTATTTGTTTTTGAACACAGGTGCTTATGGGTTTTCTAAAAACTTTAGTTTAGGTCTAACTTTAATGCCAAGGCAACTCTTTTTTGTGGCGACACCAAAGTTATCTTTTCGAGTGGCTAACAACTTTAGTTTAGGCATTTGTGGTGCTGTCGGTTTTGTCGGTTACGGACCGCTTCTCGGTGGGTATGGCGTTGCCACAATTGGGAACCGGGACCACAATCTATCAATCGGTGTAGGTTCTGGTATTTCTGGAGAATATGAATTAAAGTCGCCATTTTTTTTTTCAATCAATGGACAAATAAGACTGGCTCGGAAAGTGAGTTTGATAACAGAGAATTACATATTACAGGGTCATTTGTTGGGCGTAACAGGTTTTCGTTTTATGAATGCCAAGTCTGCGTTTAATTTGGGTATCATATATCCTTTTTTCCCAGTTTTTGATTCTGGCTCACCTTTTCCTTTTTTGGGTTTTGGCATTCCTTTTAAGATTAAAAAAAAGGGAAAAGTGAGGTTTTGAAGACAAAATACTGAGGGGGGTAAAAAGCAAGACTATTACCCTTTCTTTCTATGGCTCGACGCGATTCTCCTTAATCAACAAAGAACCAACCAACTCATTAAACCATTGGCTATGAAAAGGATGATACCTGGCATACGATAATCGGTAAAAGGTGTGCGTGCCAACCAATTTAAAGACAATTCTAAATGGAATCTTGAAATAATGATGCTATTGCCAATATCAAAATCTATCATATTAATGGGCAGCTAATCTATACACAAAAGACAGGGACATACAACCGAGATATTGACGTTTTAAACCTTTCAAATGGTGTTTATTTTGCTTGCGCGAAACAATAACTTCGGCATCGGAGAGACCTGTAAAAGGGTGTGGATTGTTTTGCATAAATCTATTTTTAATGGTGAATAATTTAATGATGAGTGGTGAATATAACCAATCATTCACCATTCACCATTAAATTATTCACCATTAATTACATCCATTTTGCTATAAAACGCATGAATTCAGCTTTAAATTCTGCATACAATGCTGTAAAACGTTCCATTTTTCCACGTAATCCGTTGTGGTCATCAAAATGTACGTGGTCAATGGCAATCGGAAACTCTTC
>JAYSQG010000021.1:0-15771 GCA_043721685.1 Saprospiraceae bacterium | reverse complement strand
ATGGTGCTTAAAACGGAATGAACAATGTACTAACGTTGGCAGGGTTCGCAACCCTGCCAACGTTTAAGATGTTGTTCATTAGTAACGAAGTGAAAGAATCTATATAAACTGTTGATTTAAAATGTTTTATACAGATTCTTTCACTTCGTTCAGAATGACAAAAGGTGTGTTTAGCGTTCCTTCGCTAAAGTAATCACCGACAATGCTAAAAAAACACACTTCGTCTTACGTTACTACTTGCCTTTTGCCCTTTGCCTTTTGCCTTTTGCCCTTTTTACTGAGGGGACAAAATGTCAAAGATGTTCGTCGTGCGTTTTATACTTTTCAAAAAAATACGACAGGTAACCCTGCTTATGAAAACCCATTAGTAGGTGGTTTCAATTGCCCAGAATTTAGTGAAGTTGACTTGAATAACGATGGCAAATTCGACCTTTTTGTTTTTGACCGAATTGGGTACGCTTGTGTCACATATTTGAATGTGAACAATAAATATGTTTTTAGCCCTGAATATTTAGAAAATTTCCCAAAGCTCAACGATTGGGCATTGTTAAGAGACTTTAATGGCGATGGCATCGCTGACATTTTTACATACAACGATGGGGCAATAGGCGGCATTCGGGTTTTCAAAGGCAAAATGGTGAATAACAAAATCGCTTTTGATAGAATGAATTTTGCTTTTCAAGGTAATATCCTCAACTATCCCTTAAATGGTTCGCCAACAAATATTTATGTAAACACTATTGATATTCCCAATTTCGATGATATAGATGGCGATGGAGACCTTGATATTTTAAGTTTTGAAGTGGGCGGCGGTCATGTCTATATGTATAAAAATTTCAGCGTAGAGCGTAATTTCAAGCGTGATAGTCTTGTTTTTGACCTTTATGACGATTGTTGGGGCAAGTTTTTGGACAATGGCTTTTCAAAAGTAGTCAATTTAGGTAATGCCTCAACTTGTGCAATGGGGATTATACAACGTCACCCTGGCGCATCTATCACCACTTTTGATGCAGACAACGATGGCGATAAAGAAGCTTTGTTGGGTAGTGTTTCGTTTGAGAATCTAAACTTTTTAACAAATGGCGGCACTCGGACTGCGGCTTTAATGACTACCCAAAACAATAATTATCCGCCAAATACTGAGGGGGTCAGTTTGCCCGTTTTCCCGGCGTCTTATTTGTTGGATTTAGATTTTGATGGTAAAAGAGACCTCATTGTATCACCTGCTTCTACGAATTATATTGAGAATTATGCAGTCAATTGGTTCTATAAAAACACAGGAACAAATGCCATCCCAACCTTTCAACTGCAACAAAAAGACTTCCTTGTTAGTGATATGATTGACTTAGGCACAGGTGCAAATCCTGCCCTCGTTGATGTCAATGCCGATGGTTTACTGGATTTGGTGGTAGGTAATGGTTCATTGTACGTGCCTCAAAGTGGACGTGATGCCCGTTTGTTTTTATTCCAAAATGTAGGAACAGCATCAACACCAGTTTTTAGATTAGTTAATGATAATTGGTTGAATTTTAAGGCTTTATCCAGTATTGATAACTACAATTTTAGCCCAACTTTTGGTGACTTAGATGGTGATGGCGATATGGATTTAATCGTCGGTGAAGAAAGCGGCACGCTCTTTTTTGTTGAAAACAAAGCAGGTGCAAACCAACCCCTCAGTATGGCAACCCCTATTCCTGTTTGGAAAAATTTAGATGGTGGTGGTTCTCCTAAACCCCAAATTATTGACCTCGACAGAGATGGTTTGCCAGATATTGTAACAGGTAATCGCAATGGGTTTATTCGTTTTTTTAAGAATATTGGCACAACTTCAACACCCAACTTTTCAACAACACCGACTAAGACAAAATTAGGTTTTGTTGACGCGGCACAATTTGGTTTTCCAACTGGTTTTGCCGCACCCATTTTCGTGAATTTAGGCAATAAATACGTTTTATTTTGTGGTACTGAATCAGGAAAAATCAAAGTTTATGACAATATTGATGGTCGTCTAAACGATACATTTAGGCTTATCAACAGCGACTATGGATTGTTAAAAGATGGTGGCACATTGACTTTAGCCATCGGCAATGTGGCGAAAAATGACAATAAATTAGAAATGTTTGTGGGTAATCAACGTGGCGGATTTAGTGCCTATCAAATGTCATATAATGTTGATGGAACAATACCTACTAAAGATATTGATAATCAATCAGTTGCAACTGTTTTTCCAAACCCAACCACTAGTCAATTTACGATTCAATGTCAGGTGGATTGGATAAATGTTACCAAACAAATTCATCTTTTCAATACGATAGGGCAGTGTGTCAAAACGGCTAATTTTACGACCCCTCACTATGAAATGGATTTGTCTGGTTTACCGAATGGCGTTTATTTTTTGAAAATACAAGGAAATTCTAAGCAGCAGTTGATTAAAGTCATCAAAAAGTAGGGACAAAAAGAAAGCCGAATGTCTTGCAACAATCGGCTTCTTTTATATGGTGTAAAATTTTTTACAAATAAGAACGCATTTCTTGTGAATTATAAGATTTGCGGAGGCGACGAATTGCCCGTTCTTTAATTTGGCGAACCCGTTCACGCGTCAAACCAAATGCTTCACCGATTTCTTCAAGTGTCAAAGCTTTAAACTCATTTAAGCCATAATAGGCAGAAATTACCTCTTTTTCACGTTCAGAAAGAATAGCCAAACCTTGTTGCACCTCTTCGCGAAGCGATTCATCGAGCAATGAAGTATCGGGCATACGCTCGTCATTCGTTACAAATACGTCGAGCATGGTCGCATCGCTGTCTTCACCACCCAAAGGCGAGTCCATAGAAATATGGCGCGTATTTGAACGCAACATATTAGCAACTTCTTTTGGCGTCATTTCCAAAACTTCACCCAACTCTTCATTGCTTGGTTCACGTTCAAACTCCTGTACAAAAGAAATATATGCTTCATTTACACGATTGTAAGACCCTACTTTGTTCAGCGGCAAGCGAACGATACGGCTGTGTTCGACAATGGCTTGAAGAATAGATTGACGAATCCACCAAACTGCATAAGAAATGAATTTAAAACCTTTAGTTTCGTCAAAACGACGAGCAGCTTTCATCAAACCGACATTACCTTCGTTGATAAGGTCGCTCAATGTCAATCCTTGATTTTGATACTGTTTAGAGACAGAAACAACGAATCGCAGATTGGCTTCTGTGAGACGCTCAAGGGCTTTTTCATCGCCAGCACGAATGCGGCGAGCCAACTCAGCTTCTTCTTCACCTGAAACCATCGTGATTTTGCCGATATCGTTCAAGTATTTGTCGAGCGCAAGGCTTTCTCGACTCGTAATTTTGTTAGTAATTTTTAACTGACGCATGGTTTTGAAATGTTTTAAAAGCTTTGGATGTGATTGAAAGATTTATTTTTAGACGATTATTGGTATAAAAAGTTGCACAAAAATGTTAAAACTATTGACATTCTAATAAAAAAGATTTAAATGCAACCTTCTCTATTTATACAAATTAACTGCCAAATTAGTTCACGCCTTTTTTTATATTTTTGATATTATTTTTTTGAAAATTGCATACTATTGCAGATATTATATTTTTTTATTGATATTGAAATATAGGTTATTTATAAAGACTTAACTAACAAACTTTTACATTTATTTTTGAATATGTTTTTAATTTAATACTCGATTTAAATACACTTTCAGTTTTTTCAAAAAAAAATTAATTAATTTTTGCTTAAAATACTGAGGGGTACAAAAATGAAAAGTGTGAATGATTTGTTAATCATTCACACTTTTTTTCTCGAATAACGAAATATCGATCAAAACTGTAAAAACTCATCAATTTGTTTGTCAATATTTTTTAATGTCGCTTCATCGACGATATTTTTCTCATCGTCAACCATTTTATTAAAAGCAGAAATGGGGAGTAGATTAGGTAAAACTGTTACATTCATAAACATCATGACACTCGTAAAATGCTCCAAACCTCGAATATTACCCGCCCTACCCGTTGCAACACCGACTAAAGCCGCTTTTTTGTTACTAAAAATAGACATTTTGGAACGTATCGAACAAGCATCTATAAATAGTTTCAAAATGCCTGGAAAAGAACCGTTGTATTCTGGAATAACAAAAACCAATTTATCGGCGGGAATCAAGTAGGTGTCTTCTACGTCTTTAAAAGAAAGTGCTAAAGTGTCTTTCTGATACATTGTTGACCCAAACACATCGGATGGTAAGTCTTCAAGAGAGTATAACAGCACTTTTTCAGATGTTTTTGACTGTATCATTTGGCAATAATGTTTGGCTAAAACATGGGTCAAACCATCCTTTCTATCTGTTCCTGATATAATAGTAATCATAAATTAAAACCATTGAATATAAAAATGTTGGTGAAAGTAATAAAACATCTACTTTTTTACAATTGTTTTAGGTTTGAAACTTTTTTTTTATTTAAAAGTGACTAAATGTTTTACTTTTGCTGTTACACTTGACACAATAATTTTGAAAATCAGATATGAAAAATATTGAACTATCTCGCCTTTTTTATAACGAAATTCTGAAAATTCATCAGTCAGAAGCCCTTGATAACAAGCCCAAAATACAGGCTTTGCAGCAGCTTTTACACACCATTTTTTTTAATGTGACGATGGCTGAAAAAGTACCTTTCAATACGTTTTTTGCGCGTATGGCTTATTCTTTTCAAAAATATGAAGTCCCAATTCGTCGCCAAATGACGATACATCATTTTAGGAAATCTTTGCAAAAAATTGATTTTCAAGGAGATACGTTAAAGGTTTATGAATTAGGATTACGTGCATGCGCTGATGCTATAAAAATTTTTTATGAGGAGGACCCCTCAGTAAATGTGCTTAATATTTTACCTCCTAAGGAAAGTTTTACCTTTTCGCCGACTGAAGTTTTTTCTAAAAAATCACAAATGCGTGTCGTTGTTTTACGTGATGATGCGGCACTAGAACAGTTCGTTGGCATTGACGAAGAAACGAATCAAGAGGTCCGAATTCAGTATTTTATTGCTGAGCGCAATGAGAATTTTAGAAAAAGTGTGGCGGTGATCAGACATATTTTTGGTTACCCAACAACACTACATTTACTCAATGTGGAGGTCAATAAAGAAGGAGTTTTGCGACCTCGTGCCTTTGTTATTGAGCCTGACCATTTGGTTGACGTGACGGCTGTTGCGGAATCTTTTAGGCACCACAGTGCCGAACCTTTGGTCTATATGTTGACAAAATTTCTGCCTTATCAAGCGTCGGCAAGTATTATGAAGGGCAATATTGCCAATTTTTTCCTCGATGAATTGATTGCGAATCCTGAGGTTGGTTTTACAGAAACGTTTCGTAAAACCTTCAAAATCAATCCAATAGCCTTTTGTACTTTTGATGAAAGAGAAGTGCGGCAAATTTTTGAAGACTGCAAAGGGCATTTTATTCATCTCAAACGGGTTGTTACTGAGGGGTTCGATAAAGTAGGAATTAACCGTGAAAATTGCTATCTCGAACCTTCGTTTTATGCACCCAAATATGGTTTGCAAGGTCGTCTCGATTTGTTTTATCAAAACCCAGAAACCAATAAATCGGCTATTGTTGAGTTGAAAAGCGGTAAGCCTTATCAGCCGAATATTTACGGTATTTCAAACAACCATTTTACTCAAACTCTGCTATACGATTTGCTTGTTGATGCTGCTTTTGGCGACAAAATGAAGCCAGTCTGCTATATTTTATATTCGGTTTTGGAATTAGATAATTTGAAATATGCCCCCAATTTAAGTTCGCAACAATTTGAGGCTTTGAATATCCGCAATCAGATTCTGTCACTTGAACAGGCGTTGATAAATTTGAATAAAAATAAGAAAAATGGAAGCGAAGACGATTTTTTCAAACGCATCATCAGCAAGTTGTTACAAACGGCATCAGGTTTTGAAAAACGCGATGTTGAGTTGTTTTCAAAGACATATAATGGTTTATCAGATTTAGAAAAAAAGTATTTCACAGCGTTCAGCAGTTTCATTGCACGGGAACATCAAATTTCAAAAATAGGGCAGGACAATATCGAAACGTCAAATGGTGTCGCCTCTTTATGGCTCGATAAGGAAGATGATAAGGAACAAAATTTCTCTATTTTTAGTCATTTAAAAATTATTGAAAACCACAGCCTTGACGATAATCCTTTAATCGTTTTTCAAAAAACATTGGAAACCAATGCTTTAGCTAATTTTAGAATTGGTGATATTGTTGTTTTATATCCAAATTCTGTAGAGGAAGGAAATACAGATTCATTAAGAAAGGCACCGATTTTGTCAAACCAAATTTTCAAATGTTCGTTGGTGGCTATGACAAAAGAGACGGTGACTTTGCGGCTGCGTTCTCGACAACTCAATCAATATATTTTTCAAAAATACGATTTGTGGAATGTTGAACATGATTTGTTGGACAGCAGTTATAATGGGATGTTTCGCGGTTTGTTCGAGTTTGCAAAGTCGCCGCAGCGAAAACGGGATTTGTTGTTGACGGTTCAACCACCTGCCCAACCTAAGCCCCAAAATGTGGCTCACGTTCCCGAAATGACAGATGAACAGAACCATATTTTGCAAAAAATACTCGCTTCACAAGACTATTTTTTGCTTTGGGGACCGCCTGGAACGGGCAAAACGAGTGTGATGTTGAAACATTTGGTTGGTCATTTATTAAAAAATACAGATGAAAATATTTTACTTTTAGCCTATACGAATAGAGCAGTAGATGAAATTTGCGAAGCGATTGAAAGTTTAGGCGATTGGGTTAAAGACGACTATGTGCGCATCGGTTCACGTTATGGGACTTCACCATATTATCAAAACCAATTATTAGATAAAAAAATAGATACAGTAACAACTCGTAAGGAACTCATTGCCGTCATCAAGAAACACCGCATTTTTGTTGCAACGGTGGCTTCTATGACGGGTAAGTTAGAATTGATGAAACTTACTGATTTTCAACGTGTTATCATTGATGAAGCGTCACAGATTTTAGAACCACAACTTGTTGGATTGCTGCCTTTATTCAATCATTTTACACTGATTGGCGACCATAAACAGTTGCCTGCTGTTGTGCAACAACCTGAAGATGAGTCAGCAACAGATAGCACTGTTTTACATTCGGTAGGTTTGAAAAACCTGCGCCATTCGTTTTTTGAACGGCTTTACAAGCGGGCAATTACTGAGGGGTGGTCTTGGGCTTACGATGTTTTGAGTCATCAAGGGCGTATGCACACGGACATTATGCAGTTTCCGAGCCAGCATTTTTATGAACAAAAATTGAAGGTTTTGCCTGATGGAATGAATGGTTTTCAGTTGCAAAGCATTGATTTTCAATCAGATAATTTTGAAACGCATTTTGAAAAACTGATAGCAGAACGGCGCGTTTTGTTCATCAATACTGAAGCAGATTTGTCCAATAGTTTTAACAAAACCAATGTACATGAAGCACAGATGATTGGTCAGTTGGTCAAGGTTTTTGAAAAAATATATCAATCAAAAAATCAATCCTTAACGCCAAATACCCTTGGCGTTATTACACCATATCGCGCACAAATTGCCCAAATACAAGCAACGCTTCGTGATTTGGATTTTGACACAGATAACATTACGATTGATACCGTCGAACGATATCAAGGTGGCGCGCGCGAGGTTATTTTGATTTCTTTGTGTACCAATCAAGTGTCTCAATTGACATCTCTTGTTTCGCTTTCAGAGGAAGGTGTGGACAGGAAATTGAATGTGGCTTTGACGCGCGCGCGCAAGCATTTGGTGGTCATCGGTAACAAGGAAATACTGAGGGGGTCGCCAATTTATCGAGAGTTTATTGAGTGTTATGAATTGTAAATTACATTTGTAAGCCAAAACGAATAAGCGCAAACAGTATATAATTGCGTAATTTTAAAGATGCAAAGACTTTAAAAAAGCCTATAAGTTGTTTTTTATCATCAATGCAAACGTAGAACACGGTAACCCCGCAACATTTACCAAGTTGCCATCGCTAAATGGCTTCCAACCATACAAAACACGTTTCGCTTTTAAAGGTGCTTTAATGACAATCTTTCGTTTTTTTAAAATGGGTGAAACGTCTTGAATAATACCATCAAAGGTTTCAACAGATACCCCCCTCAGTCCCGTGTGAGTCGGGATTTCACTATCGTTCAATATTTGACCTTTTGAAACAGCCAATTTGTCTTTAAAATAGACTATAATCTTACCCTTTTTATAAATTGCTTTTGTCGGTTTTGGTCCTTCAAAAACGATTTTCTGTTTATACGTTTTTGCTAAAGCTACCCTTGCTAACCGTTCACCAACCGTTTTTTTATCCGTTGGATGAACGTCTGTTGGGTGTCCGACATCGCTTGTAATTGCCATGCCACCATTGTCTAAACTGTCTGCCATGCGACGTTGACTATCCCTAAAATAGCCCCAGTTTTCAGATTTATAGCCTTTTTCAGCTGAAATTGAAGACAATTGGCAAAAGTAAAACGGCAAATTTCCGCCCCATTGTTTGCGCCAATCGGCTATGAGTAATGGAAAAAGTTGCTCATGTTGTTGCGCCCGCCAAAGGCTTAGGGAATTGCTTTCGCCTTGATACCATAAAAAACCTTTTATCGGAAATGCCGTAAAGGGCTGCATCGCTTGGCTTAAAAAACTCGGTTTATACGGGTGATAGTAACCCCATTCGTCTTTCGGAACAGCAGAAGGGTTGTTTTTTAAAAGACTGTCTAAATTTTGATGCCCCCTCAGTATGCACCACGGTTCGAGGTGTGGATTGTTCATCCAATCGCCTTCAAATATCTTGTGTAAAGCCGTATCAGAGCGTGTTGTTGCTTCGCGCAACCATGATTCCAAAGGCGAGCCGCCGACTGCCAAATGAATCAAACCAATGGGAATATCGGTATTTTGTTCCACCATTTGACCAAAGTAATAGGCTACCGCAGAAAAATCTTTGGCACTCGTTGTGTCAGAAATTGACCAACTGCCTTGATAAAAGTTTTCAGGTTGCAAATGGTGTATTTCGCTGATTTTGAAAGGTTTATTCAAGGGAGATAAGACTTTTTTATAATCAAAAAGCCTCAAATTCGGATTTAAAGCTGTTTTTAATGCCTCATTAACGTGCTTTTCATTTGCCAAAGGAAATTCCATATTCGATTGTCCAGCACATAACCAAACATCGCCTATAAGGATATTGTCTAAAATTATGGTTTCATTTCCGCTTTGTATTGTGAGTTTTTGACCTTTTTTATTTGCTTTTTGAAGGCCAAAATATGCTTCCCAAGTGGAATCTGCCTTGACTTGAACTGAAATAGTTTTATTAGAAAACGACAAAGTGACCCCCTCCCGATTGTCTCGGGATGTGCCATCAGTAGGTATGCCTTTTCCGAAGATGTGAATGGGTTTTTCGCGCTGCAAAACCATGTTATTACCAAACATTTTACCCAAACTCAATTGTGCGTTCAAGCCATAGAGTACAAAGCAAAATAGGGAGATAAAAACAAGGTTTTTCATTAAAAAATGCGTTGAAAATGCGTATCTAAATGCTCACGCATAGCGACCCGAAAGGCATCAGGATTGCCATTTTTAATAATACCCACTAAATCACGGTGCGAAACGCCTTTTTTAGAAATAATGGATTTATTCAAAATGCCACTTTCATGGACGTATTTAAAAACAGGTAAAAGAATGTGTTGAAAGCGTTTGAGCGTGTCATTACCGGTGATTTCATAGAGCTTTCCGTGAAAACTGATTTCTTGTTTGATGTCAAAAAGATAAGAACTTGTATCGGAAGGTTCCGTTTCTACAATTTTTTCTAAGGCTTCAATGTCTTCTTTTTTAACCCTTAAAAAGATTAAATCCGCCATGCCGATTTCCAAAGCCATCCTCAATTCAAAAATATCTTTCAGTTTTTCTTTTTCCATCAACGTTGGAAATACGGTGCGCTCGAATAGCGACAACAAATCGGGATGCGTGACCACCATGCCTTTTTTCTTACGGGATTCTATCAAACCCATCATGCGTAAACGCAGCAAAGCTTCTCTGATGACGGTGCGACTGACACCGAGCATTTCAGTCAATTCCAATTCCGTTGGCAACGAATCACCGACTTTGAATTTGTTTTCAAGCAAATAATCAATCAGCTCTTTTTCAACCCTATCAGCTAATGACGTTGTGTCAATGGGTATTAATGTCTTTTTCATAAAATATAATTTGCCGTAAAAGTAGAAATTTTAATCTTTCAAAATATCTTTTAAAGGCACTCTAACAAAATACAAGTCCCTTGTGCCTTCATAAATGAGACCTATTGTGTTTTTATCAATCATCGTCATGCACGAATAACCGTAACATAGACGCTCGTCAATCAACAATTGATTTTTTTCTAACCATGTAATGCCTTCGTCCAAACTCAATTTTAGGGTCATGCTTTAGCGCTCTTTTGGCATCATTTGGGTTTGAAAATGCTAAAATATCTTTCAAATCACCGTTTTTAGTGGAAGCCACTCGAATAATACTTGCCATACAAACAGGCTCTGTCAAAGCCGAGCGTGAGGTCGGGTGTTCTGTCCAAGTTTTACCAAAATCTTTTGTTGTGGCGACACTCCGAGAGCCGCCGCGATTGTCGCGCATATTGAGCATGATAGAACCATCATTGAGTTCTACAACTTGTGCTTCTGTGGTGTTTGACTTTGCGCCAGTGCCTGTTTGCCACGTTTGACCATGATTTTTACTATAAATCAAGGTTGAAAAAGGCATACCAGCGACATCTCTATATTGTGCAGGAAAAACAAGCGTCCCGTCGTGCAACGAAATACCCATGCCAGGTCCTTGAAAAAATAGCCGCCAAGACGGGTTTTTTACTGAGGGGGTGATATTAATCGGTTGCGACCAAGTCACGCCATCGTCATCGCTTTTGACTAAAACAAATTGTCCTGTTTCGTCGGGTGTCAAACCTGCCG
The DNA here is from genome assembly GCA_043721685.1 of Saprospiraceae bacterium. GTDB lineage: Bacteria > Bacteroidota > Bacteroidia > Chitinophagales > Saprospiraceae > JAAFJT01. The sequence goes on along the minus strand of JAYSQG010000021.1, from coordinate 4,768 downwards.
ACGAACCATTCCAACCTCTATTGCCATGACTCCATAAAGCAGCTACCCAAATCGTACCCGTTTGTTTATCCACCAATACTGAGGGGTCGCCAATGCCATCGTTTACGCCTGTGCCCATATCCATAATGACTTTCATGGGTTGCCAAGTCAAACCGCCGTCTGTACTTCGGCTCATGCCGACATCCACATTGGCAGGCAAATCATTGGCATTGTCGTAGCGATTGTCATAAACAGCTATCAAACTACCTTTATTTGTGGTGGCAATGCCGGGGATACGATAAGTATTGATATTGTCCTGCCCTTTTTGGCGCAATGCGTAGCCGATGTATTTAGGTGTTGGTGTTGTAGCTTCTTTGGGGGCAATTGTACCAAAGTTTTCAATTTGTACATTGTCGCAATGTATCGCAATTGTATCCCGCACATCGGCATTATCTGCCACTTTGCATGACAGCCAAAAGAAATTTTCACCTGAAATTAAATTGGTATTACAACTGATAGTGATTTTACTTTGAATAGCTGTTACTGAAGCCACCAATGTAGCCTTTGCTATATCAGGAATACCTGCCGAAGTATAAACCTCTATTTTATCAATATCTTTTAAAACAGTCGGATTGCTTATTGACAACTGCATCGTTTGCAACTTATTGCCGCCTTGTCCATAAGGCATACGCACCGATATTTTAGCCAAAGGATTGATATCCAAACCTTTAAGGATAGGGTTTTGCATATTGAAACACCAAACACCACCTTGGAAACCTTGCGGCGTAGGTGTGCTTGTGCTTGTTTTGCGACAGCAAGAAACTATCAATATTAGAATGGGTATAGCTAAAAAAGTAGATATTTTATTTTTCATTTTTCATTATTTTTAATGCGTTCCAACGTTTTCCAACACTGATATAAGCCTCTTGGTACATGAAAACAACCTTTCCATTTACCCCCTTTTAGTGTCAAAAGCGGTTCGCCACGCCTGTTTAAATAACCAAACCATTCACCATATTCGGGGTCTGGAAAATGTTGCAATGTCCAATCATGCACCTTTTCAAACCATGTCCAACAGCGTTCATCGCCCGTGAGTAGATAACCTTTTAGCAAAGCAATCAGCGTTTCGATATGTACCCACCACAGTTTTTGGTCCCAATCCAATTGTTGCGGCGGATGTCCTTTGATGTCCATAAAATAGAGAATACCGCCATATTTTTCATCCCAAGCGTAGTCCAAAGTGTGCAAAGTGATGTCTTTGGCGCGTTCAATCAAGGCTTTATCGCCTTTGCGCTCGCCCAAATCCATGATAAACCACATCGCTTCAATGGCATGACCTGGGTTCAAAAGTCGTCCTTCAAAACTGTCTGAAAACTGTCCATCAGGCGTGACATTTTCTAAAATCAAACCTGTTTTTGTATCATAAAAAACGTGCATGACTTCATTCACACAATCATCAATCAATGCCTCCACTACTGTTGAGGAACGAAATCCCGATTCTTTCGGGAAGGGGGTAATAAATGTTCGATTTCAAGTGATAAATTGCATAAAATCATAGGCAAAGCGAAGTTTTTCAAAGGACGTGTGCCTTCTACCGCTTTTGACCAATCCCGTTTTGGGTTGTTTCGTCTTTCTAAAATAGACTCAAAAGTTGTTCTCGCTATTTCAGCATATTCCTCATTGCCAGTGGCTTTGTAAAGTTGCCCAAAAGCTTGCGTTGCGAAGCAATCGGAGAAGATATTATAAGGTTGAATCAACGGTTTTCCTTCTCGGGTCAATGAAAAATACCAAGTGCCATCGTCCGGACGGGCATGTTTTTTCAAAAAATCTGCACCATGTTCGGCAAAATCCAACCATTCTTGTTTATGTTCCAAGTTGTTATACAGCATGGCAAAAAACCATGTTTTACGCCCTTGAAGCCAAACAAATTTGTCGGTATCAAAAACTTCGCCCTCGCGGGTCAAGCACGTAAAATACCCCCCCTCAGTATCTTTGGCGTTTTTCATCCAAAAAGGCAAGACGTTTTCGAGCAATTCGCCTTGATATTGGTTTAAATATTTTTCGATTTTCTTTGACATAAACGCTATTTTTAATCTTCTACAAAATCATTCACTTTCGGACGTAAAAAAGCAATTTGAACAATCAAAGCGACCAAAACCACACCCGCCAAAAGAGCGAAATCATTCCCCAAATTGCCTTTATCCGTTGATTTTCCAAGCAAATCGGTGATAAATGCGCCTGCAAAAACGCCGACCATATTCATTAAGCCGTAAGCCGTTGCTCTGTGTTTGGCAGAAACGAACTGGCAAACGATGGGCATATTGTTGGTATCAAACATACCGAAACCGAAGCCGAAACAAAACGCTGAACCAATGACATGAAAAAGAGAAGTGCCAAAACCTATAAGCATGAGCGCAGGAATCATAAGTGCCAAGCCAATAGCACCCGTATAAACCCGCCCGCGTATGTTTTTTTGAACCCATTTATCTGATAAAATACCGCCAATGATGACACCCAAAAGCGATGAAATAGAAGTCGTAATGGTGGACAATGGACCCGCTTGTGCCATGTCAATATTCAAATTTTGAGCAAAAAGCGTCGGCAACCAGTTTTTGACCGCCCAACCTGGAAAGCTGGGTATGGCAAAGTAAAAAAGGATAATCCAAAAGGAAATATTGCTCAAAAGTAGTCTCAACCCTTTGAAAAGTGGTGGTCTTACTGAGGGGGTCGTTGTGGCGGATAAAGAGATTTTGGCATCTCTCAAAAACAGAATCAATACCACAGAATACACCATGCCGATGCTGCCGAAAAACTGAAATGCTGTATTCCATGAAAAAGTATCGGCAATGGTTGCCCCAAAACCGCCTAAGGCTTGACCCATATAAATGCCTGTCATGTGGATGCCAATTGCCAACGACCTTGTTTTGGAGGTATGAAAATTGGCAATTAAAGCTAATCCAGCGGGCATATAGAGTGCTTCGCTCACGCCCATCAAGGCGCGCAAAACATATAATTGATCGAAAGTCGTGGCGTAGCCCATCGAGAAAGTTACGCCCGACCACACAAATAAACTCCCTACGATGAGCCATTTTTTACTGACTTTATCTGCAATCATACCTGCGACAGGACTCATAAAACCATAAATCCAAAGGAAAATAGCCATTAAACGCCCGAAATTGGCTGCCATTTGCAATTCGGCGATGTCAATTTGCATTGACGGTTTCATGGTCGCAAGCATTTGCCTGTCCATATAATTGAGCAAAGCCACGACCCATAAAAGCCCGACTAAAAGCCACGGATAGTTTTTTGAATCATTCATTTTTCGTTTTGTATGTCAACGGCTAAAATATGAGGGGTGCGAACACCTGCTCTTATTTCGCCGCTGGGTATGATAATGCGTTTTCCCCATTTGAAAGCCGTTGTTGTAACGGGTGAATCAAAAGGGATTATGCCGATTTTTGTCCATTTATCTGTTTCGATATTGAATAATAAAATGTCTTTGCTAAACCCTGGATGTGCATCCAGTAATTGGTTTTTCTGTTGCTTCAATGCCTGTAGTTTTGCTTCGTCTTTTTCCGCATTAATAGCGTATAAAAGTGTTTCAACTTGATGAAATGTTTCGCCTTTGTCGCCGCCAAAGAGTACAATATTATGTGTACCTATTGAGATTCCTGTTCCAGCGGACAAAGCGGTGACGTTTTGCTCTTCATCGTTGTTTATACTTATGGAACACCCCGAAATATTTGGGAGGGGATGCCAAGTGTTGTGTTTTAGGTCAAACATACGCGTGATGGGTAAACGGAAATGACCACAATCTATTCCGATGGCTTTCATAAAGGCTTTGCCTACACGAATGCCGCCGTATTTACCCAATAAACGGACGATTTCAATGGATTTGTGTTGATATTCTAAGGCTTTATCCAGATTGCCGTTTTCAAAATGCGCCATCATGGTGTGATAAATAGGTGCAGTATAATTGAAACTGCTGCCAATACCGCCTTTTGCTCCCATTGCCATAGCAGAAATCATCACTTCATCGCGTCCCCAAATCAAATCGAATTTTTGATTTTGAAATTGAAAGCATTGGGCATAATCCATGAGGTTTTCATCAGTGTATTTGATGCCGACGAAATTTGGAATACGTTGACTAACCGCTTCCAACAAAGGTAACATCGGAAATCCACTACCCGCCAAAACGGGGATGTGGTAGTAATAAAAAGGTAAATTAGGGGCTGCCGCAGCTACTTCAGCACAACAATCTGCCAAAACGGAAATATTTGCAGGCTTAAAGTAGAACGGCGGTATTAAAGCAAAAGCATCAAAACCTAAAACATCTGCTTGACGTGCTAAGGATTTACATTCTTCAAGCGATGTACCGCCCACTAACATCACTTTGAAAAGTGCCGTCTTAGCCCATGCTCCCATGACTTTTGTTTTTTCATCAAGGGTTAGGGAAACACCTTCGCCTGTTGAACCGCAGATAAATACGCCTTTTACGCCATTTTCTATCAAAAAATCAGCATAACGAGGAATGATGTTGAGGTTCAGACTGCCATCATCGTGCATGGGGGTGAAAGGTGCGGCTATAAGCCCTTCAATCTTTTTGAAATTCATTTGTTAAATTAATTAAATAATGAAATACAGAATATGTTGATTCTATAGATTCGAGCACTAATACTTTTATAAAAAGTACAGCAATTCGCTAAGTTTATAAAATCAATGATTTATGTATGAAATTAAAAGTAAATTTATAGTTGAGGGGTATAAATTACGTAAAAATGTTGAATAT
>JAYSQG010000020.1:0-12742 GCA_043721685.1 Saprospiraceae bacterium | reverse complement strand
TTTCATTTTTGCCTAAAGTGCGGACTTCTCCCCCAATCTCAATCATGTAGTTGCTAACACCTTTATTTTCAAGGAATTGAGCAACTAAATCAACTGTATAGCCTTGTGCAATGGCATTAAAATCAACTTGATTACATGGGTTTTGCTTGATTAAAATACCGTTTTCCAAACGCACTTTTTGCCAACCACAACAGGCTAATAGATTTTTAATTTCAATACTATCAGGCATCGTTTCATTTTTTTTAAAGTGAAAACCCCAACGTTTTACAAGCGGCGAAACGGTGACATCGAAAGCCCCCTCAGTAAGTTGCGATATTTCCATGCTGCGCTTAAAAATATTGGTAAAATGCTCATCTGCTACCGTATTGGGCGTGTTTTTATTAAAATTTGAAATGATTGAAGTCGAATCCCACAACGAAACGCTTTTATCAATCACCCTAAAAAGGCTATCCGTTTGTAGGGCGAAATTGCGTTTCAAACTATCAAAATAAATGATACTGAAAGTCGTTCCTTGTGCTTTTCCTTCTAAATGAATGTACGATTTCGCTGACTTCACCGAATCGCAAGCGAAAATGAAGACTGCAAAAATTGTGAGAAAAAAGCCTATTTTCCATTTTTTTGTTTTCATCCCCCCCTCAGTAAAATTGGTCATTTTCAAGTGTTTTAGTACCCATGAAATACTGATACGTTTTTTTTGTCATTCTGAACGCAGTGAAAGAATCTGAACAAACAATTGAAAATGAATCATTTAGATTCTTTCACTTCGTTCAGAATGACAAAAAAAAATACGTTATTTATAAAGATTACCTAACTGCCAAAATCATCAAATGCAATATTTTCTTTTGAAACACCTAAGTTGTCAAGCATTTTTTGAACTGCGGACAACATCATCGGCGGACCACAGAGATAATACTCAATGTCTTCGGGAGCTTCATGTTGGTTTAGATAATTGTCTAAGACAACTTGATGGATAAAGCCTTTGTAACCTGTCCAATTATCTTCTGGAAGTGGTTCTGACAATGCGATTTCAAATGTGAAATTTGGAAATTCTTTTTCAATCTTTCTAAAATCGTCTTCATAAAAAATCTCTCTCATACTCCTTGCACCGTACCAATAGGACACTTTTCGACCTGTCCGAAGCGTGTGAAAAAGGTGAAAAATATGAGAACGCAGAGGTGCCATACCTGCACCACCACCGATATAAACCATTTCTGCGTCCGTACTTTTGATATGAAATTCGCCATAAGGACCGCTAATAGTCACTTTATCGCCTGGTTTCCTTGAAAAAGTAAAAGACGAACACAAACCGGCTGGTACATCAGCAAAGCCATTTTTTGCTCTATCCCATGGCGGTGTTGCGATGCGGATATTGAGCATAATCTTATTGCCTTCGGCAGGATGATTTGCCATGGAGTAAGCGCGGAAAACAGATTCTTCAACATTCAGTTTTAAATCCCATATTTTAAACTTATCATAGTCGTCACGGAATTTATCATCAATTTTATAGAGGTCTTTCTTAAAATCTAAGGACAATTCTGGCACATCTACTTGTATATAATCGCCAGATTTGAATTTCAAAGTCTCTCCTACTGGCAGTTTTACGACAAATTCTTTTATAAAAGTAGATACATTATCATTTGAAACAACTTCACATTCCCATTTTTTGATGCCAAAAACAGCGTCTGGTACACCAATTTCCATGTTTTGCTTGACTTTTACTTGACAAGCAAGGCGTTTTTTTTCAGCCACATCTCGACGATTTAAGTGGTTGGTTTCAGTCGGTAAGACATCACCGCCGCCTTCATAAATTTTGCAAACGCACATGGCACAGGTACCACCTCCGCCACATGCTGACGCTAAAAAGATGTTTTTTGCTGCTAAAGTTGACAACAGAGTGCTACCTTGTTGCACCATTAAAGGATTGTCTTTATCACCATTTATGACAATAGAGACTTGTGTTTGGGGCAGCAGCCTGTCTTTTGCTTGTAAAATCAAGACAACCAAAAGAAGAACGACCACAATAAAGACAGCAATGCTACTGGTCAGGATTGGTATCATAATATTTAAAGTTTAATGCCTGAAAAACTTAAAAAAGCCATACCCATCAAAGCGGTTATTATCATAGCGATGCCTAAACCACGAAGCGGTTCGGGTATATTAGAATATTTTAACCTTTCACGGATAGCTGCCAATAGGACAATTGCTAAGAAAAAACCAATGCCACTGCCTAATGAAAAGACGGCTGTTTCAACAAAATTGTATTCTCTTTCTTGCATAAACAGGGCGCAACCGAGTATCGAGCAATTGACCGTAATAAGCGGTAGGAAAATGCCGAGCGCATTGTACAAGGCAGGTGCGAATTTTTCGACAACCATTTCGACTAATTGAACAGCACCTGCTATCGTCGAAATGAATAAAATGAAGGCTAAAAATGTCAAATCTACAGTAGCTAAGGAAGGATGAATCCAACCTAAAGCACCTGGTGCTAGCATTTTAGACAAAATAAGCCAGTTGAGTGGCGTGGTTAAAACCAAAACAAATATGACTGCAATGCCTAGACCAAAAGCTGTTTTTAACTTTTTAGACACCGCCAAAAAGGAACACATGCCGAGAAAAAATGCAAAAATGACGTTCTCGACAAATATGGATTTTATGAAAATGCTTGCGAGATTTTCCATGATTTGTAAATTTTATTCTTTGACAATGACGTGATTCAAAAAAGAGACCCCCTCAGTATTTTTAGGTTTTATCCCCTTTTTAACTCACGTTAAGCAATTTTTTATTCCGCCAGCGTTGTACCCAAATAATAATGGCTATGATAAACAAAGCAGCAGGCGGCAACATCATCATACCGTTATTGACATAGCCGTGTTCGTACATAAAATCGGGAACAACCTTGAATCCGAGTATTTTTCCAGCACCCAACAATTCACGGAAGAAGGCAACTGTTATTAATATCGCTCCATAACCCAAGCCGTTGCCGATGCCGTCGAGGAAGGAACGCCATGGCTTTTGCGACATCGCAAATGCTTCTAATCGTCCCATGACAATACAATTGGTGATGATTAAACCGACGAAAACCGAGAGTTTTTTACTCACATCAAACATAAAGGCTTTCAGTAATTGGTCAACGATTGTTACCAAAACGGCAACAATTATCAGTTGCACAATAATGCGTATGCGATTGGGAATACCATCTTTGACGAGGGAGATAATGAGGTTTGAAAATGCCGTTACAAACGTCACACCCAAAGCCATAATGATGGCGGGTTTCATTTGTACCGTTACGGCTAATGCAGAACAAATGCCCAAAATTTGAACTGTTATTGGATTAGAGTCATCCAATGGGTCGCGCAACACTTGCATATTTTTCTTTGAAAAAAGCGGTTCGGCTTTTTTCACCTCTTTTTTTTCTACTGTTGTTGTTTCTGAACTCATTTTTCCAATTTTTTAAAATACACCAAATAAGGTCCAATACAGTTTTTCAACATTTTATCTGTTCCAGAAGACGTAATTGTGCCGCCTGAAATACCGTCAACACGGTGTTCACTGCCATATTCTGTTTTGACATTGGGTTTTAGGACACTCACAGATATGAAATTGTCGCCTGACATGATTTTTTTACCTTCAAATTGGGCTTGAAAAGGCTTTTCTGAAATTTCTGCACCCAATCCAGGTGTCTCACTTTTATGGTCGAAAGTCGCTCCATAAACGGTATCAAAATCATCAGCCAAAGAAATATAGCCCCAAATAGGTCCCCACAAACCCACACCTCGCATGGGAATGATGTAGTATTTTTTACCATCTGTATGCGTAAAAATGTATAAAGGCAATTTGCGATTAGCAGGCGTTTTGGCTATTTCTTCTTTCAAATTCACTGAATTCGCCTTGACATTTTCTAAAATATTGCCTTGCCCATCTAACACTATTTCGGTGATACTTGCGGCGTATATTTTTTCAATAGTCGCTCTATCTGTTGCTGTTTCGCGCACAGAACGAAGGATATTGGTCTTTGTATCAAGGGCAATATTTGCTTCTTGATACGGTTTTAATGCCTCTGCCGTAAAAGCCAAAATGATGGCAGTTAGTGCCGATAGCACCGCAGCATATATAAATGTATAACGATTGGTATGCACGATTTTTAAATTTTAAAGTTAATTTAAAAAATAAAAATTTGATTTAAAATGTTTGTAATCAAATACTTATCTTGTTTTTATACTTTTTACTGAGGGGGTCGTTTTTAGCTCGTTGAATTCAAAAATTTCCAAATCTATCACAACTTTTTCATGCGCCTCTGTATATGTCTTTCTACAACAATGTAATCAATTAAAGGCGCAAAGACATTCATCAACAATATGCTCAACATCATGCCTTCGGGATAGGCAGGGTTAAAGACCCTCAATACGACACACCCGCCGCCAATGAGTAAACCATATATTATTTTTCCAGTAGCTGTGTGCGCTGCTGTCACAGGCTCTGTTGCCATAAAAACAGCCCCGAAAGCAAAGCCCCCCATCAACAAATGTACATGCGGAGGCGTGTGCATCGAATGATTCATAACACTAGCGGGTGCTAAGAGATTGAGTAAAACACCTACCAAGTATGCACCTAGAAAGACAGAAATCATAATACGTGCACTGCCTACACCTGTAACTATCAAAATGAAAGCACCGATAAGGCAAGCCAAAACGCTTGTTTCGCCCACAGAACCTTGCTCAAAACCCCAAAAGAGGGTCATGGCATCGGGTAATTTATGGAAATTTGTATCAAACATGACGAGGTTTGTTGCGCCAGAATAACCATCTACAAGAGCGCGCCCAGTTTCGGGTGAAAGGTCATTCCAAACATCGCCTGAAAGGTAAGCGGGGAATGCAAAAAACAAAAAAGCCCGCGCCAATAATGCAGGATTCATAAAATTAAAACCCGTGCCGCCAAAAACTTCTTTACCTAATAAGGTGCAAAAAATAGCACCCATCGCAATCATCCACAAAGGCGTTGTAATAGGCAAAGTGAGTGGAATAAGCATACCCGTGACCAAATAGCCTTCGCTAACAGGGTGATTTCGAGTTATTGAAAATATAAATTCAACCGTCAAACCCGCCCCATAACTGACAATAATCATAGGCAAAACTTTCCAAAAACCGAAAATGAGGTTTTGAAAATGGGTGGTTTCCATACCAAAAGCCTTGTAATGTTGAAACCCAACGTTCCACATACCAAAGATTAAACAGGGTACAAGCGAGATAACAACTGTTATCATGGTGCGTTTCAAATCCATCGCATCACGTACGTGTACACCCGTACCTGTTGTTGTGGCACCTGGCACAAATAAGAATGTTTCGAGGGCATCAAACCCGTAGTGTAATTTTTCAAGCCGACCACCTTTTGAAAAGTGCGGGCGGACATTATCCAATAAATTCCTAAGCAACTTCATATATAATAGGTGTAATGTTAGTTTTAACTTTCATTTTTCATCAATTCCAAACCTTGGGAAATGATATTTTGAACATCTATTTTTGACGTGCAAACAAATTCGCACAAGGCAAAATCCTCTTCTGCCACTTCAAAAATGCCCAATTGTTCCATTTTTTCAACATCTTTTGCTAAAATTGCTTTGAGCAAAAAGACAGGTAAAATATTCATAGGCAAAACTTTTTCATATTGACCTGTCATAACAAAAGGTCTTTCTTCGCCATGTGTATTGGTATCTAATTCGTACTTTCTGTTTTTGGCAAGCCATGAAAAGAAAGTGCGTGAAAGGCTTAATTTCTTAAATCCAGGCAATAACCACCCTAAAAATTCGGGTTCGTCGCCTTCTGGCAGAACAGTGATTTGATTGGTATAAAAAGATAGATGAGCATTTTCTGGTACTCTTTGACCATGTAAAACATTCCCTTCTATGATGCGATTTTTTTCTATAAACAAATCGTCGTCGAGGATACTGCCGAGGTGTTGACCTGTATGCACCTTATAATATTGTGGCTTCTGCACTTGCGCGCCTGTGACTGCAACAATACGGTCAGCCCTGTAACGTCCTTCGTTGAACAGTCTGCCTATAATAATAACGTCTTGTGGATGAATAGTCCAAACGACTTCACCACTACGAATTGGGTCAATATGATGAATCTGAATGCCCACATTACCCGCAGGATGTGGTCCCTCAAAATGGTGAATATGCACCCCCTCAGTATTTGGGATGCTTGTTAGGTTTTGACCCTTTTTTAAACTCACATGGACAGGGCAACCGCCCAAACGCGCTAAGGCTTCAATCCCTGTTTTAAAATTATCAGGCTCTTGCGTAATGATAAAAGTTAAATCAGGCGCAAGCGGTGCAGAGTCAAAGCCCGAAATAAAAATAGCTTTTGGTGATAGAGATGGGTCAGCGATACAGCCAAAAGGTCTTTGTTGGATATACGCCCAACAACCCGCTTCGAGCAGCCGTTGACGGATGTTTTCAGCGGTCAGATTTGTCGGATTTTGTTTAGGAAAGTCGCGGTATTGAACCCCGTTTTTATCTGTCAGAATACGGACGGCAAGGATGCGCCTTTTTTCGCCCCGCACCACTTCGGAAACAATGCCACTTACAGGCGCGCAGAACTGTATTTCAGGATTGTTTTTATCTACAAATAATACTTGACCTGCCTCAACGCCTTCACCTGCTTCAACCAGTACTTTAGGCGTTAGGTATTTGAAATTGGAAGGTAAAACATCCACAGACTTAGAAAGCGGGGCTTCAATTATATTTTTTTCCGCCTCACCTACAAGTTGAATGTCATACCCTCGACGTATCTGGATTGCAATGTCATCAGGCATAGTTAGTCAATATTTTGTTAAGACAAAGAAAATAAAATTTCTTGGTTTTTAATAATTATTGATATAAATTTATCAAAAAAAATAAATTTCAAAATATTAGTTGGAAAATAATATTTATCAAAAAATTATATTTTTATAACCTAATTTTAAAATATATCGAAAACATCACCTTCAGAATTTAGTTTCGGGTATATCAGACACCCCCTCAGTAAAATGGGTAAAAAATTAGTCAATAATAAATTCATCTGCAAAAAGCCAAGCGGCTTTGCCTTCGCCTGGATGACCTTTTGGGCAAACACCTATGTTTTTTGCATAAATTTTCAAATAACGCTTGGGTTTAGTGTATTCCGAAAAGCGCAGTTTTGCTTGTTTAATGTACGTTTTTTCAAGGCTTCGGCTGTGAGCAAAGTCCGCACGGTCTATGTCTAACCATTCTTTTCCATCGTTTGAAACGGCAGCTATGACATAATCGGGTAGAAAAATCCAAGAGGCTGGTTTATTCAAAAACTCTAAATCAATAGACCTAAACTTGCGTGGTTGTTCAAAATCGAAAATTACCTCCATATCATTGCCTTCAAAACCCGTCCATTGTGCATAATTTTTTTCGCTGCCGCGTATGCCATTAGTTAAGCCACGAATGCCTGATTCGTAGGTATTTTTTGCAGGTTTTGTCAAACTGTATTTCATACCCAAAGCGGCATGTGGGTAAACCGTTTGCGACACTGTTTTACTAATCGGTCTGCCATTCTGAAAATTTGCTGCTCGAATGGCATTAAAATCTTTAATTTCAAAGGGTTGCGTATATAAAAATGACTTAATGGTTGGTTGTGAACCATCTGTTGTATAACGAATTTCTGTGTTTTTGACCGAAGAACTCAAATATACTGAGGGGGTCGTATTTTCAGATTTGAAGGCAATGTCCACATCATAAAGCCGCTTGGCATAGTTGACATCCATGCGGTCGAGGCGATTAAAATGGGTTTGTAAACGGCTTACAAAATTGTCATAATTACGCCGATTTTTTGGAGACCACAGCACCTCAGCTAAGGCAATAGCTCGCGGAAAAACCATATATTCCACTTGGTCAGTCGTCCGCATATACTCTGTCCAAACATTGCCTTGTGCGCCTAAAATATATTTGGCTTGTTGCGCATTCAGTACTTCTGGTGTTGGTTCATAAGAATAGGTATTTTCCAAAGTTACTAAGCCACCAATGGCTAAAGGCTCGGATTCGGGGTCTGCTTGATAATAATCAAAATAACAATAGCTACCAGGTGTCATAATCACATCATGGTCTTGTTGTGCTGCTGAAATCCCCCCCTCAGTACCACGCCACGACATAACGGTTGCATTGGGTGCCAGCCCACCTTCAAGGATTTCATCCCAACCAATGATGCTGCGTCCTTTGCCTTTTAGGAATTTTTCAATGCGTTGTATAAAATACGATTGTAGCTCATGTTCATCTTTAAGACCTTCTTTTTTCATCAAGTCTTGGCAGAATTGACTTTTTTTCCACGCTTCCTTTGGACATTCATCACCGCCAATATGAATGTATTTTGAAGGAAATAAATCCATCACCTCGGTCAAAACATCCTGTAAAAACGAAAATGTTTTGTCAGAAGGGCAAAAAACGTCTTCAAAAACGCCCCAACTTGTTGCCACTTCATACTTTTTTGAAGAGTCACAAGACAATTCAGGATAAGCGGCTAAGGCAGCAAGCGCATGGCCAGGCATTTCTATTTCAGGGATAATATTGACAAAACGCTCCTTGGCATAAGCCACAATATCACGTATTTGGTCTTGGGTATAAAAACCACCATAACGCTGTCCGTCAAACTTTTTCGGTATGTCTGAACCATGACCTATAAGGGTTTCCTTTCGCCACGCCCCTATTTCAGTCAATTTAGGGTACTTTTTTATCTCAATACGCCAGCCTTGGTCTTCTGTTAAATGCCAATGAAAGTTATTCATTTTGTGTAATGCCATGAGGTCAATGTATTTTTTGACAAAACTAACAGGCTGAAAATGCCTCCCCGCGTCTAGATGCAAACCTCTGTAGGCATAGCGTGGTTTATCCTCAATTTCAACACAAGGCGCACGCCAAGTCACTTTTGTCCTTAAAGTTGTTGTTGAAAATACTTCCGTTGGCAGCAATTGCAACAATGTTTGCACACCATAAAAAAAGCCTTGTTCTGTTGCCGCTTTGATATTGATTTGAGTAGGCGTTACACTTAATTTATACCCCTCAGTACCTAAGCCTTCTTTGTCTATTTTCAAGAAAAAAATGACGTTAGTATTTGATTTTGACTCATTTAAATCAATGACAGATACATTAGTACCATCTTTTTTGATGCGGTTCGCAAACTGTTGTGCAATACGCCGAATACCTGCAATAGCATTAGGTACGATGATTTGTGTTCGATTCGTAATCGTAAAAGAGCCTGTCACAGGCGTCAACTTTGTCGGTTGTGGCACGATGCTGATGGGAGTAATTTCGTTTTTTGTATTGCTAAGGCTTTGTGCCGTCATCTTTATTATACCAATATACAGAAAAACACATAGAAATAGTTGAGTTTTCATGAAATTTTTTTGTTTATGAAAAATTGCCGTTGTTAAAATTTAATTATTTATAAAACTTTGTAATTGATTTAATTAAAAATGTAACTTTTTATAAATTATACCATATACTAATTATTATAATAGCTATATTTGTATTTACATTATTTAAATAATCTACTTTACTCATTTTCAAACTTAAATATCATGACTTTACTTCAGAAAACCTTTAGGGATAAAGGAAAAATGATCAGATTTTTTTTTGTTGGCCTATCATTTATGACTGCAACAGCCGCTCAGGCTCAGTCTTCAGAGCAAGTTGCAAATGAAGCGACAACACAACCGATGATAAAAAAAGAAATAGCTTTAGGGCTTAACGTCGGTGTTACAAATGGACTTGGTTTAGACGTAGCTTATCGTTTTGCAAAACATTGGACGGGTCGTTTGGCATTCAATTATGCCCGATACACTAAAGAAAACTACACTTACGAAATCGCTTCAACGAATCCCGATGGTACAAAAAATATTCAAAAGGTTTCTTTTGATGCTGGGGTTAAACTAAGCAATTTCGCCTTAAATGCAGAGTTTACCCCCGGTTCTAAGGGCAGATTCAAACTCATTGGTGGTCTTTCCTATTATCCAACCAATACCATCACAGTCGGTGGTGAATTGGCTTCTACCATTAAATTTAATGATGTCGTTCTAAATCCAGAGGACTTAGGGAATGGCTTTGTAACGATAGGTTCAAAGCTAAAAATTGCCCCTTTCCTCGGTATGGGCTTTGGACGTACTATTCCACGCAAACGTATCAACGTTAGTTTCGACATGGGTGCGTATTATAAAGGTGACTATACTGTAGATATCAAGGTTAATCCAGGAGCCATTTTGAAAGAAAATGAAGAAAACGGCGCCATCTTAGCCCGTAACTTCAATGAAAATTGGTATCAAAAAGTTTGGCCTGTTATGAATCTTCGCTTGGCTTATCGCATTCAATAACAACAATCATCAATCATATTTTACACCCCATCAGTAATTTTCAAAACAAATCCATTTCTTAAAATTGCAAAAAAATATTTACAAATGAAAAATATTTTCACAAAACTTGCAGCAGGTATTGTTGCTATTTGCTTATCAACTTTCTTCATCGTTTCATGCTCAGTTGAAGATTTGACGAAAGATTTGACGCTTTACACGGGTAATTCCTTTTTGGTTAATCCAATTTCCATTCAGGTTGCTGATGCTGCTAAAAGTGAATCAGCTCCAGACCAATTAACAGTCACCATCGAAGGACGTGATAAAGACAAAATATTCACCATGTTTGGTGAGAAAAAAATTCGTGCCATCAGTGGTATCGTATCATTAGCTGTAAAGACAGCGGATGCACCAACGGCTGCAAAACCGCTTGAATTTACGCTCGTTCTCAGCGCACCTAATTTTACACCAGTTAGAAAAAGCTATTCATTGACTGAAAGTGCAGAATTAAAAACGGATAAAGTCTCAATGCTTAACCCTTCGGCACCACCTCCAGGTGTTTCTGCACAATCGAGTTCTTTTACCAGCTCTGCAACGGCAGGAACAGCACAAGATGTGGCTTTAGTCTCTCCTTTGTCTAATGGCAAAACGGAACAGGTCAATGCCACGCTTAAGGCTGGAACAAAACCTTTAGCTGCGGACGGTAGTATATTGTCTGGTGCGATTCAAACCCAGCTTATTCACTTTGATACGCGATCTGAGGCTTCTTTAAGCAGCTTAACAGAAGGCTTTTCTGGTTTGACATTAAAAGAAGGTACAAATACCGGCCAAGTCAATATTGTTCCAGCTGGATTTTATTCAATGACAATGACTGCAGGTACGTCAAAGGTTTCAAAATTCTCTGAACCTATGGACGTAACAATGGACATTGACCCAGAATATTTCGATGTCACACTCAACCGTAAAATCCAAGCAGGCGACGTTTTAGATGTTATTAGCCGCGATGACGCTGAAACAGTTTGGACAAGTGAAACGGAAGCAACGATAGTAAGTGTTAACGGAAAATTGAAGGCAACTTTTAAACAACCACATTTATCCACTTGGGTAATAGGCAGAACCAGAAAAAATCTTTGCCAAGTATCACTCAAGGTGAGTTCAGATTTGCCCGCTGCATCTACCAGCTCCAGAGAAACAAATTGCTCTGTAGCTCGTGAAACTTTCAACTACTTGTTGGTGAATGCACAAAATCCGAGTATTGTTTACAAACAAGGAACAGCAACATTAGGCAATGGTGAAGTATTAGACGCAAAAGTCCAAGCAGATAGTAAAATAGCAACTAAACTCATCGTTTTTGATCAGCAATTCAATAGAATATATACATCTCCTAGCCAATATCTTTGTGAAAATTCGTCTGTTGATTTGAAATCAAGATTGCCCGTAAACAAAAGTGTCGTCGTCAAGCTAAATATCAGTGCTTCATGCAAAAGTGGCAGTATCAGCACTATATTTACGCCTTCAAACGTAACATTATTTTACAAAGATATGGCAAGCCCCGCAAATGCACCTTTTGGTGGATGGTCACCTCTTATTACTATTGTAGATGGTAAAGGCTGTGCTAAAGGTCTAATTGTTGGCAATACATATGACTTTGGTTTGGCAGTTCCTGTTTCAGGATCACAATTTGAAATGCAAACATTTTCAAAAGACTTGAAGCAACCAAAAGGTTTGACAATACCAGAAAAAGATTTAAAAATTGATGTCGTCAGTAGTATCTACAACGTAAATACAACTTTTGAAATCAAAAAAGAAGTTGATGGTTCTTACAACCTAAGTTATGAAAGATACCCTTTACCTGACAATATCTGTTCAGAATTGGACAAAAAATTCAGTGTATTTTTGAAAAAGTAACATCCGTCATATATCTATGCTCGTTATGAGAAAGACAAAAGGCTATCACACATCGTTGTGGTAGCCCTATTTTTTATAATCTATACCCCTCAGTAATTTTCCTTTTCTGACACCTACTCTATTTGGGTTATTTCTAAAAACAAGTTCAAACCCTTATAAAAATGCCATCAAGTGCTTCAAAAATTATTTTAATTTCATGGAAATGTAAAATCTAAAAATTTTTATGCATAAAAATTTGGAAAATACAAAACTAAAAGTTAACTTTACATTAAATAATTTTAGAATATTAGGAGTTCAAACAAAATTTTTCTAACCAAAATTCACCGCCAATGAATATTACATTTGAAGAGTTGCGCAGGCTGAAGCATAGTCTTCCAACAGGCAGCGTCAGCCGCATTGCACAGGAACTTAACAAAGACGAACATGATGTTCGCAATTTTTTCGGAGCTACAAAATTTAAAGGAAGCACCGCTGATTGGCATTACGAATCAGG
>JAYSQG010000019.1:0-13226 GCA_043721685.1 Saprospiraceae bacterium | reverse complement strand
ATGGTGCTTAAAACGGAATGAACAATGTACTAACGTTGGCAGGGTTCGCAACCCTGCCAACGTTTAAGATGTTGTTCATTAGTAACGAAGTGAAAGAATGACAAAAAAAAGCACGTTGTTGTTTACACATTGCGATACTTCTTTATGGACGAATCTGAATGCCCCCTCAGTATAAGGCTCTTTTTTCGCCTTTTCACACCTTAATGTATATCCCTTTTTTATCCATAAAAAAACCTACGAGCCAACAAACCAACATAAAACCAATCGCATAAACCATCGAACCTAATTTACCACCAATCGGCTCACAACAGGTTTGGTACGTCCATTTGAAAAAAGATTGGTCACATGTGATACGTGAAAACTTCAAAGAAATTGCCAGTATTTCAGACAAAAGGTAAATAAACAAGGCATTTTTACCAAAAATGGTAAAGAAAGTAGTTCCAGTCTTTATGTTTTTAAAATCAATAATGAAGATAATAACCGCAATAATGAAACAATCTAAACCAATGGTATAGGTCACAAATGAGCTTGTCCAGAGTTTTTTATTGATGGGCAGAATCCAATTCCATGCTTCGCTCAACAATACCAATCCGAAACCTATTAAGAGTAATTTTGCTAAACCTTCATATGTTTTGCCTTTTTCCATAATAAATTGTCCCGCTAAATAACCCGCCAAGACATTGACGATGGTTGGCAAGGTACTCACCAAACCTTCGGGGTCGAAGGGTAAACCTTGCATGGTGTATAAATGCCGATCACCAAACAGGAAATGATCGACATGAACCACGATATTGCCTTGAATACTGAGAGGGTCCGTTGAGTCGCCAAAAATCAACAAAAGCATCCAATAAAAACTTAATATACCAATTGAAAGTAGCACAAGCGACAGCATTCTGCGCGGCTGTTCTATTTTGTTTTGAATAAAATAAACCAATAAAGATGCAGCAAAATACGCCAAAGCAATACGTTGCAGAACGCCTAATATCCGTGTTTCAGAAATAGATTTGCCGACGAGTTGTCCTGTTTCATCCCATTTCATAAACGGAAACCAATACATCAAAAAGCCTAAAAGGAAGATGATAACACTTCGTTTTCCGATTTTTAAAAGAAATTCAAGTGGCGTTAGCTTGTATAATTTGGGCATCACAAACGCCATAGCATTGCCAACGGCAAAAAGAAAAGAAGGAAAAACCAAATCAGTCGGCGTAAATCCATGCCAATCGGCATGAACTAAAGGCGCAAAACGCATAGTTTTATCTCCAGCGGTATTAACAATAATCATAAAACAAACGGTCAAGCCTCGGAATACATCTAAGGCTAAAAAGCGATTTTGAAGTGGCTTCATAATGCAAAATTATATTAAGCACATATACTAAATTTAAGAATATAATATCTTAATTTAGACAAAACTATAAATTAAATTCTCAAAAAGATATGCTTTCAATTTTTTTTTTTTAGATTCGCATTAATATTAATGGACTCAATTTACACGTATGGAAAATTAACATTCTTTATCTTAGCATTCTAAAAAATCAGTCTCGATTTCTCAAAGTGTTTATCATTTCCCAATTTATTTTATTAACGATATAGATGCTTTATCGTTGAACCACAACATGCGATAAATCATGTTGTATGATTATCTATTAAGGTTTAAGGTGCACAAAATGTCTGTTTTGTTGCCACGAGACCGCAATGATATCGAACACCATGATTGTAAACGCAATTTACTGAGGGGGTACTAAAATATCTTTTTTAAAATTCAAACATTTAAATAAAGTGCAAAGAAGAATTAAGTCGCATATACATAATAATGTGTCCGCAACGCGTAGAAACTCCCCATTTTGATTTCTTATTTTACGACTAAACTAAATTTATTTTTTTCACTAACTCAAATTTGAAAAATGAATAAAAAAAGTAACCCACTAATCCATAGAATTGGAATAGTCATATTTCTACTCTTTTGCTCAAGCATCTCTTTGATGGCACAACGCACCATAACAGGGAAAATAAGTGATGCCACAGGTCCCATTCCAGGGGTAAATGTCCTTGTGAAAGGCACAACGACAGGAACAATAACCGACGTTAATGGGAATTTTTCACTATCAGTGAAAGAAGCAGACCCTATACTCATTATTTCAGCCGTAGGTTTTGGTTCACAGGAAATTGTTGTAGGCACGCAAACTGTCATTGACGTCAATCTGAAAGAAGACGTTGCAACCTTACAGGAATTAATTGTAACAGGCTATTCATCACAGCGCAAAAAAGACATTACAGGCGCTGTAACGGTCGTGAATACAAAAGACTTAACGGCTCTACCCGCTGCTAGTTTAACGCAAATGCTTCAAGGTCGTGCATCAGGCGTTACAGTTGGCAACGACAACTCACCAGGCGGCGGCACCATGGTTCGGATACGTGGTTTTGGCTCAATTAATAACAATAGTCCTTTGTATGTTATTGATGGTGTGCCAACCCAAGGCACGTTGAACCAAATCAACCCGAACGATATTGAGTCTATGCAAGTATTGAAAGATGCTTCCGCTGCCTCCATTTATGGTGCTCGTGCAGCCAATGGCGTTATCATCATTACAACAAAAAAAGGTAAAACGGGTGAGCCAAGTATTACTTTTGATATGTATAGAGGTACTCAAAATCCTGGAAAAAAACTTAATCTGATGAATACCCAACAGTTGGGTCAGTATCTATATTTGTCAGATTTGGGTGCAGGCAAGAACCCCTCAGTCGCATCTCCTTCCGCTCAATATAAATTTGGTCCGAATGGCGAACAAACGATAGCAGACTACATTTATCCGAATGTGTATGGGGCTTTACCAGCAAATTATACATATACGAATGATATTGCTGACCCTAAACTGGGCAGTACAGCTTTCAACATTACCAAAGCCAACAAAGAAGGCACAGATTGGCAAGATGTTATTTTTGACCCTGCCAATATCTCAAATGTGCAATTGGGCGCATCTGGGGGAAATAGTTCAGCTAAATATGCCATTTCGGGCAATTATTTTAAGCAAGATGGCATCTTGAAATATACCAAATACAATAGGTACTCCGTTCGGGCAAATACAGAATTCAATAAGGGTAGATTCACTTTTGGCGAGAACTTTACTTTTTCTTACGACGAAAGACAAGGTATTGCTAACAATAATGAATCAAACCCGATTATGTTTGCGATTCGTGTACACCCTATTATTCCAGTTTTTGATATTACAGGAGGACCAGCAGCATTGGGTGGCACTAACACGTCTCCGTATAATGGTTTTGCAGGCAGTCGGGGTTCAAATTTGGGCAATGCGCCCAATCCTTTGGCAAGATTGTATCGCGAAAAAAACAATATAACTAAAGGCTCACACGTATTCGGAAATGTTTTTGCAAATGTGGACATCTTAAAAGGATTGAGTGCCAGAACGAGTTTGGGTTTGGAATACAATCAGTTCAATCGCTCTGAATATTTCCACCGTGATATTGAAGCTGCTGAAGCCAGAAACGCCAACAGTTTGAATGTCATTAATAACTTCGACCGTTCGGTTACATGGTTCAATACTTTAAACTACAATAAAACCTTAGGCGACCATGCATTTAATATATTGGTTGGTACAGAGGCAGTTACGACCTATGCTGTTGGTTTTCAAGCAAGTAGAAGTGGTTTTGCATTTGATGATTTAGATTATCGTTATCTTGACGCTGGTGCTGCTGCTGGATTAAGCAATGCTGGTGGTGGTGCTACGCCGAGTGCTTTATTTTCTCAATTTGGCAAGGTTAATTACGGTTATAAAGACTTTTTGTTGGCTGACTTTACCCTACGTCGAGATGGGTCTTCTCGTTTTTCAGCAGAAAATCGCTATGGTATTTTCCCTGCATTTTCAGTGGGCGTACGTTTAACAGAACTTGGTTTCATGAAAAACCTAACTATGGTCAATGATTTGAAAGTACGTGCAGGATGGGGTAAAACAGGTAATCAACTCATTCCTAATGTTTTCAACGCATATACACAGTATGCGTCTGACCCTTCAAACAATGGTTATGACATCAATGGTACGGGCACATCAATTGTGAGTGGATTTGACTTGTCGCAATTTGGCAATCCCAAAGGTAAATGGGAAACAAATACCTCTACTAATATTGGTTTTGATGCCGTTTTATTGAAAAACAAGATGGAACTCGTATTTGATTGGTATAATAGACTTACCACAGATATGCTTACTCAAATAGCGATACCAAGAACAGCAGGTACAGGCGCAATACCTTATACCAATATCGGTTCAGTACAAAATCGTGGCATTGATATAGGACTAAATTATAGAGATAAGATTGGTGATTTCCGCTATCAAGTGGGGATCAATTATAGTCAATATAGAAATGAAGTCATAAAATTAAATGACGACCCTAAAGCCACTATTTTTGGTTTCACAACACGTTTACCAGCTATGTCAGCTACACGAGCAGGCATACCCATCGCTAGTTATTTTGGTTATATCGTTGACGGAATCATCAAAGACGATGAAGAAGCGGCTAAAGCACCTAAATTTGGTTCATACACAAGGGCAGGCGTATTTAATTTCAGAGACGTAAATGGTGATGGTATTATAACGGCGGCTGATAGAACAATTATTGGCAATCCACATCCAGACTTTTCTTATGGTATCAACATTAATTTGGGCTATAAGAACTTTGATTTGACGATGTTTGGTCAAGGCGTACAAGGCAATCAAATCTTTAACTATGTGCGTTACTGGACAGATTTCAACGTTTTTCAAGGAAATCGCTCTATAGATATGCTCAACAACTCTTGGAAAAAACCGGGCGATGTGGCGAAACTACCCCGCTTAAACTCGGGAGATGCGACAAGCCAACAAGTATCTTCTTATTTCTTAGAAGATGGGTCTTATCTGCGTATGAAAAACATTCAACTTACTTACTCTTTTCCCACACAATGGTTAAAAAGAGTACATTTAAATTCTGCACAAATTTATTTACAAGGACAAAATGTTTTCACTTTGACGAAATATACAGGACTTGACCCAGATATCAACTTGCGTACATCAGGCACTGACAACCAAGATACGCACATGGGTGTCGATGAAGGCGCATATCCTGTTGCTAAAAATTATCTTGTAGGTTTCCGTTTTGGGTTTTAATCTTTTTTCAATAACTTAAATCTTAATCTTTATAGATATGAAAAAATTAATCGTATTATCGATTTTCGTCTGTTCACTCTTCTCTTGCCAAGGTAGTTTCTTTGACCTAAAACCTCAAGGACGGGCATCAATTGAACAGTTGACAACTAAAAATGGCGTTAATGCCCTTTTGATAGGTGCTTATTCTTTGTTGGACGGCGTTGGTGCTGGCAACACAGGTCGCCAATCTACTATTTCTAACTATGTTTTTGGGGGTATCAGCAGCGATGATGCCGTAAAAGGCACGGATGCTGGTGACCAACCAGAACAATCATTTATCGAACAATACAATTGGCTGTCAGACAATACCTATTTCTTAGGAAAGTGGTGGCACTCTTACGACGGTGTGGGGCGTAGTAATGAAGTCATACAAATCGTTGCTAATGTAAAGGATATGACTGAAGCGGAAAAAACCCAAGTCATTGCAGAAGCACGTTTTCTAAGAGGTCATTTCCATTTTGAAGCCAAAAAAATGTGGAATAAAATACCATTTATAGACGAAAAAATCTATGTGTCTGCCGATCCTAACTCTACAAAAATTCCTAACGATAAGGATGTATGGTCAAATATCGAAGCAGACTTTGATTTCGCTGCTAAAAACTTACCCGCTGTGCAGGCACAGAAAGGACGTGCTTCACAATGGGCTGCTAAATCTTACTTGGCAAAAGCGTATATTTTTCAAAAGAAATGGGCACAGGCTAAAACTTTGCTTGATGATGTTTTGAAAAATTCAGGCAAAAAGTTAGTAGCAAACTATCACGACAATTATAGAATGGTTACTAATAACAACACCGAATCTATCTTTGAAGTGCAATTTTCTATTAATGACGGTACAACAGGTAATAATGGGAATGCAGGCGATAACCTCAATTGGCCTTATTCAGCGACAGCGCCAGGTCGTGGTTGCTGCGGATTTTATCAGGCTTCTCATAATTTGGTTAATGCTTTCAAAACTGAAAATGGTTTACCAATGATTGGCAATTTGTCTGACGGTTCGCTCGATACCTATAATAAAGTAGATTTGCCAAACGACCAAGGTATTAATGCTTCAACAGCATTCACCCTTGATAAAACGGTGCCAGTTGACCCTCGTTTGGACTGGACTGTAGGGCGTCGTGGTGTCAACTTCTTAGATTGGGGTCCTATGCCTGGTTCAAGTTGGATTCGTGACCAAGCCTATGCAGGACCATTTACAGGAAAAAAATGGATGTATTATTTGGCAGAAGAAAACAGCACAACTCACTCCACAAGCCGTCGTAATGTTAACAACAATTATCGCTTAATCAAACTCTCTCATGTCATATTGTGGTTGGCAGAGTGTGAAATCGAATTGGGTAACTTACAAGTTGCGGAAGATTTGGTCAATCAAATTCGCGATAGAGCTAAAAAAGGTTCTGTTCAAGATGCGAGTGTGAAATATGAAGTCAATATTTATCCAACTGGTACATTTGCGTCAAAAGGTGCTGATTTTGCCAGAAATGCGACACATATGGAGCAACGCTTAGAGTTTGCTATGGAAGGTCATCGCTTCTTCGATTTAGTCCGTTGGGGAATTGCAGAAAAAGTATTGAATAAATATGCTGCTGAAGAGTCCGTTCCTGGCACAGAGCCATCTGGGCGTAAATTCAATAAGCGTTCCTATATGGTGGGTAAAACCTTTACATCAAAAAACAACTATTACCCGCTTCCACAAGATGAAATCTTAAACAGTCAAAAAGATGGCAAACCGACTTTGGTACAGAATCCTGGGTATTAATAAAGGCTTAAATTAAGTTTACAAAAAGGGCAGCTTTTCTTCGGAAAGGCTGCCTTTTTTTGTAAAAATACTGAGGGGGTCATTAATGCACAACCTTCGACACCCAAATACCTTTAGGCGTTCTTATTTTCAAAAAATACAGCCCATTACTGAGGGATGGTAAATCCGTCAAAACCATTTCTAAAGGGTTTTCGTCTATTTTTTTTGAAAACAACACACGACCGTCAAGACTCAATAATTCAACCATAAGTATTTGATTGTCAAGGTTTTTATTTTTTATAGTCAAAAAATGAGAGAAAGGATTGGGAAAAACTTCGAAATCATCACCCCTCAGTATATCCACCGTTGGAATACGATTTTCAAGCAAAACGCAATAATCTTCAACTTCTCCACCAGAGAAACTTTCGCAAGGTGTCGGGGGCGTTCCCGAAAAACCGACGTATTTCATACTCACTCTAAGACGTGTCACACCATTTTTCGCTGTTGTCGGTATGGTTACAGAACCACTAACCGTTGATGTAAATCGTGGAAACTCAATGACTTGTTCGCCAGCATCGTCAAAATCACCGTCTTGATTTAAATCTATCCACACCCTTGCGCCTTCTGAAAAAGACGAGCCACTAAACCCTGGTTTTATGGAAACTGGATAGGTTTTACCTGCTTGTAAAGTGGTCAAAATAGTATCAAATTTACCATAACCTCCGTTTTTACCTGAAAATATCTTGAAATTGGCGATACTGAAACTATCAATCCATTCGCTGGCGATACTGCCTGAAGACCGACAATAAATAGAATCGTAGCATGCCCCACAGCCTTTTGTCCGCAAAGCCAGTAAGGTGTCTTTGCTGTTGCCATTCACGCAAAGCGACTGAATAGACATGACGTAGTTTTGGCATTTATTGAGATTGTTGACAACAAATGACGTATCGGTAAAAATTTTATCAAATGTACAGATGCCAGTTGTCGTCTCTTTCAAGCAAACACGATAACCCATTGAAGCCGTCACTTTTGATACTTTAACGTTGATTTGATTGGCTAAAACATTGGAAATCAAGACATTTTCAGGGTAACTACAACAACCATCTGTTCTAAAAGCAACGACATAAGCTGAACTGGTTGTGCCAGCACAAGTCGTTTTCAATTCCAATTCATAGTCCGTACAGGCTTGCAAGCCATTTATACTGAGGGGGGCAGTTTGGGCAGAAACTGTCGTCCACGTATTTGAACCCAATGAGCGGTAACGCGCTTGAATGGTATTTGAAGCCGTCATAAAAGTCATGGTGACCGTTGCAGTAGTCGTTGTGGCGCTGATACGGATTTTTGAAGGTTGCGGACATGAACCGCAAAATTGCATAACTTTTTGAACCGTATTTAAAGCATTGACCCGTGCGCCTGTTTTGACTTTATCTAATAAATCGGGCTTCGATTCCGCCCCCCTCAGTATCCAGTCCTTCAAAAACAAAGCGGCACTTGGCGGATATGTTTTAGCAAAATTCGTAAAATCACTACACGGCGCAGAATATGCCAAAGCCGCAATACCCGCCACCATCGGACAAGCCAAAGAAGTACCGCGCACAGATGTATAATCGCCATTTGCCGCAGTTGTCCAAATAGCCACACCAGGCGCTGCAACATCTACATTTGAGACACCAAAAGCCGCATCTGTGGCTTTAATATCTCGATTGTCTGTTGCTGTCACGACAACGAGGTAGTCACTTGGGCAAGTCGATGGCAGGTCGCCAACTTGGTCAACATCTACATTACTGTTTGCTGTTGCACCAATGTTCAAGACACCGACCGCACCGAGCGAATCGTACATCGCGCACCATATCGGCGCATCTCTTGGAAATTTATTGGGCGCACCAAAAGAGGAATTTGTTGCGACAATAAACGCTCCCCGTTGCCCTTTCGTTAGGTTGTACAACTTTCGTTGAACAATCACATAACCATAAGCAGCAATGACAGAGGCTTCGCTGCCATCATAAACGATGCTCATTATTTTTACAGCCCAGTTGACACCTGCTACCCCTTTATTATTGTTGCCCACAGCACCTATGACACCTGCTACTTCAACGCCATGTGTACCGCCTTCAACATTGTCATTCCGAAATGCGGCATTCCAACCACGATAGTCGTCCACGTAGCCATTTCTATCATCATCAATGCCATTATCAGGGATTTCTTGACGGTTGAACCATAGGTTTTGCTGTAAATCGGGATGTGTCAGATTCGTTCCATTGTCAATGATAGCCACAACAATTGAATCACCGTCTGTTGTCGCACCGCCTTTTGTGATGTTCCATGCATCGTCGGTATCCATGTCGGCATCTAAAACAGCCGTTCCGCCGCCTGGATTGTTGTGATACCATTGCGATGTATATCTCGTATCATTCGGTGTGATACGGTCTTCGAGAATATGATTAAATTGTGCTGAAATGACTGAGGGGTGCTTTTTGATGGCTTGAAGCAATGCATTTTCATCTTCGTTTTCATTAAAAAAAATACGAAAAACGGGGATTGTCGGGGCTAATTGTTCAACAGAATTTTGTTTAGATTGAAAAGTTGGAAACGCTTTAAAAAAATCTGTTAGCTTATTGGCAGATGTCAATTGCACAATAAATTGCCTTTTTACATGGTCATTTTTTTGCGCATAAAGCTTGAGCATATTTAAAGCAAAAAGAAAAATAAGTAACCTTGTTTTCATGTTAAGTTGAATGTGCATTGAGAAGGTTAAGGTTGATGAATGAATTAAGCCGCTTTTATGATTAAATAGTTTGTCAAAATAAATCAAAAATTATCAAACAGGCTGTGTCTTTTGTTAAAAAAACAAACAGAACGCTTTTGAATATACGAAATAAACGCTTTAAACGTTTTTTGAGAAAATAAAATCTAAATATGAACGGGAAAACATGTCTTCTCATTGCTTTTTTTTCATCCATCTCATTGTTTGCTTTTAGTCAAGAAGAAGCCTCGCCTGCATCTTCGACAGCAGATATTAAAGAAAAATATGAATGGCGTATTCAACAAAACAAATTGTCGGGGCAATATATTCCAAAAGATATTTTTGATGCTTTTGCAGAGTTGAACAGGCTAACGGATGTCGATTCTCGCAATAAATTTATGTCTCTTTCTGAAAATGACGCCGCAAGAAAGCTGTATTTCAGTCTGGGTCGTTGGATTACAACAAATTGGGGACTTTATGAAGGGTCAAGATTGGGGCATTATATGCGTGAAGCAGGTATCTCTTTTCCAGAAGACCAAGCCATGGCAATTGTCGTTTGTTGGCATCGGTCTTTGAATAAAAAAGATATTAATTTTAAGCAAGTCAAAGACATTTTGGCAGATAAACGCAAGCGGGAACGCGAAGAACGTGTGAACAAAATGCCTGTTATCAAGGAGGAAGTGATAAAACCCGCGCCGAATAAGAACTAAATAAGTTTTAAAGTTTCATAAAACATTGATTACCAATACTTTAATCACCAAACGTATCTGATACTTTGAAAGTATCAGATACGTTTTTGTTTCACAAAGTCGCCAATAAAGACAACCCAACACCCGCCACAATAGCCATTATCTTTGGAATTGAAATCCGATGTTCATCTGTATTATCAACTTCAAAAAGAATCGTCGTCGAAATGTGCAGCAACGAACCAATCACAACTGCAATCATTTTATGAAGCGTATCTGTTGAAAAATCAATGGATTGCGTCACAAATGCTCCAAGCGGTGACATAGCTGCAAACAACACAATGCTGATAACAACTATCTTTTTTGAAAAATGACTCATCAACAACAGCAAAGCTAAAGCAAAGGCTTCGGGTGCTTTGTGAAGAATAACACCATAATACAATTGATTAACATCATGCTCGTGCACGTGCGCAGTGGCGTGTAAAATATCGTGATTACTGAGGGGTAGCCCTTCCATAAATGCATGAATCGAAAGGCTTAAAACGACTTGAAGCGCAAACAAAGGTCGGCTTGTATGATGGTGGTCGTGGATGTGCCCATGTTCAACGCCCAACGAAAATTGTTCAAGTGTTAATTGAATAAAAAAACCAGCCAACACCCACAACCCTATCCTTTCGTTACCACTCGAATACGCATCAGGAATGAGATGAAGCACTAATATCCCCAATAGATACGCCCCGACAAACGACAGAACGAGTTGTAAAAACCTTCTATTATGGCTTTTAAACCAAAAAGCTAAACTGCCACCCGCTAAAACGGCTCCGTAAAGCAAAATGTATTGCCAAATTTCCATAAATCTATTTTTAATGGTGAATGGCGAATGGTGAATGATGAATGATGAAAAATTCACCATTCACCATTCACCATTCGCCATTCCCTTTTCTTATTAAACAAAAAAGCACCCAACCAACCAATGCCACTGCCCAGAAGTCCGCCACAAATCACATCAAGCGGATAATGCACACCGACATAAACTTGCCCAAATGCAATGCTTGTTGCCCAAAACAACAACGACCATTTCAACCAACGCCGTTTACCCACAAAAGTAAAAATGATGAAAATGGCTGCGGCAAAATGATTGGTCGCATGTGAAGATGTAAAACTGTAACCACCGCCGCAAGGAACGAGCAACTTGACGTGTATTTTTACTTTGGCATCGTTACAAGGGCGTTCTCTTTTTATGGTGTTTTTTATCAAGCGACTGCTTGTCATATCGGCAATACCAACGGTTAATGCAAGAGCTAAAAGGTAAATAGATGCCTTTTTGCCAAAATTGTAGAACAAAAAACTGATGAAAAAGATGTAGAGTGGAAACCAAAAATACATGCTTCGCCAATAAGGCATGACTTTGTTCAGTGCGCCAAAATGGAGATAATGGTTGATAAAAAAGAAAAGGTCTTGGTCGAGCTGTATCATTGGTGAAATGATGAATGATGAATGAGAAATGATGAATAATGAATACCTAAGGCATTGATTAACAATGATTTATCATTCATCATTCATCATTCATCATTCAAGAAGTCCTGTTTGTTCGTCGTTTTTCAGCTCAAAGATAAATAAGTTTCTCATTTCCAAGCATCAGTTAGAAACAAGCGGATGCACCAATGCCAATAATTCCTTTGCGTCCATGCCTTTATTGTAGAACAAGAGGATTTCTTCGGCTTTATTTGCCATCAAAACGACGGGCATACTTGTAATACCTGACATATCTTTTCTAATTTTTTTTGAGAAAAACGAGACATCGGCTTTTTCAAGAATCAAAGTTTCGTCGGTCAGCTGGTTTTCACGAATAAATAAATTAACATCTTCTACTTTTTCATATCCGGGCATATTGACGTAAACAATTTTTAGTTTTGTGGTGTCAAATTTCGCAGATAAAGTATTCAAGGCTTTAACCGTCGAAACACTTGCATCATTTTTGAGGTTCCAAAAGCAATAAACGTACAATTTCGAGGTTGCATCGTTAATTTGTAATGCAAGGGCATCAATACTGATGGGTTTCACCGTTTTACCATTTGCAGTCGCTAAAAGCACACGGTCTGAATCGGTCAATGCTTGGGTTTCAAACTTTGTGGTGTCAAAGGGGCTTGCTGTATGCGTGTTTGACGTATTGCCAAAACGGTCGCATGAATTTGTCAAAAATAAAATTGTTAAAACAACAAAAGGAACTAAGTTTCTGATTTTCATTACATTATGAATTTTATAAAAAATATCTTTCAAAATAAATTATCTCTTTTCTACCGTTTGATGGGGCTGTGGTTGGGTCTTTTTATGTTGCTCATCCGCTTCTTTACCCCCCCTCAGTATATTGAGTCATTTTACAGCCGTTTTGTTTTCCCAGGCATTAGAACGCTGTTTGACTACACTTTGGCGTTTTTTCCCATGCCTTTGTTGCTTATTTTTTACGGCATTATGGTCTATTTTGTTGTCAAATTCTTGGTTTTCCTTTTCTCAAAAAAGAGACCGTTGCGGCAGCGATTTACTGAGGGGGGGCTAAAAACGGTGAATTTCTTAGGGTTTATGCTCTTTGGCTTTTTGTTGCTTTGGGGTTTCAACTACGCACGACCTTCTTTTGCACAACAAATTGGTTTGACAATTAAAAAATTAGATACAACTGCCATACGTCAAGAGTTAATTATTTCTGCAAAAGAAGCCATGGCTGCTCGTGATACATTGTTAATACAATTGCTTTCCCAAAACCCAAACACCAATGATACAAGCACGACCTTTTCGATTCAAACCGATTTTGAACCTAAAATACGTCAAGATGTCTCGCAATTGCTTCAAAAATACCATTTTCCAGCGGGTGG
>JAYSQG010000018.1:0-3182 GCA_043721685.1 Saprospiraceae bacterium | reverse complement strand
AAAGATTTATTGAGTACCATAAAATGCCCTGTTTTGGTAATGGCTGGCGACCGTGATGGTGGTAATCCAGTTGAACGTGTCGTAAGTGCTGGCAGATATATTCCCCAACATCAAATCAGCATCATTCCAAATACGGGGCATGGCTGTTTTTTAGAGAATTTTGAAGCAGCTTGGGCAAGTATCGTTCCTTTTTTAAAGAATTAAATTGAAACAATGATGAAATATTTCATTCTCACATAGTCTGCCGTTTTATTACACATAATTTTATTTGCACAGACGATAAAATTGGATAAAAACAACCTTTTACCCAATCAAGCCTATATGTCGTTTGAAAAAATGGGCGGTAAAAAAGTGCTGGAAGTTGTCAAAGACTCTACGGTAATACCTGTTGACGAACCCACTCTTGTAAAAATCAAAGACATGAATTTTAAAAATGGTGTAATTGAAGTCAAAGTTTCAAACCGTTTATTAAAAAATGCTCCAGCTTATGATTTATAGTGAAAATACTGAGGGGGGCAATCTCCAAATGAGTATAGAAATAGCTACTCCTCAACTGCCAATGCAACCCGTTTTATTAAAAACAAATGACCGATACCCAAAATAACCATTCCAAAAATTGAACAGCCCACCATTACGCCTATCATAGGCAAACTGGTTCCGTCGCTCAAAAAGCCGACCAAAGCTGCACCTAATGCGCCAAAACCCATTTGTAAAGCACCGATAAGTGCCGATGCGCTGCCCGCTTCTTTTGAAAATGGCGCGAGTGAGAGTGCCGTTGCATTGGGTTGTATAAAACCTTGACAAGATAAAAATAGGAAACTCAATGCAATGATTGAATATAAAGTAAGCCAACCGAATAAGCTGCCCACGCATAAAAGCAAGCCGATGCCTATTTGAACCCATAAAGTGGTGTTAATAATCTGCATACTGTTATACTTCCTAAGCACCCATCTGTTCAATTGGCTGCTGAATATAAGTCCTGATGCAAGGAAACTGAAAATATAACCAAACTCTTGTTCGCTGACATTAAAAATCTTCATAAATACTGAGGGGGCGCCTGACACGTAAGCATAGATACCCGCAGAAACAATTGAACCTGTAAAAGCATAGGTGAAAAAGGTCGGATTTTTAACAACAAATAGAAAACCATTGATGATGGGTTTTGGTTTTAAGGACATAGAGGTGTCGGGTTGTTTGCTCTCTGGCAAGTAAAAATAGACAGCAATCAATAAGAGAAAAACCATGAAACTTTGCAATTCAAAAACAGAATGCCAACCGTATTTGGCAATTAAAATACTGCCTATACTCGGCGCAATAATAGGAGAAACACCTAAAATAAGCACTAAAAGAGAAAATATCTTAGCAATTTCATGAACAGGAAAAATATCTCGCACAATGGCTCTCGATGCCACCATGCCAACACAACCACCCAAAGCTTGTAAAAACCGCAGCCCAATCAACATCTCAATAGTCGTGGCAAATGTGCAAGCGAGTGAAGCAATAACATAAATGACTAAGCCTATCATCAGCGGTTTTTTACGTCCAAAACGGTCGAGCAAAGGACCATATATCATTTGACCAATTGAAATTCCGATGAAAAAACTGGATAAAGTATAAGACACTTCATATACCGTTGTGTGCAAATCGTTGGCAATGGCTGGAAAGCCAGCCAAATAGGTGTCAATTGAAAAAGGTCCGATAGCGGAAAGTAAGCCGAGAATCAGAATTAATACGGTTCGGTTGCTGGTCATTTTTTTATGTTGATTTCGTTAATTATTAATCATTCAAGCCCTTTCCTTCAAGTATTTGTTCAATACTCTTTTCAATCCTTGATTCCCGCGTTTTGGCTTGTTTGGGTGCAGAAAAATAAAGCAGATAGCCTCTTTGTCGTCCAGGAGTCAGTGCCTCAAAAGCCGTTTTTAATTCAGGCATATCGTCCAAAACCATTTGAAATTCTTCGGGCATATTAAATTCTGTTGTCTTTTTTAATTCAACTTTCAAACCTGCTTTTTCGACTTCAATGGCTTGTTTGATATAGTCTTTCAAAACAGTTTCCTGTTCGACAATTTCTTGAATATTGGTGAACCGTATTTGTCGAGCTGCCTGCACATTTTCTGTTTGTTGAATGAGAATGCCGTTGGTATCATTCAACAAAGCCCCTTTCATAAACAACAAAGCGCAGTATTCTTTAAAGCCATGTATCAGAACGATATTGCTTTTTTCAAACGTGTAACAAGGGCAACCCCATTTCAATTCTTCTGTGAGTCCGCAATCAAGCACCAATAATCTTAATGCGTCATATTCTTTTTGCCACTGTGTGGCTTTGGTAAAAAACCAATGAACTTCTGGATTCATTTTATTTGTTTTTTGTTATGAATACTGAGGGGGAACTTCGGCAGTTATTAAACTATCTAAAAATGCGTTTGCATCTCTGTCATTTTTAAAACTTTAATCAGTTTTTGGTCTTTCACCTTGTCCAATTTTTCTAAAATAGCCTTTCTTTTGACTAAATTAAAGGTTGCCACGTAATGTAAAAATTCAAAATCCCATCTTTCAGGGCAACCTTCGGTCATATCGGGTCTTGTTTTGCCGTGATATGTCCAAATCCGTTTAATCACACGCCACAAACAGAACCACGTTGGAAAATCAAAATAAACAATTGTATCTGCCTTTGCTATTCTGATGGACATTGTATTGCTGAAATTACCGTCCATTATCCATTGCGGTTTTTCTACCAATTTTTGGACGACTTTCGACCATTCTGTTCTTTCTATTTCTACCCAATTGGGTTGCCAATGGTGTTGGTCTAAATGAATTAATTCCAAACCTGTTACAGCGTGCAAGCGTCTTGAAAAAGTAGATTTTCCTGCGCCACAACAACCGATGACCATGATTTTTTGCATTGTTTTTATATCTGTTATTATCTCAAATCGTTGAAATACTGAGGGGGATGCAAAACTACTTATTTTTTGTTTTTTTTTTAATTTACTGGTAACTTCGGAAATCTCTGTGAACCTTATAAATCCGTTAGGATTCACACGTTTGTAGATTAAAATGAACGAACAATTTTTACGAATCCGTTTGGATTCGCACGACTTAGCCCTACAAACGTGTGAATCCTAACGGATTCATGGAAAACGGTGGACTATATTTTATCTACAAACGTGCAAATCCTAACGGAT
>JAYSQG010000017.1:0-15970 GCA_043721685.1 Saprospiraceae bacterium | reverse complement strand
CTTGCCATTGCCTTGCAGACATGCCAAACAAGGCGACATTCAACATATCTGCCTCACTTGCGTAAACAATGCCTTCTTGTCTCAAATTCTCCAATTTAGGTGGAATAAGATACATTTTTACCGCATCCGTATGAATATGATAGTTGATTTTTGAAAGGGTCCTTTTCAAATTCCAGTCTAATGCTTCTTTTTGCTGCTCTGATTGAATTTCTTTGAGACTTTGGAATTCCTTAATCAAATACAATTGAAATGTTGGACTCAACCAATAACAAAACTGAATGGCAATATCTTTATGTGCAAATGTTCCACCATAACGCCCCGCACTTGACTTCAATCCAATAGCATTTACCTCTTTAATCCATTGACTGATAGAGATGTAGTAACTATTTGAGCCCGTTTTACTCTTGATTGTTGCATAATTAATGGGGTTGAAATTAACATTGTGCAACTCTTCCCACAGACCTAAATATTCAATTGTATTCATATTACGCATCCATGTTTGAATGACCGTATCCGTTTTTTCGTTGAATTTACGCGCAATATCTGTGATAGAAATGTAATCTGTCTCGTTGTGAGCCAAAAGTGTAATTTCAGTATCTTGCACCTTAATGATTTGCTGCTTTGCCACGTTCCATAGTTTTAAAATTATAAATATAGTTTTTTGTTTTTCAATACAGCCATTCTAATCCCTGCAAATTTGCAGGGATTAGAATTTCCTAAACAGCTACGGTTTATACTACTTCCTGAACTCGCTTTGATTAGTTATTAAAGCCTTATTTGTCCACTATTTTTTTAAAAATCGTCGCAACCAAGCCATAAAAAGCTGGTTTTTCTAAATTGTCTTCAAAACTCAATGCCGCATTGTAAAAGTCTTTAAACATACCTCGCTGAACTTCTTCAAGAATACGTTTCTTCAAATCATAATCGCTTTGAAGCCGTTTCAGTATTGTTTGGCGTTCGGCTTCATAGGCTTGCTTTTTGTGTTCTTCACTGCTTTTTTTTGCCGATTCTACGGCAAAATCAACCAAAGAAACAGTCGGATCTTTCGACGGCTTAACCATTTTGGGTGTCTTTTTCTCTGGTATTTCAGGTGTCATTGTATAACCTGAACGCACCGCTTCAACAAAAAAGCCCGCTACTTTACCTTTGATTTTACCTCCTTCAACAGCTTGTTTGGTCACTTCCACAGCTTGCCTAAGACGTTCTTGAGGAAATTCAGCAATCAATTTTTTCAAAACAGATACATTCACTTGCCATTGATTAACAGCACATTGCGCAATTTCTTCGTAAAAATTGGGTAAAATAGGTTCTGTAGGCAGCAGATACTGAGGGGGCATATTGTCCCGTTTTTCCAAATTCTGAGCCGCTTTCAGCGACATTTGGTTTTTTGAATGTATATGAAAATTGAGCCTATGCACTGCCCTACCCCGCTTTATTTCGTCATAAGTAAACGTAATATCAGCATATTCATCAAGATCCCGTTGCGCCTTGTCTATAATGCGTTGTTTGATACTGCCATAAAGGTTGTATTGACCTGTCAGATTGAAAATTTCGCGCAAGTCATCGAGTCCGATTGTCCGAAAACCTGTGTCTTCATATTGTTTAAGCAGTTCATACATTCGGAAAGATTTGACACTTAGCTTTGTCAAAACATTGAGGTTGAGCCGCGTAAAGTTGTTTTTATAATCCACAATGAGGTTTCGCACGTCTTCGTCAAAGCCGATTCGGATATAATTCGTCCTATCTGTCACTTCCACAAACTGCCCCGTATCTGTTTTAATGACAGGCACCGCATATTTTTTGATGAGTGTCGTCGCTTGTCGTTCCCACTTTTCGGCTTCAATGTGCTTGTAAATATAAACTTTTCGCCCTAAAAGTTTGTCCGCCGCTTCGCGCAAAGCCAGATAAGTGCGCTCACTATCCGACAATTCAAAATCGGCAATAATATCTTTTATCGGAATAACATAGTCCAAACTACGATCATTTTCACCTATAAGCATCAGCATTTTAGTAAAAATACGCAGTTCCCAAATGTCGAAGTCGTGACGGGCTTCAATCAACCGATTAGATTTAGTGACTAATCGAACAGGGTTTTCGTTCTTTTTTCGGCTCATAACATTGAGAACTTGAGAAATGATTATCTTTCTCAAAAGTATAACAAAAGGTGTTTTACTTGTTATAATTCGATTAATTATTTTTATTTTATTTTTACATCTCCGTGTAAAGTATTATAGTTTATCAAAGTATCTTCCGTGTAAAGTGTTATAGTTTATCAAAGTATTCCGTGTAAAGTGTTATAGTTTGTCAAAATACTTCCGTGTAAAGTGTTATAGTTTGCCAAATAAACGCCTTGTAGAGCGTTATAATTCATTAAAACATGCCGTGTAAAGTGTTATAGTTCGTCAAAATACTTCCGTGCAAAGTGTTATAGTTCCCCGTGTAAAGTGTTATAGTTTATTAAAGAACTTCCGTGTAAAGTGTTATAGTTCCCCGTGTAAAGTGTTATAGTTAGGTACTATAACTAATTGATATTCAATGGTTTTTGAGCCCCTACAATATATACAACTCTTTATTACAATTTAAAAACAATATTTATGCTGCTGTTTTTTAAAAATTATTTAAAAACAATCAATTTTGAAATTATTAAAGATTCTGCACCAAATAACTGGAACAACTGCCCTATTACAGGATTTAAAAACATTTGTATTTCTGTCACACCATCACAACCGATTATCAATGGCACAACGAGAACAGTTAAGTATTGGGGTGTTTTATTGTGTAATACTTGTAATACTAGTAATATTTTATTTACTTTATTACAAGAAATTAAATAGAATACTTGAACTTCCGTAGATTTGATTTTAAGCCCATTCTGTGCAGCATGAACTCCGTGGTGCTGATTGTCGATAAATTTGGCTTAAAATCAAATCTATGTAGCTATTTTCGAACAGGCAGCGCAGGAAATTTCTTTGAAGATGCGCTGGAAAAATATTTTATTACTTGTAATACTTGTAATACTTTGTTTATTAAGAACATTGTATTACATTTACCCTTGAATTTTAAATATCTATTTTTATGAAAACGATTTGTCTTCTCAATCACAAAGGCGGTGTCGGTAAAACAACGTCAGTGGCTTGTATTGGTGCGGGTTTAGCACTGCGTGGCAAGCGGGTTTTGGTTATTGACCTCGATCCACAAACCAATCTTACGGAAAGTATGGGCGTGAAAGATCACCCCCTCAGTATTTACGATGCGATGAGCAGTGGAAAGCCTCTGCCCATTGTATCAGTTAAAGAAAACCTGTACGTCGTACCGTCTGCGCTCAATTTAGCA
Organism: Saprospiraceae bacterium; assembly: GCA_043721685.1. Lineage (GTDB taxonomy): Bacteria > Bacteroidota > Bacteroidia > Chitinophagales > Saprospiraceae > JAAFJT01. Next base: position 12,637 of record JAYSQG010000017.1, on the reverse strand, counting down.
GGTCTCGAACTGGAAATTGCCTCGCGCATGGCACGAGAAACGATATTGCGCCGATTGATTGAGCCTTTGAAAACACAGTTTGACTATGTTGTTATTGATTGCCCACCTTCACTTGGGCTATTGACGATCAATGGTTTAGTTGCTGCCGATGAGGTTTTTATTCCCTTAGAAGCCGAATATTTGGCGTATCGGGGTATTGATACCATTGTGGGTATTATAGAAACGGTGCGGATGCACTTCAACCCCAATCTGTTTATTTCAGGTGTTTTTTTGACAAAATATAATCGTCAACGGATATTAACAAAGAGTATTCAAGAAGAAGTGTCTCAATATTTTGGCGATGTTTTATTCTCAAATACGGTGCGCGTCAATGTTGCCTTAGCAGAAGCACCTGCAAACGGTCAAGATATTTTCACTTATGCACCCGATAGTAATGGGGCAGAGGACTATCTGGCGATTGTGGATGAACTTTTGGAACGGCATATCTAAACTATTTTATTCGCTTTAACATAGTATTACAAATGTTACATTGCAATTGTGAATTACTCATCTCTCTATTGAAATATAATATTACACATGTTACATCAGAATCAGAGAGAAAACGTCTTTTGTTCAAACATAATATTACACGTACTATCAAAATTTGAAAAATAAGAATAATGGCAAAAAAATTCGATAATTTATCCAGTCAAAATAAAAACCTAACAGGTGGAGGCATCCAAAATTTATTTCGCCCTGTCGAAACACCCAATCCTTCGGATAGGGTAGTAGATTCCCCCTCCGTCATTGTGCCGCCAGATTATATTCGACACACGGTTATGTTTTTTCCAGAGGACTTAGAGTTTTTGAAAAATGTTGTTTATGCTGAAAAACGCAAAGGCAATATCAACTACTCGCAGAAAGAAGCCTTGCACGAAGCCATAGAATTGTTGCGTAAGATTAACGCTGATATTGAACAACGACCTGCGGAAGTGGTCGAATACGAAAAACAGCGAAGTCGTACAATTAGTAAAGGAAAAAATAGTTAGTTTGAATATTGTGTTACAAGTATTACAGATATTACACTACCATTGTTTTGAAAAAAATATTGTCTGAAAGTACTCTTTTGAAGAGGGGGAGGATTTGCACCCACACCGCAAAAAACTTTTTGCTTTGCACCTCAAACCATTTAGAATCCCATTTTTATAGTTCGGAATGGTCAAAAAAAAAGAGGTAGCCTTCGGGGAGGCTAAATATAAAAATAGCCTTGTTCCGAAAATGATAGTAAAATCATAAAATCCAATGTTGTTGGTACTAAAAACAATTGGAATGAGGCAGAATATTTAGGAATGCTACGTTTTAGGGTGATTGGTTTAATAAGTTTTCTATTTTTACCGAAAATTACTAAACAATCTGGATAATAGTGGAGGATAAACGAAAAGGCGAATAAGACACCCTTTGGCAGAGCTTCAAAGAAGGCGACAGGCAAGCCTTTGATGCGCTGCTGCGACAGCATTATCCATTATTGCTTAATTATGGTCTGCGCTTGGTATCGGAGACAGGGCTGGTAGAAGATTTTTTACAAGATTTTTTACAAGATTTTTTTATTGATTTATGGCACAAACGGTCGGGTTTGGGTGATGTACAAAACCTCAAAGCTTACTTATTGTCTTCTTTTCGGCGTAGGCTCTTTTGTGAAAAAGAGAAGAACAATCGTCTTGGGTATGTAATGGAGTTGTCTGACGACTATAATTTTGATGTTCAATTTGATATTGAAACCGATTTGATGGCAAAAGAAATAGAACATGAAAACGCTCCACCTGTTATATCAGTTCAAACGGTTTCAGGTACGGTAATAGATGAGAAAAACGAGCCATTGGTCGGAGCCAGTGTTGTCATCAAAGGCACAACAAACGGCACGTTGACCGATGCGTCGGGGCAGTTCAGTTTGACTGTTCCAGATGTGCAATCTGTTTTGGTCATTGCATTTATCGGCTATCAATCTCAAGAGGTCTTGATTGGTAATAAGACCAAAATAAACATCATATTGAGTCAAGGCGATAAAGCTTTGAGCGAAGTCGTTGTGGTCGGTTATGGCACACAAAAGAAAGTCAATTTGACTGGTGCAGTAGGTGTCGCAACGGCTGAAAGGCTTGAAAATCGGGCGATTTCTACCGTTGGCGAAGGTTTACAAGGCGTTATTCCCAATTTGAATATCGTTGTTCGCAACGGCGATCCAACGGCATCAGTTGATTTTAATATTAGAGGTTATGAGTCTATCAATGGCGGTTCGCCGCTTATTTTGGTGGATGGCGTACCGATGGATTTGAACCGTATCAACCCCAATGACATCAAAAGTATCAGTGTTTTGAAAGATGCTGCTGCTGCGGCCGTCTATGGTGCACGCGCTGCATTCGGGGTTGTTTTAGTAGAAACGAAAAAAGGTGAGTCTGGAAAGGTCAGTGTCACTTTTGGCACTCAAGTTTCGATGTCTAAATCCATTTTCAATACAGATTTAGAAAAAGACCCGTATCAGTTTGTATTGGCACAAAACATTGCTTCAACACGCAATGGTGGTGCGCCTTTGTGGGATGATGATTTTGTAATGGGTACAAAAGCCTATACTGAAAACCCTACTAAGGCGAATGAATATAAAGTTGTGAATGGCGTGATAAGATATTACGGCAATAACAACTATCAAGACCGTGTATTAAGAGATTTTTCGCCCAGCAACCAGCAGGATTTGACTATTTCGGGTGGTTCGGACAAAGCGCAGTTATATGCCTCCGTTGGGTATCTGAATAAAGCTGGATTTTTGACCAAAGGCAATGATGAATTCAAACGTTACAACGTCTTGTTGAAAAGCGACTTTAAGGTCAATAAATGGTTGAGTTTAGACGGAAAAGTCGTGTTAAATTCTCAAAACAACAGTAAAGCGCATAATTACAGCCTTGACGTAAGCGTCAATTCAATTTCCAGAGTTGAGCCGTTTAGGTTGATAGATTTTCCAGATTTAGAATATTATCTTAAACCAGGTGATAGAGAAACCTTCTCGCCATATATCGGTAAATATTTTACGGGATTGAACATCTTTCCTTATTTAGAAGATGGTGGTCGCACCACATTTGCGAATAATGATTTGTGGTTAGCACAAGGTATTACATTGACTCCTTTCAAAGGTTTTAAAATCAGATCTGACTTTTCTTATAATATTTATTCACGTCGTTATCAAGATGTTGCGAATAAAGTTGAAACGGTCAACAGCAATTTGTTAGACCCTAATCGGACACAATTTGGTTACAGTGGCGATGATTGGATTGCAAATGAAAGCACAAACAATAACTACAGTGTTTTTAATGCTTATGCAGAATATTAGGTTCAAAATCTAAAAAATCATGCTGTGACAGCGATGATAGGTTTTAACCAAGAATCAGGCTTAAATCGCTTCACAAGAGCCCAAAACCGCAGTTTGATTACATCAGGTATCACAGATTTGGGTGCAACGATAGGCACGCAACAAGCGACAGGTTCAAAATCGCACGTCGCACTAAGGGGGGCATTTTACAGATTGAACTATGCTTTTAAGGGAAAATATCTTGTTGAATTGAATGGTCGTTATGACGGTTCTTCGCGTTTTCCTAAGGAATCACGGTTTGGTTTCTTCCCTTCATTTTCGGCAGCATGGCGTATCAGCAATGAGTCATTTATGAGCAATACGTCTTCATGGTTGACAAACTTGAAAGTCCGTGCATCTTATGGCACATTGGGCAATCAATTGTTGGGGACGAATTATTACCCTTACATCTCAACATTGGGCGCGGGTTTTTCACAATACATTTTAACCAATAGCGTATCGCCATATATCTCACCTGCGGGATTGGTCAGCCCGACCTTAACATGGGAATCGGTCACGTCTAAAAACCTCGGATTGGACTTTACGATGCTCAAAGGACGGCTTGACGTATCTTTTGATGCCTATACAAGAGACACTAAAAAAATGTTGTTAGATGTCAGTTATCCCGATATTTTAGGTACAAAAGCCCCTAAAGAAAACGGTGCAGATTTACAAACCAAAGGCTGGGAAGCCTCTGCAACATATAGAGGTAAAATTAAAAAAGATTGGAGTTACGATGTCACTTTAGCTTTGTCAGATTGGACAGCCAAAATCACAAAATACAATAATCCAACGGGTAATATCAACACCTATTATGAAGGTCAAACGCTTGGACAAATTTGGGGTTATGAGACGGTCGGCATCTTCCAATCTGCGGAAGACGTAGCAAAAGCACCTATTCAAACCGCTATTGGTGCAAACTGGCGTGCGGGCGATATTCAGTACAAGGATTTAGACGGCAACGGTAAAATTGATAACGGCAACGGTACTTTGTCAAACCTTGGCGATAGAAAAGTCATTGGCAATTCTAATCCACGATACACTTTCGGTATCAACACAGGTTTAGGTTACAAAAACTTTAAGTTAACAGCCTTTTTTCAAGGAATCGGTAAGATTGATTATATGCCTGGCTCGACAAGTTATAACTGGTTTTTTCCATTTCAGTCGAACTATGTTGAAAAGTATTTTATAGCTGATTCATGGAGCGAAACGAATCGAGATGCTTATTTTTCAGTACCCGAAATGTTGGGTAAGAAAAATATCCAACCACAAACAAGGTTCATCCAAAACGCCGCTTATATCCGTCTGAAAAACTTAACATTGAGTTATACGCTGCCAGAGAGTCTGATGAAAAAGCTAAAAGTGACAAATGTTCAAATCTATGCTTCAGGTATGAATCTTTGGGAATACTCAAAAATTCGTAAACCGCTTGACCCTGAAACCATTCGCACAGGAAACATTGAATATCCAATGCAAAGAATAGGGACATTCGGGTTGAATCTATCTTTTTAATAAAAATACCCCCCTCAGTATTTTGGCGATTTTTTAAGCCCAAAACGTATTAAAACGAATTTTTTAATAAAAAAATAAAAGAATAAGATGAAAATATATATCAATAAGCTCTGTGTTGCTCTTTTATTCATTGCCCTCGCAAGTGGCTGTAAAGATGAATTTTTGGAAAGATATCCATTAGATGAAATTTCTAACGAAACATTTTGGAATACCGAAAATGATTTGTTGGTCTATAACAATGGACTCTACAATATGACCCTTAATGAAGACAATGTGCCTATATTAATGGGTCATTCAACGGGCAATAATATTTTAAGTACATGGTTTCAAGATGCTTTTTCGGACAATATGGCACCCGTAGGTGTAGGTTATTTCCAATTAGTAAAAGCAGGTAAGCATATTGTTCCTACGTCGTCGTCGTCGTCGCAGACATTTGGCTACAAAGGTTGGGATTTTGTCCGTGCTATCAATGTTGGGCTTGAAAACTACGATAAAGCACAAATTTCGCAAGTCATTAAAGACAAATATATTGGCGAAGCACGACTGTTTAGGGGTTGGTTTTATGCAGACAAAGTCTCAAAATTTGGCGATGTACCGTATTTAGAAAAACCGCTAAACATTGACTCCAAAGAGCTGTATGACGAGCGTATGCCACGCGCGCAAGCGATGGAAAAAATTTTAGAAGACTTAAATTTTGCTTCTACCAAATTGCCCGACAGTTGGGCGGATGGCAATGCGCCAGGTAGATTAAACCGTTGGTGTGCTTTGTTGATAAAATCAAGAATTTGCTTATTTGAAGGCACTTTCAGGAAATATCATGGTATGCCAGATGCGACAAAATGGTTGGAAGAAGCGGCTAAAGCGGCTAAAGAATTGATGGATAAAGGACCTTACGCCTTGCACCAAACAGGCAAGCCAGACGACGATTACAGCAATTTTCAACGTCTTCCTGACTTTACAGGCAACAAAGAAGTTATGTACTGGCGGAAATATATAACAGGCGTTTATGTCAATAATGTTGAGAAAACCTTTGCACGGACAGTAGGTGGTGCAACCAAAAGTTTTGTTGAGGACTATTTATGCACAGATGGATTGCCGATTTCTTTATCACCACTTTATAAAGGTGATGCAAAAATTGAAGATGTTTTCGTCAATCGCGATCCACGTTTACGCCAAACCATTCTTCTTCAAGAGGATAATAAAAAATTGACTTATGACACAACACGCACTTACCCACGTGTAACGGGTATGTCAGGCGGAACAATCACAACGACGGGGTATCACATTATCAAATATTACAACTTCGATTTGATAGGTAAGTCATTCAATACAGGTGTTACACCTGCCTTAATCATGCGTTTTGGCGAGGCTCTGCTCAATTATGCCGAAGCGCAAGCAGAGTTAGGAAAACTAACACAAGCAGATTTGGATTTGAGTATCAATAAGTTACGCACACGGGTGGGTATGCCAAAAATGCTTTTAACGGCTATTCCTGTTGACCCACGCTATACTTCCGATGGTGTTCCGCCTTTAATTGTTGAAATCAGACGTGAAAGACGCATCGAGTTATTCGCAGAAGGATTCCGATACAATGACATCAAACGGTGGAAACAAGGTAAAAAATTGGCAATACCTTCATTGGGTATTCTTTGGGATGCTGCTGCAAAAGCCAGATATACAGGTGCAAAACTTCAAACATCTGTTGACCCCATCTCGGGCAAAACCTATATTGATGTGTACGTCGGTACAGATGTCGCCAACCCTGTTTTTGTCGAGACAAAAGACTATTTATGGCCTATTCCGTTAAGCAGTTTGGCGCAAAATCCAGCGATTAAGCAGAATCCAGGTTGGTAAATGGGTACAGCACCCCCCTCAGTATATTGAGGTAAAAATGATAGCGTACATTTAGTTTTACACTGTCATATAATTAAATAAAACTATGAAAAGAATACGTTTTTTATTGTTGTTGAATAGCGCACTGTTCGTTCAATTCACCGCTTTTACACAAACACTCACAAACACAAAAGAGAATCAAAAGCCCAATATTATTTTTATTCTAACAGATGATCAACGGTGGGATGCTTTGGGGTATGCGGGCAACAAATTGGCGCACACACCTGAAATGGATAAACTCGCACAATCAGGCGTTTATTTCAGAAAAGCGATGGTTACAACACCGATTTGTGCAGCGAGTCGAGCGTCTATTTTGAGCGGTATGTATGAACGGACGCATCGTTATACCTTTCAATCGGGCAATATTAAAGACGAATTTATGGCAAATGCTTACCCAAAAATACTGAGGGGGGCAGGTTATCACACAGCGTTTTATGGAAAATTAGGTGTAAAATACGACCATGCGAATGAGCTATTTAATGAATACGAAGACTATGATAGAAAGGACAATTTTCCCGATAGACGTGGCTATTACTACAAAACATTGGGTAAAGACACAGTGCATTTAACCCGTTATACAGGTCAAAAAGCCCTTGATTTCATTGATAATGCACCTACCGACAAGCCTTTTTGCTTGTCATTGAGTTTCAGTGCACCTCACGCACACGACTCTGCACCCGACCAATATTTTTGGGATAAAGAAACCGATTATTGGCTCAAAGATGTCACCATTCCTGCACCTGATTTAGGTGAAGACAAATACTTTAATGCCTTACCTGAAAAGGTAAAGTCGGGCTTCAATCGCTTGCGGTGGACATGGCGATATGATAACCCCGAAAAATACCAACGCATGATAAAAGGGTATTATCGGATGATTGCGGGTGTTGATTTGGAAATAGCTAAAATTAGAGACGAATAACCTCGCTAAAAACCCAAAATATAAAGATATACTGAATAGCCTTAGGCTGAAAACCAAAAATCTTAGTAATAAGTACGACGACCCTAATTCGGGCGTTCCGTCAGGTTTGATGGTTGAATTTATCAGACAACCCGAAACCGTTTTATTGAAAGACAATACGCCTGAATATGGTTGGCTTGTGCCAAAAGAAGCGGGTTCGCAATCTGCTTATCAACTATTGGTCGCTTCTTCAAAAGCCAATATTGACAATAATATTGGCGATATCTGGAACAGTGGTCAAGTGAGAAAAAACACTGTGTCTAACATTACGCATAAAGGCGAGCCGCTTAAAACAGGCATTAAATACTATTGGAAAGTCCGTATTTGGGATGATGTGAACAGAACAGGCGATTATTCGGAAAGTCAGTCTTTTCAAGTTGGTGGCACGGGCGGCGGCATTTCTACACCCAATATTTTTCAAATTGAAAGGATAAAACCAAAAGTATTTATCAAAAAAACCAATGCGTATTTCGTTGATTTTGGTAAAGATGCGTTCGCAAATTTGGAATTGAACTATACTACGACAAAGAAAGACAGTTTGACAATACGTCTTGGCGAACAGTTGGAAAATGGTCAAATCAATAAAAAAACTAACAGGAAGTATCCGTTATCAAGAAATAAGGGTAGGGGTTGAACCCAACAAAACAATGTACCCCCTCAGTATAAAAGCCGATAAACGCAATACGAAGGTCGGTGCAGTCGCTTTGCCCGATTCGTTCCCTGTTTTGATGCCTTTTCGGTATTGCGAAATTGAGAATGCAGAAGGAAATATAACGGCAAATGACGTAATGCAAGTGGCGTATCACAGCTATTTTGAGGACAATCAAAGTCGTTTTAACAGTTCGGACACCATTCTCAACCAGATTTGGGATTTGTGTAAATACTCCATAAAAGCTACAAGTTTCACAGGTTTGTACGTGGACGGAGACCGTGAACGCATACCCTACGAAGCCGATGCGTACATCAATCAATTGAGCCACTACGCAACCGACCGTGAGTATGCAATTGCCCGAAATACGATTGAGTATTTTATGCAGCATCCGACTTGGCCCACCGAATGGCAATTGCACGTTGCCATGATGTTTTATCAAGACTATATGTACACAGGCAATACGGAATTGATAGAGAAATATTACGATGCTTTGAAGCATAAAACGCTCATGGAATTGGTGCGTGAAGACGGGTTAATCAGTTCGCAATCGGAGAAAAATACGCCTGAATTCATGCAAAAATTGGGCTTCAAAGACACGAAAGAAAAACTGAAAGATATTACAGACTGGCCCCCTGCTCAAAAAGATACAGGTTGGAAATTGGCAACTGAAGAAGGGGAAAGAGATGGTTTTGTTTTCATGCCCATCAATACCATGATTAATTGTTTTTACTACAAAAACATGGAAATTATGGCAGAATTTGCCAAAATTCTCAATAAAACAGATGATGAAATAGACTTTCAACTAAGGGCTTTGAAAGCTAAAAAAGCCATTAACGACAAACTTTTGGATAAAAACAAAGGCTATTACGTGGATGGAGAAGGCACTAACCACAGCTCTTTACACGCCAATATGACGGCTTTGGCTTTCAATATTGTACCCGAAAATCAAAAAAAATCGGTGGCAGATTTTATGAAAACACGGGGCATGGCGTGCAGTGTTTATGGCGCACAATACCTCATGGAAGGGCTTTACAACGCCAACGAAGCCGATTATGCTTTGAAATTATTGACCGATAAAAGCGACCGCAGTTGGTACAATATGATACGCATCGGCTCAACGATGACCCTCGAAGCATGGGATATGAAATACAAACCCAATTCAGATTGGAACCATGCGTGGGGTGCTGTTCCTGCAAATATCATTGCGAGAGACATGTGGGGCATAAAACCGAAAACGGCGGGTGGTGGTATTATTCAGATTAAACCACAACTAAGCACTTTGGCATTCAGTCAAGTAAAAGTGCCGTTGTTAAATGGTTTATTATCAGCGTCCTATGAACGGAAAAGTAAAGTTTTACAAAAATACACTTTCAATATACCCCCCTCAGTATCGGCGGAGTTAGAACTGAATTATACACCCGAAGACAGTGTTTTATTGAATGGTAAAAAGGTGGATACGGCTTTTAAAACCATTCGTTTATCGTCAGGAATGAATGTGGTGGAGTTGAAAGTGAATACGTTTTAATAGAAACTCGAGACGAATATTTTAAGTTGTTTAGTTTACATTCTTCATTTAACAGAATTTTCAAACCTCGTTGATGCTCAAAACATTAGCGAGGTATTGTTTGAAAACAAATTTTAATTCAATATAAAGTATTTTAAAGATGAAAAAACGCTTATGTGGTTTATTCTGTTTAGCCATTTCTATGTCCTTTAATAGCCATGCGCAAACATATCCTTTTACATTGCCCGAAAAAATTACGGCAACATTATCGGTCAATACAAAGGCAAAAGAGGTGTTTAATAACAAATTAATCTCTGTCAATATTGATTGGAATGCGGCTATGAAAAACAATGTTGGCTACAATCACCCCGACGCAAAGGCTTTTATCAGAGCGTATAAACCCGTTTCTATCCGCTTCCCACAAGGCGTTTGGTCAAATTTTTATGATTGGGAAGTAGATGCCAGAAGGCGGTATGATGACTACGACAACAAAGAGTTTACTGCCGACATTGAACGTACCAAAAACAATAAATTTGGTTTTGAAGGTTTTACAGAACTCCACAATGAATTGAAATTCGATGTTTTGTGGACATATAATGTGAACTACGACAGCGAGGACAAAACCGTCCGCCGCTTACGTGACAGTGAGGCAAAAGGCTTTGATGTGACGCATATTGAATTGAGCAATGAGAATTTTTGGGGTAATCAACGCAGTGAACGTGTGAGTACACCCGAGAAGTTTACGGCAGTTGCCAAGTCTATATCTGCCGCTTTGAAGGCGGAAAAACCGAGTGTTAAAGTATCCATTCCGTTGTCATGGCGGCGAGGTCAAGACGTGAATCCTGTGAACCATGATGGCTATAACAAGATTTTAGCAGCCGATTCTTCTTATTTTGATGCCATTACGGTGCATCGTTACGTGCATTTAGACCGATTCAAAGACACCGTAAGGCAAGAATCCTATCAAGGTGTTTTGACCGCACGGCTGATGATTGCCGAAGATGTGAATTACTGCCGCAGCCTTGCGCCCGGCAAACCCGTTTGGTTGTCAGAATGGGGTGTGAGTTGTGGCTATCATGCTGCCAGCTATTTGGGTATGGCTGATGCGTATTTATATATTTTTGAAAATCAAAATATCTATGAATACACCAATTGGTTTCATCTCAACAACTACAACGCTTTTTTCAAATACAAAGGCGACTCAATCACCAATATCGTAACGTGTACAAAAACAGGTTATGGGGCGGTGTATGACGTTCTCCGCTCCGTTTTTCAAGACAGCGAATTGTTAAAAGGCGAAATGACGACGCATCAATTAAAAACAGGTTCGGATGCGGTCGTGGCAATGGCAGCAACCAAAAACGGCGCAACAACGGTTTTTGCAGCCAATAAAACGCCCCAAAGTGTGGTGTTTAACCTTAAACTCGATGATAAAAGTTACGATGATACATTCACACATGAAGCCATGACTTTCGATAGTTTGGGTCAAGACAAAGGCTATAAGTTTGAAGAAAACCCTTTAAACCTTGTAAAAAAGGGTAGGGGAACGATAACCTTACCGCCGTATTCAGTCAATAAAATTTCAATAAAATAATCATTCTCTAATGGGACACACGTATCGGATACTTTTAAAGTATCCGGTACGTAGAAATTCAATTTGAATATGAAAATACTACTTTTTACACTCCTTTGCTTCACATTCACCTCACAAGCGCAATTGGTGACGCTCACTGATTTGACGTGCGAACACTTGACAAATCCAATAGGTATTGCCGAAAAACAACCCCGTTTCAGTTGGAAACTCGCAGGTGAAGGGCGCAATATCCGTCAAACCGCGTATGAAATTCGGGTAGCCACAGCAGCCGATTTTTCGCCAAAAGCACTCGTTTGGTCATCAGGTAAAATCGCTTCTGATGAATTGACAAAAGGCAATCAAACACACAGCACCGTGACCGTAAATGACGCACGTTTTAAAGCGACTGGTTTTGCGCCCATAACCGATTTCAAAACAGGCGACAAACCAGAAGCGACGATTGATATGACCGAAATTTATGATGGGCGACTTACGTCATTACATCGAAAATTTATCAAAGAAAACAATCAATCTTTTGTCATTGAAGACCATTATGAATTAAATGATTCGACAAAAAGCATTACGTGGCAACTAATGACAACAGCCGATGTCGAGCCAACTAAAAATGGTGCAATCTTAAAACAAGATGGAAAATCGTTGAAAATGAGTATTTTAACGCCCTCGAATTTGAATGTTTCTATTATCTCACTTTCGCCGTCACCACTGCCTTATGATAAACAAATTGAAAATTTAAAAAGAATAGAAATTAGGATTCCAGTTTATGTTTTAAAAGAAAAAAAGGGTGTTATCAAAGTCAGATTTTATGGGAACTAAAGAAAATTTAACATAATTGGCATTAAGCGAATTCAAAATTTCAAAAACTTCAAGATCCCATTGGCACACGATGGAATAATGGAATTTTGAAAAATACACATTAATCAATCATAATTTTACAAAATGAAAATACCAAAATACCTCTTTTTGCTTTTCACAATCCAAATTTTGAGTTGTGCAAAAGTTCACTTTCCGATAGACAGCAATCGAAAATGGCAAGAGGTTGAACCTTCAAATCAGTGTACAAACCGCCATGAATGTGCTGCCGTTGGTATCAATAATCAATTGTATCTTTTGGGCGGACGTGGCATCAAACCCGTTGAACAATATGACCCCCT
>JAYSQG010000016.1:0-7471 GCA_043721685.1 Saprospiraceae bacterium | reverse complement strand
CTGATTGGTGCCATGTATTTTACGGTAACCGCTTTTTGAGCATATACAGTAAGAGTATCTGCGCTGTTAGTGTTGTGGCTATATTTAACTCGCAAAGTAACAAAATCTGCTGTCGAATTTGGTTGATTCGTCCAAGTAACAGAATATGTAGAATTATCTCCCGCAGCTATTGCGCTTGATTTTGCGCCTGCTGAAGACCATGAAACATCCCTCGAATACCCATTTGTACCGCTTGTAACGGTACGAGACCCATCATTAATGTTTGCCAAATAAGTATTAGGGGTGGCACATGGAGTTACTGAAAAACAATCTGCTCCTCCAGAACAGCCGATATTTACAGTTTGACCATTTAAGGCAATAAATTGTGAAACGAAAAATAAGAATATAATTGCTTTTTTCATTGTTTTAATTTTAAAAAAATATTAAAAATGATAATTTAGAAATAGCCCCATCAAAGGTTTGAAACTGAATTTAGTCTCACTACCACCCTTAAGAGTAAATTTTGTGTAATAAAGATCCAAATACGGATCTTCATCTACATTTGAGAAAAACCATATATACTGACCATTTATAGCGGTTTCAAAAGCACACGACAAATAGTTATTTATTGTGTACCTAAAGCCCAATGATTGAATTAAACTCAAAGTATTCTTGCGACTCTGAATACGAATAATACTTTGATAACCAGCAAATGGCTCTACTGGCTCTTGTGGAATTATTAATGCTCCTCTAAACCCAAAAGGTGTTCTAAAATCAATAGATTCTCTGATCCATTCAAAATCAGAAGCTGTATAAATGGATACTTTTCCTTGCTTAAATTCATACTGATAGCCCAGTTTAATAGCCCAATTCATTTTCTTACCATTATTTCGAGTAAATTGATCATATTGAATTGTATTTAGCTTCCTTTCTACAATCCAAAATGTATCCTTAGTCTTAGAATAATCAGCTACACCTAAGCCAAGCCTAACCGCTTTCCTTTCTGTAAAATGCCATCTAACCAGCACATTATACGGCTCATCACTTCTGAAAAGCGGTTTCAAATCCACGCCTACTTCCCATTTATGAAAAGGAATGGCGGTATTATTGTCTTTCAACTCAATTTGAGCAGAAGCAGTAGTTGTTAAAATCAAGATAAAAAGGGCTGTGTAAATGCCTTTTACTGTCAGTAAAGACGGTTTTACTGAGGGGGTGCATACGCACAAGGTCATGAAGAACTTTTTCATTGTTTGTTATTATTTTAGATTGTGAAAGAAATACAAACCCTATTCGCCATCGGTACGCGACAGCAAAGCGACGAAAAAGCACCAAAATAAAAGGCTTTCGGAACGGGGGTGTGGCGGCAATTCTACGCGGAGAATTGCCTATTTTCGTCGTCGTTCAAAAAATTTCATTATTTTTACGGTTTAACTTAGGTTAATAAATGACGGCTGCCGCCTCTGCCAAGAATTGCGGTGGTCGTCTTTTTTGTTTGTTCTATATTTCAGTTCCGCAATAGGTACTGAAATCAAAAATAAATGAGCTACCATTTTTATTTAGTAGCCTGTATATTGAGACGTCTTCAATATTCAATCTTAAATAATCGCAATACAAAGCCATTTCACTACAAAGTAGCGATTAGCGATTAGCGATTAGCGATTAGCGATTAGCGATTAGCGATTAGCGATTAGCGATTAGCGATTAGCGAGTGTTTTCTTATTTTGGTTAAAAAAAAATAGTTGCTGCGTTATTGTCTTTAATTATTACAACAAAACTAATGAGATTCATTTACTTTTCCAAATAATATTCAACAAGGTCAAAAATTTAACATATTTACTTATATGTAATGAGTAAATAATAAGATGGTCAAAAATCCCAAAGGGATTGAACATGAATAGAAAAATAATAAAAGGATGACCCCAACTCCGAAGGAGTTAAACATGAATAGCTAAGTTATTCAGGTTCAACGCCTTCGGCGTTAAGTTCCGTTCATAAATTATTTCTATTCATGTTCAATCCCTTTGGGATTTTTGACCATGTTATTATTTACTCGTTACTATGTTATATTTTTTTGAACTCCCATGGAAAATTTATGATATGCTATGATAGACTTAATGCCCAAAATACTGTTGAGGAACGAAATCCCGATTCTATCGGTAAGGGGGTATTTTTTCATAAAAGGGACGTAATTTTACGCCTCTAAAAACGAAATGTGATTCATCATGTTGATAAATAGTCTTTTTTCTTTTTTCAAAAAATTAATGTCCCCAACGGAGACACCTAAAACTGAACCCGACACAATGAAATACTTAATCGCTGGTCTCGGCAATATCGGCAATGATTACGAAGGCACGCGGCACAATGTCGGATTTGACGTGGTTGACCTCTTAGCGAAGGAACTCGGCGGCACTTTCAAGCACGACAGCCAAGCCTTTGTCGCCGAAGTGAAGCACAAAGGACGAACGTTCGTCTTGATAAAACCAACGACTTATATGAATTTGAGCGGCAAAGCGGTGCGTTATTGGCTCACAAAACACAATATTCCAAAGGAAAACCTCTTAGTTGTCCTCGACGATTTGGCTTTGCCGTTTGGCAAACAACGCCTCCGTCCTTCGGGCAGCGATGGCGGACACAATGGTTTGAAAAGTATCGACCAATTGTGTGGCGGGAACAATTACGCAAGGCTGCGGATTGGTATCAGTTCGGAGTTTCGTAAAGGGCAACAAGTCGATTTTGTTTTGGGTAAATGGACGGATGAAGAAGAAAAACAATTGCCCGATATACTGAAAAATGCTGTGGATACGGTGAAGGCTTTTGGAACGATTGGTATTGCGTTTACGATGAATCAGTTTAATAAAAAATAAAAAAAAGCCGCTGAATACTGTGGGGGTATTCAACGGCTCTTTTTATCATAAAGAAAAACAATCGAGTCAAAAATTCATCATTCATAACTCATCGTTCATCATTTATTACCAAGCTTTCTTCCGCTTGTCTCTATCTTTTTTCTTCTTATCAAAACTAGAATCTGATCTAGGTCTATCTGAATAGCTTTTTTTATCGCCATAAGAACCACCGCCACCGCTTGGACGGTCTGTTGATTCTGTTGCATCATCAACACGCAATTTGCGTCCGTTGAAAGTCGCTTTTTGCAAACCGCTTTTCAAACGGTCTACAAAATTAGGTTCAACATCGAAATGTAAGTATGATTTTTTGATGTCCACACGTCCAATTGCACTATTTGGCACATTGAAATTGTCACCTAAAAGGCTGATAAAATCACGTTTTGACAAACCGTCCATTTCTCCAATATTGACAAAAAGACGTGCATGTTGACCATTCGACCGTGAAGAAGGACGTCTGTCATCACCACCGCCCGTTGAGGCATCACGTCTGCGACGTGGATTCAAATCGGGTGCATCTTTGTAGTACAACAAAAAGCGGTTGAACTCCATACTTGCAAAACGTTTGATGAGTTCTTCTTTCGTCAAATCTTTCAATTCTTCATAAATAGCGGGTAAAAACGGTTCAATTTCAGTGTGTTGAATTTCCGTTTCATGTACATTTTTGATGATTTTCATCAATTGCGCTTCACAGATTTCAACGCCCGAAGGAATTGGCAATTTTGTGAATTTCGCTTTGTTCATGCGCTCGATTTGCGGAATGCGCTCCTCGTATTTCGATGTAACAATCGTAATTGCTGTACCTTTTTTACCTGCACGACCTGTACGACCACTTCTGTGTGTATAAACTTTGATATCGTCAGGCAAACCATAGTTAATAACGTGTGTAATATCGCTCACGTCAATACCACGTGCCGCAACGTCAGTTGCAATCAATAATTGCAAGTTGTTTTCACGGAAACGCAACATCACACGGTCACGGTCATTTTGCGAAAGGTCGCCATGTAGTGCATCGCTGTTGTAACCGTCGCGGGTCATTTGCTCTGCAACTTCTTTGGTTTCAGCCTTTGTACGGCAGAAAATCAAACCGAAAATGCCAGGATGTGAGTCAACAACACGTTTCAAAGTTGAAAAACGGTCGTCTGCACGGCATACATAATAGACGTGTTCAATGTTTTGATTGGTCTCGTTGCGTCTGCCTGATGTCAATTCGATTGGATCAGTCATGTAGTTGCGGGCGATTGAACGCACCTCATTAGACATCGTTGCCGAAAACAACCAAACAGATTGTTTATTGGTCGCTGACTTCAAAATAGTGTCCAAATCGTCTTTGAAACCCATGTTCAACATCTCGTCGGCTTCGTCGAGGACAAGGCGTTTCATTTGGTCTAATTTGACCGCACCACGCTCAATCAAGTCAATCAAACGACCAGGCGTAGCAACAATGATTTGCGTACCTGCCTTGATTTGACGGATTTGGGTTTCGATGCTCGCACCACCGTAAACAGCCGTTACCTTGCATTTTGGTGCAAATTTGGCATAATTGATCAAATCACCTGCCACTTGAACGCATAATTCACGTGTTGGACACAGAATCAAGCCTTGAACGTGGCGTTCAGTTAAGTCAATCAATTGTAGGAGTGGGAGACCAAAAGCGGCAGTTTTGCCAGTACCCGTTTGGGCGAGGGCGACAATATCGCCAGTTGAAGTCAATGCGGTAGGAATAACCAATTCCTGAACAGGTGTAGGCGTAGAGAACCCTAGTTCTGCAATACCCCTAAGTAGGTCTTCATTCAGACCTAAATTTTGAAACAATTCCATTAAAATAAGCATTAAAACGTGATTCGGTAAGTTAGTAATCGTAAAAGTGAGTTTCCGAACCTGACCTCATCACATAATTACTTATTTACCTTAACAATAAATGTGTACAACGGCACACAAATTTTTTGCAAAGGTAGTTTATTTTATTGCGAATTTAGTTATTTTGGATTTTTCATCCATAATCTGTTAAAAGGAAAGCGGTTTAAAGTATTGATTTTCAAGTGTTTTGACTAATTGCCTATTTGGTAATATGGAGAGACCTAAAATTATTGGTTGTTTTTTAATGCTTTTTCGAGATAATATTTTTTCTCATAAAAATAAGAAAAAATACTGAGGGGGTAGGTTTTTAGCATTTGGTTTGTTAATGTTAAATGTATTATTTGACTAATAAATATTACTCTGCTGCTATTGACAACATAACTATACGGAGATACCTTTGCAGCAATCAAATTTTTCTAACCTTTTAAATGTCATTAAAAATGAAAAACATTAACCGTTCCTTCGTTCCTTCGTTCCTTCGTTCCTCTACGTCTAAAGTATTCCGAAAAAGTTTACTAATGTCTTTCTCTCTCCTTTTTACTTCAAACATTTATAGTCAAATTAAGGTCAACTCCAATGGTGAAATAAAAATTGGCAATGAATGGTCTAATAATGACTATAATGGTGAAGTCAGTATTGAGACTTTTGGGTTAAATATGACTTCTTATCGTCCTGGTGCTAAAATGTCATTTGGAGACTATGGAAGTGCCTCAAGCTACAGTGCAAATGTTTATATCGGAGAACTTGGCAATACCGACTCTGATGCTTTGCAACTCAACGGCAAAAATGGTATTCATTTTATAACAGGTGGACAAGGCACTTATGAAGTCGCACAATTTACTTCTTCGGGAGATTTGCATGTTAGAGGTACTGTTTATGGGACTTCTTCTATTTATTCAGATATGCGTCTCAAAAAGAATGTCCAATCTGTCACAAATTCCTTACTAACGCTAAAACAACTGCGCGGTGTCTCCTATGATTTAAAAACAGATAAAGACGAAGCTTTGTTAACTAATTTACAAAACGTAAGAACAATAGATGATAAAAGCGCAAAAGATTTAGAGAAATCTAAGAAAGAAGCCCAAGATCGCATTAGAGAGTCGGCGAATCAAATAGGCTTTATTGCCCAAGAAATCCAAACTGTATTACCACAATTAGTCAAAACCAATAAGGAAGGCATGCTTTCTGTTAATTATATAGGTGTCATTCCGCTTTTGGTAGAAGGTGTAAAAGAACAACAAGCCGTTATTGATGCTCAAAAAGTAGAAATTGAAAATCTCAAAAAAGACATCATTGCTATCAAAAGAAGAATTGGTATGGAATAATATTAACAATAACACATAACATGGAGTAATGTGTAAAAATGAATGGTTATTATTATATTCTAATCCAATCTGTAAGTCGTTTATTTTTACACGTTACTTCTTAAAAATTAATACAATGAAAATAAATCACCTTATCAAAACAGGTATTCTTCTGTTATTCTTTCAATCTTTATCCTATTTCGCTTCGAGTCAAGCTGTTTTTGCACCTAAAATTGGGGCGGAATGGCATTACTTTTTTCAAACTGATTCATATAATTTAAATGTTACTTATTTCAGACCTCGGCGAGGCACTTTAAAAGTATCTTATACCAAAGATACGCTTATTAATACCCTTATTATGAAAAAATTTGAGCAAAAAGAGGTATTCAAGAACAAAAATAATGATACTTTATTTACTAGAATTTTAAGCCCTTTATATATGATTCAAAAAAATGATAGTGTATTATTATTGGTCAATGATACATTAAGTCTGGCATTTGTATATAAAACTCAAATTGGGGCTATTACTAAATTAAGGACTACAAGAAATAAATATTTATTTAATTTAGAATTACAAAGTTTAGTAGATACTACTGCTATTAATAACGGTAATTTGCGTTTTAAAAAATATACCTATAAGTCAAGTACTCCTTCAATCCTATTTGATGTCTATTTTACAAATCCCTTGATAATATTGGATAGAATTGGAGCTATAAATGCTGATTTATCTGTTCTCAACTCACAAGGACAAAGCGAAAACTATACTGATGGCTATAACCTAATTTGTTATCAAGACAGTGAAGTCGGTGAGTTAAAATTTGCAAACAGTAGTTGCGATGTGTTTGTTTCAGTTAATGATTTGAAAAAGCCTTTAAATGATTTTAATATTAGCTATCAAGATGAAAAGATTTCAATTTCCGTACAAAGCAATGAATTTATTAAAAATGTTAAAATCTATGATATTAGAGGACGATTAGTTTGGAATAATACTAATGAATTTAGTGAAAATGAAATAAATATTCCCAAAAATGAATTACCTCAAGGCTTATTAATTGTAAATATTGAAAGTAATAGCTTCGTCTATATGGCTAAAAAAATTATTATTCACCATTAAAATCTCAACAAATGAAATATATATTAACTTTTGCTTGTTTTTTTATTACCTTTTTAGAAAGTAAAGCACAAAGCCCAGTTCTAAACTGTACTGTTTTAAATAATAACTCGACATCTTCACCTGAATCGAGTTGTAACATCACTTTTGCTGACTTTCTTAATACTGCCGACATAACAATACAAGTTAATTTTCATGTTATGTCATCAACTAAGTTTTCAAGTACAACTGTAGCAACTAATGCAGTTAAAACCCTTTTAAAAGATATGAATGAAAGGTTATTAAACTTTGATTATTATAGAGTTAATAATACAATA